>NZ_AEJC01000414.1 GCF_000317595.1 Streptomyces ipomoeae 91-03 | reverse complement strand
GCCGGCCTCGCCCGCGCGGCGGAGCCGTCTATCGATACAGCCCCGCGCCCCCCGACGGCGACACTGCGGGGCGGTGCTTTACATCCACCCTTCCCGAACTAAAACATCCCTTTTGTCGCTTTTATGTGCGGAGGGATATGTGATGCGCGCTGCCGTTCTCTACGGGGCCGTCGGGTCGGTGTTGTTGAGCGGGCTCGGTGCTGCCCCTGCTCAAGGCCGGACCGTGACCGCTGAGGTGTACGGGGTCTCGGTTGCCGTGCGGCGGGCCGAGGCGGGCGGGATCCGGTTCGGGAAGTGTCCGGTGGTCGAGGGGCTGCCCGAAGGGTTTCGGTGTGGGACCGTCCAGGTGCCGTTGGACTACGCGCGGCCGCACGGGAAGCAGATCTCACTGACCGTCAGTCGGGTCGCGGCCACCGGAAAGGGCCCCCGGGGGAAGAAGGTCGCACGCCAAGGGGCCCTCGTGTTCAATCCGGGTGGGCCGGGGGCGTCCGGCATGTCCTTTCCGGTCCTCGGGTTCCTCCCGGAGTGGAAGCGGATCGGGGCGGCGTACGACCTGGTCGGGTACGCCCCGCGCGGGGTCGGGCGGTCGGCACCCTTGTCCTGTCAGGACCCGAAGCAACTGCACCGGGGGCCCTCACAGGCGCCGACGCACCCCTCGGAGTCGTACAAGAAGGAGCGGATCGCGCGGGCGAAGGCGTACGCGCGCGGGTGTGCGCAGCGGGGCGGAAGCGCGCTGCGGCACTACCATTCGCTCAACAACGCCCGTGACCTGGATGTCCTGCGCGCCGCGCTCGGCGAGCGGCGGCTGACGTTCATGGGGGCGTCGTACGGCACGTACTTCGGGGCGCTCTACGCCACGCTGTTCCCCTCCCGGGTACGCCGGATGGTCTTCGACTCGGCGGTGGATCCCGATCCCGACCAGATCTGGTACCGGAACAACCTCGACCAGTCGGCGGCCTTCGAGGTGCGTTGGGCGGACTTCCGGGCCTGGGTCGCCAAGCACCACACGGTGTACGGGCTGGGGAACACCCCGGAGAAGGTGCTGCGGAGCTATGAGCGGGTGGCGGCACGGCTGGCCGCCGAGCCGGCGGGCGGCAAGGTGGGGCCGGGCCAGTTGAAGAGCGCGTTGCTGCAGGCCGCGTACTACGACGACTACTGGCCGCAGCGCGCGCTCGCCCTGTCCGCGTATCGCAAGGGCGACCCCGAGCCGCTGATCCAGCTGGCCGGGCCGTACCCGGAGGCGGCCGTCGAGCAGGAGAACTCCAACGCCGTCTACACCGCCGTCGAGTGCAACGACGCGCCCTGGCCGACCGAGTGGCGCGTCTGGGACCACGACAACACCCGGCTCGCGCGCACCGCGCCCTTCGAGACGTGGGACAACGTGTGGACGAACCTGCCGTGTGCGTACTGGGGCGGGCCGCGGCAACGACCACTGGATGTGCGCACGGGCCCGGGTGAACTGCCGCCGACACTCGTTCTCGCGGCCGAGCGGGACGCTGCCGCGCCTTATGACGGGGCTCTCGAACTGCACCGGCGGCTTCGGGGGTCGGTGCTGGTGACGGAGCGGGATGCCGGTAGCCACGGCGTTGCGGGTGGGCCCAACAAGTGTGTCAACGGCTACCTGGAGGCATATCTGTTGGAGGGGCGGCTGCCGAAGCGGAGGGCTGCCTGTGCGGCGCACCCGGAGCCGAAGCCGAGCACCGCGCGGTCGGAACACAGCCCCGCGCCCCTTGAAAGCATGGGGCGCGGGTCATGGCCGGTGCTTCCTGGCTAAGCCAAGCCCGCCACCAGCTCCGTCACCGACTTCCTGCGGCCCGTGAAGAACGGGACCTCCTCGCGGACGTGCATCCGGGCCTCCGAAGCCCGCAGATGGCGCATGAGGTCGACGATGCGGTACAGCTCGTCGGCCTCGAAGGCCAGGATCCACTCGTAGTCGCCGAGCGAGAACGAGGCGACCGTGTTGGCGCGGACGTCGGGGAAACCGCGGGCCATCTTGCCGTGGTCGGCGAGCATGCGGCGGCGGTCCTCGTCGGGCAGCAGGTACCAGTCGTAGGAGCGGACGAAGGGGTAGACGCTGACATAGTTGCGCGGCGTCTCGTCGGCGAGGAACGCCGGGATGTGCGAGCGGTTGAACTCGGCGGGGCGGTGCAGCGCCATGTTCGACCACACCGGCGTGAGCGCGCGGCCCAGCTTGGTGCGGCGGAAGAGGTTGTACGCCTCCTGGAGCTGGTCGCTGGTCTCGGCGTGCCACCAGATCATGAGGTCGGCGTCGGCGCGCAGGCCGGACACGTCGTACGTGCCGCGGATGGTCACGTCCTTCGCGGCGAGCTGGTCGAACAGCTCCTGGACCTCGTCGGCGTATCCGGCGCGGTCCTCCGGCAGGACGTCCTTCAGCTTGAAGACGGACCACAGCGTGTAGCGGATGACCTCGTTGAGGTCCTTGGCCAGCTTGCCCTTGTTGGGGATGCGGCCGGACTCGGTGGTGGGGGCGTCGTCGCTCATGGTTCTTATTCTCCCGCTCCGCCGTGGAGACTTTGCACCGGGTTGGCGGTGAGGTCCTGCACACGGCGCAGGTCGCCGTGGATCTGGTCCACCGCCGCCGCCGCGCTCGCCACGCAGGCCGGGATGCCGACGCCGTCGTACGCCGCGCCGCAGACCGCGAGGCCCGGCAGCTTCGCCACGTGCTCGCGGAGGCGGGCCACGCGCGCGTGGTGGCCGACGGGGTATTGAGGCAGGCCCTCGTGCCAGCGGGTGACCCGGGTCTCGACCGGGGTGGCGGACAGGCCCGTGGCCTCGTGGAGGTCGTGGCGGGAGACGTCCACGAGGTGGGCGTCGTCGCGATCGAGGATCTCCGTCTCGCCGTACCGGCCGACGGAGGTGCGCAGGACCAGCAGGTCGGGGTTCTGCTCGGCGACCCAGCCCCATTTCTGGGACGAGAACGTGGACGCCTTGATCGTCCGCCCGTCCACCGGCGGCACCAGGAAGCCGCTGCCCTCGGGGAGGGTGACATCGGCGCGGCGGTAGGCGAGGGTGACGAGGGCCATGGAGGCGTACTCCACGGCGGCCAGCTCGGCGGCGGCCTCCGGTGCCTCGGCGCGCAGCAGGCCGGCGGCGGCCGGGGCGGGGACGGCCACGATCACGGCGTCGGCGTGCAGCACGCGGTCCCCGGCGACGACGCGCCAGCCGCCGGGCGTCTCTCGGCGCAGCTCCGTGACGAGGGCCCCGGTGAGGATCTCGGCGCCGCGCGAGCGCACCGACTCGGCGACCGCGAGCGGCAGTCGGCCCACACCGCCCTCGATGCCCATGAAGACCGGACCCGTCTGCTGGGCGGCGGCTGCCCGGGCCTGGATCTCACGCACGGCCTCCGTGAGGGAGGTGTGCGTCTGCGCGGCCTGGAAGAGCTGCGGGACCGCCGAGCGCATCGAGATGCGGTACGCGTCGCCCGCGTAGACGCCGCCCAGCAGGGGCTCCACCAGACGGTCGACGACCTCTCTGCCGAGGCGGGCCGCCACGTACTCCCCCACCGCCACGTCGTCGCCGACCTCGGTGCGGGGCAGGTCGGCGTCGCGCTCGATACGGGCCAGGCCCTCGTCGGACAGCACCCCGGCGAGGGCCGACGCGGTGCCGGGGACGCCCATGACGTGCCCCTTCGGCATGGGCCGCAGCGCGCCCCGCGTCCACAGCGAGGCCGTCGCGGTGGCGGGCGGCCGGAGCCGGTCGGCGAGCCCGACCTCGCGGGCGAGGGCGACCGCCTCGGGACGGCGCGCCAGCATGGACTCGGCGCCGAAGTCGGCCCGCGCGCCCGCGATCTCGCCGGGCAGCAGCTTGCCGCCGACCCGGTCCGAGGCCTCCAGGACGGTCACGCGCGCATGTCTGGCCAGCAACCCGTGGGCGGCAGCCAGCCCCGCGATACCTGCCCCGATGACGACGACATGCCCGGTGTCCGTATGTGATCCGCTCATGGCTCCAGCCTCTCAGACGTCACTGACAGTGATGTCGTCGGTCCCGCGTGGGTCCTGTGAGCGGCGTGTGTCGCGTCCTTGCGGCCGTGGCCTCGCCGAGTCCCGACCGTGACCGCTTCGGGACCGCGTCCGGCCAACGTCCGGGCCCCCTCCGGCGTCGAAGGAGAGTCCGCAGGCACCGCGGCAAACACAAGCAAGTGGGCACGCCCGCTCACGACCCTCGGGGGGTACGCCACCATGGCCGAAACGCACACAGAACGTTCCCGACGACACATACAAGGTTCTCGACGACACGTACGACGTCCCCGACGGCCCGCAGGGGCGCTGGCAGCCCTGTTCCTCGCCGCCGCCCTGGCGCTGGCCGGATGCAGCGGCGCCGACGACACGGGCGCCACGTCGGACAGCGCGGCGGGTGCCGGCAGCAAGGCCGACGCATCGGCCCGCGAGGAGGGCGCCCTCGACGGCGGCGGCGACACGGGCAAGGGCCGGGCCGCCGACGCGCCGCCCGAGATCACCCCGAGCCACATCATCCGCACCGCCTCGCTGACCGTGCGGGTCAAGGACGTGCCGAAGGCCCTGGAGGAGGCCCGCACCACCATCGAGACCGCGGGCGGATTCGTCGGCGAGGAGTCCACGACCCGGGACGGCGAGGGCCGCGAACGCACCCGGGTCGTCCTGCGGGTGCCCACCGGGAAGTACGAGGAGGTCCTCTCCGAACTGGAGGGCACCGGCAAGCTGATCGAACGCAAGGCCAAGGCGGAGGACGTCACCGATCAGGTCGTCGACGTGGAGAGCCGCGTCAAGACGCAGCGGGCGAGCGTGGCCCGTATCCGCGAGCTCATGGACCGGGCGACCAAGCTCAGCGATGTGGTCACCCTGGAGGGCGAGTTGAGCACCCGCCAGGCGGACCTGGAGGCGCTGCTCGCCCAGCAGGAGTCCCTGAAGGACCGTACGAGCCTGGCCACCATCACGCTGTCCCTGTCCGAGACACCGGTGAAAAAGTCGGACAAGGACGACGGCCCCGGGTTCGTGGACGCCCTGGCGGGCGGCTGGAACGCGTTCGTCGCGGTGTTCCGCTGGCTGGCCCTGGCCCTCGCCGCCGTACTCCCCTTCGCCGTGGCCGCCGCCCTCGTCGTCCTGCTGTGGCTCCGCCTCACCCGCCCCCGGCGAGCCCGACCGACGACGGCCCCGGACGAGGGCGACGGCGAGGGCGAGCTGAGTTGAGCTGAATTGAGTTGAGCCGGCAGGACTGAAATGCGGGGCGTCCGTGGCGTGTTCCCGTGAACATGAGCCGTACTGAACGTTCGAAAGAGCGCCTGGTCGTCGTCGGAGGCGACGCGGCGGGCATGTCCGCCGCGTCGCAGGCACGCCGGCTGCGGGGCCCCGACGAGTTGGAGATCGTGGCGTTCGAGAGGGGCCACTTCACCTCCTTCTCCGCGTGCGGCATCCCGTACTGGGTGGGCGGCGACGTCACCGAACGGGACCGACTCATCGCCCGCTCGCCCGAGGAGCACCGGGCCCGGGACATCGATCTCCGGATGCGTACGGAGGTCGTGGAGATCGATGTCGGGGGTGCGCGTGTGCGCGCGCGGGACGTCGAATCCGGCGCCGAGTCCTGGACGACGTACGACAAACTCGTGATCGCGACCGGCGCCCGCCCGGTCCGCCCCGCCCTGCCCGGCGTCGACGCGCCCGGTGTGCACGGTGTGCAGACCCTGGACGACGGCCAGGCCCTCCTGAACACGCTGGACGCCACCGAGGGCCGCCGCGCGGTGGTCGTCGGGGCGGGCTACATCGGTGTGGAGATGGCCGAGGCGCTGATCAACCGCGGGTACGAGGTCACGGTCGTCAACCGCGGCAGCGAGCCCATGTCCACGCTCGACCCGGACATGGGCCGCCTGGTGCACAAGGCCATGGAGGGCCTCGGCATCACCATGGTGAACGACGCCGAGGTCACCGGCTTCCGCACCGGAGACGACGGCCGGGTCCGCGCGGTCGTCACGGCCGACACCGAGTACCCGGCCGACGTGGTGGTCCTGGGCATCGGCGTACGCCCGGAGACCGACCTCGCGAAGGCGGCGGGCCTGCCGCTGGGCGACCACGGCGGCCTGCTCACCGACCTCTCCATGCGCGTCCGCGGCCACGAGAACATCTGGGCCGGCGGCGACTGCGTGGAAGTCCTCGACCTGGTCTCCGGCCGCGAACGCCACATCCCGCTCGGCACCCACGCCAACAAGCACGGCCAGATCATCGGCGCCAACGTCGGCGGCGGCTACGCCACCTTCCCCGGTGTCGTCGGCACCGCGGTCAGCAAGGTCTGCGACCTGGAGATCGCCCGCACCGGCCTCCGGGAGAAGGACGCCCACCGCGCGGGCCTCCAGTACGTCACGGTCACCATCGAGTCGACCAGCCGCGCCGGCTACTACCCCGGCGCCGCCCCCATGACTGTCAAACTCCTCGCCGAACGCCGCACGGGCCGCTTGCTGGGCCTCCAGATCGTGGGACGGGAGGGCGCGGGCAAGCGGGTCGACATCGCGGCGGTGGCCTTGACGGCAGGCATGACGGTCGAACAGATGACAGCCTTGGACCTGGGCTACGCCCCACCTTTCTCCCCGGTCTGGGACCCGATCCTGGTGGCAGCGAGAAAGGCAGTGACGGCGGTGAGGGCTGGTAACAAGTAGCGGTGAGGGCTGGTAACAAGTAGCAAGGGGTGCTCTCAAGAAACCCCGGTGCGGGACCGTGCCCCCAAAGGGGCGCGGGGCTGTGTCGGTTGCGGCTCCGCCGCGATGGGGGTCCCTCCCGCTCGAGCGAAGCCGAGAGTGGGGGAGCGACCACCCACGAACGACCCGCGGCCGGCCAATCACAGAACCCCTACGGCGCCCCCGCCCCACCAGCGGAGCTACCCCGTTGAGGTCCCATTGAGCCGATCAATCACCTGCATCGCCTGATCCGCCGGAGGCCTCGGCGGCAACGACGACACCGAGGCGGACGAGGTGACCGCGGGGGCACTCCCTGCCTGTGTCGGCTTCGCATGCGCCGCGGCAGCCCGTACGGAACGCAATCGATGGCTGACGGCCTCGTCCAGGGTCACCGGTCGCTGCATCCGCGCGGCCAGCCGCCCGGCCTCCTGGCCGAGCGCGGCTACGTCTTCCCAGGGCAGCCGCACCACCAGGGAGATCTCCGCCTCACCGTCGGGTGTGGCGTGCATCGGAGGAGTAACTCGGTCGTTCATCGCCTGTTCCTCACGTAGATCCGCGGTTGAGGAGTCATACGCATCACCGCGCGCGAGCGTTCACGGCTTCCGGCGTCGGCGTCCGCCCGCGCCCGCCGGTGTCGGACACCGTGATTCCGCTCCCGTATCCCGGGCAGGAGTCCCTTGTGGTCATACCCGTCCATGACGTGAACCCGGTACGCCGCACGCCCTGGGTGACGTACACCCTGATCGGGGCGAACGTCTTCGTGTTCGTCTTCATGCCGGGCCTCGCCGGTTCGGTGGCCGGTGACAGCGACCTGGCCCAGCTGTGTCATCTGCGGGCGTTCGTGGAGCAGTACGCGGCGGTGCCGCAGGAGTTGATCCACCACCAGCTGCCCCGTCTGGTGCCGACGGGCGAGGTCGACCCCGGGACGGGCGCCTGCGCGCTGGGCCCGCCGGGCTACGACAAGTCGCCCTCGCTGTCCGTCCTGACCGCGATGTTCCTGCACGGCGGCTGGCTGCATCTGCTGGGCAACATGCTCTTCCTGCTGATCTTCGGCAACAACATCGAGGATCGACTGGGGCACATCCGCTTCGCAATCTTCTACGTCGCCTGCGGATACGCAGCTGCGTATGGTTTCGCCCTTGCGAACTCCGATTCGAATACCCCCCTGATCGGCGCCTCTGGGGCGATCGCCGGGGTGCTCGGCGCCTACCTGGTGCTGTACCCGAGGGCCCGCGTATGGGTCCTCGTCCCCTTCCTCATTTTCCTGCCCCTACGGCTGCCGGCCTGGATCGTGCTGGGTTTCTGGTTCGGTCTCCAGGCGGTGTACTCGTCCGGCGAGGGCGTCTCTGACGCCGGCACGGTGGCATACATGGCCCACGTCGTGGGCTTCCTCGCAGGGATGTTGATCGCCTGGCCGTTGCGCCCCGGCACTCCGCCACCGCCGGAACCACGCGGCATGCTGTTCGGAAGGCGCGCACGGCCAGGTTGGTGAGACCGGCAGGGCCGACCTGGTCACACCCGCCGAGTGATCAGAACGCCCCAGCAAGCACGAGGGGAGCGAGCCGGGTCAGCGCATGACGAAGACTCGACCTCAGCATTGGAGAGAAACTTCCTGTACAACGCGTTCCTGGCAGGGTGCCCCAGCCGGCAGCTGCTCGACCGAATCTCGGACAAGTGGGTCGTCCTGATCCTGTGTGCGCTGGGCGGCGACACCAGCCCTGGCCAGCCCGGTGCGGCACACGCGGACGCTCCGAAGGCGATGCGTTACTCCGAGATCTCTCGCCTTCTGGCCGGAGTCAGCCAGAAGATGCTGACCCAGACGCTGCGGTCGCTGGAGCACGATGGTCTGCTCACCCGTACCGTGACGCCAACCGTCCCTGTCACCGTCTCCTACGAGCTGACCGACCTCGGCCTCTCGCTCCACCACATGACGCGCGGGCTCAGAAACTGGGCGCAGACACACATGGCCGAAGTCCTCGCAAACCGCGAGAACTACGACGCTGGCACCTCCTGACGACTCACATCCAACCGTCCAACAGCTCCATGTTCTCGGCGCTACACCCTCAACTGCGAAGAGCCGGCAAACACTTCGTCCGCCCCGGCGACGTCCCCGGTGTCGTAGAGCTCCAGCTCACGCGCGGCGACCCGCAGCGCGGTGCTCGTGGCCGAGCGCACCATTTCGCTCGCCGTGTTGGCCGTGGTGATCGCGGTCATGGGGTCCTCCGTAGTGTGGGGTTGCGGGCCGGCGACGACTGCGGTTTCCGAACGGAACCAGTTCCTTCAAATGCGCTGATGGGGGAACCGTGAGTAATTCCGAGCACACCGCGGGACGGGTTCGTCTACAACTTGCCCGTCCTGAAGTCCGCGCTGCTCTTGAGGACCGCGGAGTCCACGGTCCAGTTCTCCGGCTGGACCCTTTCCCAGAGGCTTCCCTTGCCGGATTCCCTGCCCAACTGGTCCTCCCGACGGAACCACTCCTCAGCGGTCCTGATCCTGTTGGGGTGGATTTCGTCGAGCAGGGCGTAGTCCCTGGTGATGATCCCGTGCTTCCACACATTCCAGAAGCCGGTGAAGTTGTCACGGAAGCTCATGGTGCTCTTGTCGTCGGGGTCGGCGTTGTATCCGGCCGGGTGGTCGGCGATTCCTGTCAGGTCCGGACTGTTCCAGTACGTGTCCAGATCGGTGTCGATGTACCGCGCCGGGTGCCCGGTGACCTTTTCGAACGCCGCGGCCATGTCGGCGTAGGTCATGTGCTCGATGGCGACTTCGAGGTCCATGCCGTTGGCCCGTTCCGGGTGGTCGAAGAGCCAGCGGACATAGAAGCCGCAGTCTTCCAGAGCGACGTGCGGGACGGCACCCTCTCCGAGCGGGACTCGCCACGTGACGACACCGTCCTCGACGGTGGGCGTCATGGGCGTGAGCGGTGAGATCACCATCTCGATATAGGGACCCGACGTGAAGACCGCCGCTCCCATCCGGTCCCTTTTCTTTTCGTTCTGGAACAGCACCCATTCGGCCATGCGGCCCTTGCCGTCATAGTGGCCGGTACGGAACCTGGAGTCGTAGCCCGACTTCTTGAGGGCGTAGTCAAGGTTTCCATAGACGAAGAACTTGATACCTTCCTCGATCGCGATCTCATAAGTGCGGATGGCCCAGTAGGTCTCCGTCTTCTCGCCGGTGTTGAACCCGTCAATGTTGATGAACGCCCCGTCGCAGCCGCGAAATCCTTCGCGCAGTACGTCCTCGTCGGCGAATGACCCTTCGAGAATGGTGACGTTGCCGAGCGCGACAAGCTCCTGAGCCCGGGGAGAGCTCGCGTCCCGGGTGAGGACCTTGACGGAGTACTTCTTGTCGGCGACAAGGGCGCGGACAATGGGCATCCCCTGGGCTCCTGTGCCGCCGATGACGAAGATAGAGGAGGTGGCGTACGCAGTCATGGCTTTGACTCCAAGTCGGAAACCGATCGGTTTCCAACACGGTACACCGATCGGTTTCCTCAGGGCGAGCGCGCAGGGGTCGTCCCGACCACACGGAACCTTCTGACCCGCGAGACCCCGACCCGGACGAAACCCAGGGAAGCAACCCCTGTCGACGTGCGGCGACCACCGCCTCGAAGCGGGTGCTCACTTCCAGCTTGCGCATCGCGCTGCGCAGATACGACTTGACCGTTTCGGGCAGCAGCGACAGCCTGCGACCGGCCTTGGCGTTGCCGCAGCCCAGCGCCACCTGCGCCAGGACGTCGAGTTCCCGGGGCGACAGGGTCGGGCCCGGCACCGACTGAGCGGCGGACTGCGGGGCCAGCCGCCCGGCCACGTCGAGCAGCCGACCGCGCAGGTCACCATCGGGCACCTGCTGCGCGATGCGCCGCAACTCGGCGTGCACCTGGCGAAGTTCCTCCACCGGCACGCCCCGTTGCTCACCGTCGGCAGGGCCCTGTGCAGCCTCCAGCAGGCGCAGCCGGTGGTCGACCTCGTCACGGATGACCAGCTCGGCGGCCAGTCGCCGGGAGGCGTCGGCGACCGCTTCGGCCGCCCGGTCCCCGAGCGGGGCCGGGCTGCGGCAGGCCCCGTAGAGCACCGCGCGCACCGTACCGGACACCACGACGGGCGCGGCCACGACGGAGCGGATCCCCTCCGTCAGCACGGGACGGTCGAAGTCGTGGGTGATCGAGCGAGCCGACCTGTAGTCGGTCACCTTGGCCTGCCGCCCGGTGGTGAGGACCCGGCCGCCGAGCCCGGTCTCGGCGCGCACCCTGAGGCCGCGCAGGCCCGCCGTCCGCACACCGATGAACTGCGACAGGCTCAGCAGGGCGTTCTCCACCTGTCGCACCTGGGGAGGACATGCCCGCCGACCGGTCCTGGCTGACCGTGGTCGCCGGGGGGTGCCCCCGAGGGCGCGGAACTGTCCTTCGGTGAACTGCTCGCCCGGTACTCCGGCGACGAGCCACAGGGCCGCCCGGTCGTGACGAGCCCGGACGTTCCGCTGGTCCTGTTGTTCACCTCGGGCACCAGTAGGTCTGCGCTCAGCGCAGCCTGCCCTCGGCACATCGACGCTCGCCACCTTGACAGGATTAGACCTGGACAGGATTAGACCTGCCCGACAGGGTGCCCGGCACCCCATCAGAACGAGCGCCATTTCAGCTTCAGGATATCGCCCGTAACGCCTGCACCACACATCATGCGCACGCGCAAAACCGCAGGTCAGGAGCTCTTGACCACCGGTTCAAGGATGGCCACGCACTCCACATGATGCGTCACCGGAAAGATGTCGGCCTGAAGGGATCCAAGAAAACCCCTGGTCAGAGCCGGTTTCTCGGCTCATCGTCCTTCGTACAGACGCCCAGAGCGTCAAACGAGCGTCAAGCCCGAGAGTCCGTGCTGCTCAGAGCTGAGCAGACTGCGGCAACCAGCTCACCCGGAGATCCGCCCCCGCTCGCTCCGGACGCCAGCTCGCACATCATGACCCTCGCAACGTCTCCGGCCGCCATAATGGAGTCATGCCCTCCAGCTCACAGCACCCCGCACCCACCCCGAAGGACGTCTCGGGCGCGGACGCCGAGGACCTCGCGCTGTACCGGGAGAAGTTCCGCCGCCGTCTGCCGGAGTCGCTGGACGAGCTGCACGGGCCGACCCACGGTGTCGTGGAGCTGCCGCTGCACATGGCCTGGTCCGGAATGACCTCATATGACCTGAGCAAGCCGCGCCAGCGTATGGGCCTGTACCGCACCGTCCTGCACGAGGGCCTCCACGACGACCTGCCCCGCTACCTCAACCAGGACCTGCTCCTCCAGCTGTGGCCCGTGCTGCGCACCCTCGTCGGCCGCACCGTGCGCACCGTATGGGAAGACGCCTTCCCCCAGCTCGCCTCCCGCACCCGGGCAGCCGCGTGACGGACATGCCGGAGCTGCACACACGGCTCCTGGCGGACGTGATCGCGCTCGGTTCCCCGTATCCACTTGTTCTCACCGGTGGATACGCCGTGCGGGCACACCGCCTCGTGAACCGCCCCAGCCAGGACCTCGACGTCGCCACCGAGAACCCGGCGCCCATGGCCGACATCGCCGCCACGCTCCGTGCCGGCCTGGAAGCCCGCGGCTGGAAGGTGCACGCGCTGGAGACCGCCCCGCTGTCCGCTCGCTTCACCGTGTCTGACCCGGCCACCGGGCAGGAATGCGAAGTCGACATCCTCAAGGAGATCTTTTGGCGGCCGGTCGCCCAGAGCCCGTACGGGCCCGTCCTCGCGGAGGAGGACGTGATCGGGACCAAGGTCCGCGCCCTCGCCGACCGTGGAGCGCCCCGCGACCTGATCGACGTATTCGCGGCCTCCCGCCGCTGGAGCAATGCCGAGCTTGAGGAGTTCGGCCGCCGCCATGCCCGAGGCCGCTTCGAGCGCGAGGATCTGCAGTCGAACCTCACGGGCGCCGAGTGGACCGACGACGAAGCCTTCGCCGCCTATGGGCTTGATGACGCCACCATCACCGCTCTCCGCTCCTGGGCCGTGGAGTGGGCCGACGACCTCGCGACCCGTCTCCTCGAAGAGGCCGACGATCCGGACATCGACTGATCACTTCGGGATGAGATCGCATCTGCAAGCGATCAGAGCAAGAGCCGAGAAGCGAGTAGGTGGAACAGCAGTAGGTTACGGGCTTGTCCCACGCCAAGCATGCCGGGCAGACCCTGGGAAGATCAGTCGGAGGTCAGGCTGCCCCCATTGGCGTGGCTGATCAACTGGAGCCGACCCTCGTGCGTCCCCACGCGCTCGGCCTCCATGGTCTCGGCCTGGAAATCGGCGCGAACAGGTCAGCGTGCCGTGCGCGCCATGCTGCAGGCGCTGCGCCCCTGCCCGCCCCGTGGTCCCTCGGTTCCCAGGACGTCACGGCCAGCTGGCCTATCTCTCCTCCTCGAGTTGGTACACCCGGCTGTGCGCGCCCCTGATTCCCGTAACCGTCACGCTGCTGCTCGGACGGCAGGTCAGCTGCTGGAGCGGCTGCGGGATGATGCGTACGGAGACGGGGGCGGTTCCCGCCTCCAGCCCTGAGACGATGACGAGAAAGAAGTCGTCACTCTCCACTGCTCGCTGGAACTCTGCGGGCGTCAGCAGCACCGTGTCCGGCTCGGCGTCCTTATATGCCTTGAGTTCGTAGAACCGCGACAGTGCGTCCACCGCGTCGGCGCCGAGGCCGCGCTGGGCCCGTAGGTCGCGCAGCCAGTCGTCGTCGGTGGCGAGTGCCTTGCGCACGACGTCCAGCGCCACCTTTTCCTGCTCCGTGCCCGTGTAGGGGCGCGGTGGCGTGTGCTGTTGGGGGATTGCCGATCCGGCGCGGGGCTGCGGCAGGCCGGACGTTCCCGAGGTGTACCCGCTAGGCCGTACGGTGGGCGCGCCCGCGGCCGAGGACTTCGGCGGCGTGATCATGCCGCTCGGGTCGACGAGCCGGAGTCTGCCGGGGTCGACGAGCCTGCGCGGTGGAGCGGCGGGGGGCGCAGGCGGGACTGACGGTCCCGTCGCGGGCGGCGGTGCGCTGGGGACAGGCGGGAGGATCACCGCCGTCTGCGAGGTACCGGCCGCTGTGCTGGCCTGCGCCTTGGTCGCGGTGCGGCGTTGGTCCACCTCGTTTCCGAGTTCCCTGAGCCGTCGTTCACGTTCGGCCTCCGCCGCTTCCTGGTCGCGCCGCACCTGGTCGTCGGCAAGGCTCAGTTGTACGGCCGTACGGCCCTTCTCAGCCTGGTCACACGCTGCTCCCCAGGCGAGGGCCACCTCGCGGCGGCTGCCCGGAAACCGGGCGGCGATCGACCGGCCCACCCCGGATGTGCGTGTCAGAGCGGCAGTGTCACGGACGTACAACGTGCCCGAGGACCAGTCGATCCCGGCGTCCACGGGCACGTGCACCGTCTCGCCCGTGTCCGGAAGATCGAGGCAGCAGGCCAGGTGAGGGGCGATGCATACAGTCAGGTCAGCCAGCTGGTCCCACGAGCAGTCCAGGGACTGGGCAACGCTCGCGGCGTTGCGCTGCAGGTCCTCACGGAGGTGAGTGACGGCTGACCGGACCAGCGCTGTGGCGTCCGGGTCCGCCGGGGCCGAGCCAGGGCTGTACACGGTGACATGCCCTGCGGCGAGTTCGCTCACGCGCAGGGCTCCGATCAACGGCCGGAACTGCTCCAATTCGGCTCCCGGGCACCACACCGCACGTTCCCGGCCCAGCGCCTCGGCCACCACCGGGTCTTCGACGGCGTACACGGGCCGCTTGCTTCGCCAGCCCTGGGTCGTCCAAAGAGGGAGGCGTCCCAGGCGCTTGGCCGTCAACGCGCCGGGATGGGTACGGCCCAGAGCGGCGAGCATCTTCAGGGTCTCCAGGACGATGGACTGGGTCGTCCCATCCGGCTCGTCCCGACCCTGCTTCCGGTCCCGCTGTGCCAGCTCCTTGATCACGGCCGTGGCGTCGTCGACAGTCGGCAGGCGCACTGCGAGCCGCTGCCAGAACTCCTCGCTGCCTGGAAACGTGGGAGCGAACACACGTAGCGGACCGAAGAGCGGCGCCCCGCGCAGGCACTGGCTCGGCCGACGCCAGCCGGAGTCCGTGAGGACAAGGCCGCTTCCCTCACCGAACGCCCGGACGACCGAGCCCAAAGACATCTCCTCCGAGGCGCCCGCGCCACGTCCGAAGGAGCGCTCGGCAAGGGCTTGATAGAGGATCAGCGCCGCGGGCACATCCCTGTCGCCACCCTCTTCCTCCCGTCGACGCAGGCGCTGCAGACATTCCACGAGGTCCTCGGTGCGGGCCTCCGAAGAGATGCCCAGGGCTCGCAGCACATCACTGCGTCTGCCGACCAGTTGCTGGATATCGGGATGGAGGAATCGCTCGTCGTCTGCCCCGTACACCGCGACCGTGCCGGTGGTCCGCATGCGGAGTCGGGTCGGGGCAGACGGTGCGCCGTTACCGTCGTCCAGCCACGGTGTGTCGCGCAACTGCCAGAGCCAGAAGGCCGCAGTCCTGCCCCGGTTCTGCCATGCGTAGTAGTCGTAGACGGCATCCACCTCGTCGTGGTCGGAAAAGCGGCTCCATGCCCGCCCGAGGACATGAAACAGCGCTGCCGCCCTGCGCCTTCGGAGCTGCGGGTTCTCTTCCGCCGCTATGCCAGAGGCGACGGCACGTAGGTCGGGGCTTTCGTAGTCGTCGAGCGTGAAGGTCGCTTCCAGAGCTCGCAGGGCATCTGTGCGTGCCCGAGGTCCTGAAATAACGTCCGCCGGCAGCCCCTTCGGGCTCTGCGTGAAGCGTTCCCGCGCCCGCGGGTGCCGGCGCAACCGGGGCGCGGTCTCCGCGCCCAAGAGCCTGAAGAACTTACGGGCGCCCATCCCGGCGCCGCCGCGCTGCAGGACCTCGGCGTACCGGGGCCGCAGCCACACCAGCCCGTCCGTGCGACCGGCAGCGAAGGCAAAGCTCTCCTCGCGTTCCGAACTGTCCAGTCTGGCGGGCAGGTACGCCCTGGCGGGCGCAACGTCGATGTCCTCGCGTTTTCCGGCTCGGTCGTAGCGATGCCCCTGCAATCGGATTGCGTGGCCCACATCGCGCCCCAAGGTCTCACGTTCGGGGTCCGGCACGCGTGCAAACCCGTCGCGCAGTTCGATGAGCTGGTCATCCGTCAGCCGCAGTACATTCGGGCTGCCACTCCCCGCCGCACCGATGGCCGCGAGGCGGCGGATCACGGCCACCGCGTCCGCGTCGGTCAGCAGCGCTCCCCGCTTACGGAGCCACGCCCTCACCGACCTTGCCTCGTCGGTGTCGGCGAGAAATGCCGGATGGATCTCCCGGGAGAACCCGAGACTGGCACCGAGGCCCCGCGGGACGTCGGTGAACACCGCAGGTTCCGCGGGTCGGGGCACACTGTGATGGCCCTCTGAGCTGTCCACGAGCCAGCGGCTCGACAGCAAGGAGGAGCAGATGTCTGCGGCAAGTCCCGCCGCGGCGAGGCGGATGTTCGCCTGTGGTGACCGGGTTTCATCGTCGAGGAGGCGCAGCGCGTCGTAGGGGTCCACCATCACGGGAACCGCACCGTCGTGGTCCTCCCAGTCCGCCAGCACCTCACGCCATCGGCCGTCCTCGTCCCGCGCCGCTCCGGGCAGTACGGCGGTCCGCTCTGCGACGCGGGAGACTTCCCCTTCGGTAACCACACCAACCAGCGTCTCGTCCTCCACCGCGAGGTCGCCCAGGCCGAGCGGCCCCTGCCCCGAGACGTCCAGGACGAGACCGTGGGACACACCCGCCCTGGCACGATCAAGGAGCAGCCGCTCCAGCGCGGCGACCGGGTCACGGGCATCGCGCATGTCGTCGGGGAGCGGCACGGCGCGCCAGGCCCGTGCCGGATCCCGCCGGAATTGCCACAGGACGGCGGCCGTCCACAGGTCGCCCACCAGTTCATTCAGTGCGCGGTTCCACGGGGTATTGTCGAGCGCCTGACGGCTGGCGATCGGGTCGAACTGGGCGCTGACACAGAGGGCCAGAGTGGTGTCCGCGACCGGAAGACCGGCGTAGATCCGCCCGGCGTCATCGGGTCCGAGAGGAAGAGCCACAGCGATTGCGGTAGTGGGCTCCACCGCCTTGTGAGACCGGGTGATTCCGGAGGGGCTGGGAACTGTCGTACGGCACACCAGCCACCGCGACCCGTCGCCGGCGCACGCCTCGCCGGTCTCCACGTCGACGCTCTGCCCGCCCACCACGGCCTCGAACGGCTCGCCCACCTCTCGGTTGAGCGCCAGCCGGTGCCGGACACCACCTTGCTCGTCCAGGTGCGTGACACTGCGGACACGGCCAAGGAAGAGCAGCGCGCTGTCCCCCCACTCGGCAAGCCACTCGTCCACCTCGTCCGCACCGAGCACACCCAGCTCCAGTGGAACCCGTAGAACCGTCCAGGTGTCGCCCGCGAACCAGTCGGGCGCCGTGAACGCCTCGGCCACGGAGATGTCCGGATCCCCGACACGGAACCGGTAGTGCCCGCAATGAACCTCCAGATACGGGGAGAGGGACTGGAGCGTCATCAGGCCGATCCCGAACCTGCCGGTGGACTCGGCCTGCTCCGCCTTACTTGTCAGCCAGGGCATCGCCATGGCCAGAACGTCCGGCAGCCGTACGGGACTGCCGTTGTGGGCGACGAGAAGTTCCCGTTCCCTTGTCAAAATGCGTACGTCCGTGGCGCCAAGGTCCTCAGCGTTCTGCACGATCTCCGAAAGTCCCTGGAGACGGTCGCTCGACAGATTGCCTGCGTGATCTCGGGTACGTCTCAGCGCGTGCCGTACTTGACCGTCCAGTTGGGCAAACCGGCTACCGAGTCGCCCGACCGCCGCCTCAGTCGCCGCCTCACCCTCCGGCTCCGGTACGACGGCTCCTTCTGGGATGCCCTCCAGAGAGAAGAGCGCATCGGCGGACGCAATCGCCCCGTCCACCGCGGCCGTTCGACATACCGCATTCCCCGTGCTCATCCCTACCCCCGCCCACCTCGGCACTGCCCGCGACACAGGGTAATGAGCCCGACGCAATCTGCGCACGTCAACCCAAGTACCTACCGTGGTGGGATCCGAGCCCAAAGAGCAGCGCCGACAAGCTGCTCGACGGGTTCGGCCCGGGCCACATACACCATTGACTGACCTCAACACGACCAGGTTGGGGTGGTGGAACCCGAACGTGTGACGGGAAGCGCTCTGAGGCTGCTCATCGGCCCTACCTTGGTGGTCTGCCCGCAGCTCGTCGAGGTGGAGCCGAAGCTCGTGAAGTACACGCTGACCGAACAGCAGGCTGACATGCTCCGCCAGATCGCTGCAGCGTCGAGTGCCGTGCCCATCGCTCCCAAGAGTTCGAACACGGCTTGGGCCCTTGAGCAGCGTGGGCTGATCAAGCGGAGCTGGCGTGGTAGCGGGCACGTCGCAGTGGTGACTTCGGACGGTCGCTACTTCATCAAGCACGGCAAGCATCCCAAGGAGGTCCAAGCCGAGCAGGAGCGCTTGGCCGGTGATGCCGAACAGGCCGAGCGCGGTCCTGCCGACGGAGCCGAGCTGGTCGCGCGACTCCAGTCCGCCACTGCTGGCAAGCTCACCGTCCCTGATCCGGGCCCGCGGACCCGGGGGCGGTGGCGGGCGGCCTACTACGACGCGCTCCATCACGGTCACGTACCGGGAGAGCTCAAGCTGCGCTGGACCGGACGGCAGCGCGGTGACTGCGTCTTCACGTTGGTCGACGAGGAAGCCGAGAAGGCTGCGCAACCGCCGCCGGTGCCGACCATCGACGTCCCCGACGTTCTGAACCGTCCTCATCAGCTTGTCCGGGCGACGCGCAAGGCCCTCGGCAGGTCCAAGA
Organism: Streptomyces ipomoeae 91-03; assembly: GCF_000317595.1. Classification (GTDB taxonomy): domain Bacteria; phylum Actinomycetota; class Actinomycetes; order Streptomycetales; family Streptomycetaceae; genus Streptomyces; species Streptomyces ipomoeae. The sequence goes on along the minus strand of NZ_AEJC01000414.1, from coordinate 53,341 downwards.
CTGTAGTGGACACCCGCGAGACGCCCGAGGTCATCTCTCTGCATGTGTCACGGGAGCAGCTGGACCGTGCCCTGCGGATCATGCACGCGCTCCTGACCGAGGCGGAAAGCCGCGGCTACCAGGTGGAGACCCGCACCGATCTCGATCGGGGCCAGGCCGTGCACCAGATGGTCATCGTCATCCGCGGACACGCGCTCCCGCTCGCGATCACAGAGCAGACGACCAAGGTGCCACACGAGCCGACCGCTCAAGAGATCCGTCAACAGCAACGCAATCCCTGGACTCGTATCCCCAAATACGATCACGAGTTCAACGGACGCCTTGAACTCGGTGCGCCCGCCAGAAGCTGGTACCAGCATTCGTACACCTACAGGGACAGCGCACGGTGGACACTGGAGTCCCGCCTGGGGCGCCTTCTGCACGATCTCGAACAGCGCGCCGCGGCGGCCGAACGTCAGCAGCGGGAAGAGGAACTCCGCAAGGCCGAGCAGCGACGCCGCTGGTACGCGACAGTTGCACAGGCACGGGAGCGGCAAGTCGATCGACATCGAGCGAACATCCTGGTCGAGCAGGTGAAGGCACTGCATCAGGCCAACGAGATCCGCGCCTTCTGCCGCGCAGCCCGTGCGAGAGACGACGACGCGTCCGCTGCGGCGGAGGAACTGGAGTGGTTGCAATGGGCCGAGGCATACGCAGACCGGATTGATCCACTGTCCGCGCCGCTGGCCACTCCGCCGGATCCTCCAGCCAGCCGTGAGGCTCTGCGTGAACTCCTTCAGGGCGATCTCTACACCCACCCCTGGCCGTTCGACAGCCAGGGGCGCTGGACGCTGCCCCAAGAGGAGGTCGCACAGCGCCCCTGATCAGGCAAGCGCCTCCGCCCCGTCCATGAGGGGACAGGGCGGAGGATCATTCATGCGGCGATGGTGAGCGGAACGTCCAGGCGCTCCCAGGCACCAAGAACGGCCTTGTGCGCGTCCGGTTGAAGGTGAGCGTAGCGCTGGGTGGTCTGAAAGCTCTCGTGCCCAAGGAGGTGCTGGACCTCGTAGAGCGAGACTCCCTTCTGGACCAGCCACGAGGCGCAGGTGTGGCGCATGGAGTGCGGCGGGTAGTGCGGGACGAGTTGCTGCTCGCCGTCGGTGTCGAAGTAGTAGGCGGCCTCGACAGCGGGCCACCAGGTCTGCCGACGCCAGTTGCTGTCGGCAAGGAGCCGTCCAGCACGGCCCTTGGTGATGGTGGTGAACACCACGGCATCCCGGTCGAGCCGGTGGATGTGGCGTTCGAGGGCCTCCAGGACGTGGGGCGGGAGCGGGACCTCTCTACGGCTCTTGGAGCTCTTGGGATACTCCTTGATGCCGCTCTTGGTGTTGACCTCCACCACGAACAGTCGCGAGCGGCGTTGGTCGATGCGGTGGCGGTGAAGACCAGAGAGTTCGCCCCAGCGCAGCCCGGTGTAGAAGCCGAGCAGGCACATCGTCCGCCAGGGGGCGGGGAGTTCGTCGAGGATGCTCTGCGCTTGGTCCAGCGTGAACCACTGCGGCGGCTTGACCGCGATCTGGGGCAAGTCGATGCTGCGGCACGGGGTCACCGCCAGGACATCATCGTCGACGGCCGCGCGCATCATGGAGGAGGTCAGGTTGTAGGCCCGCTTGATCGCAGCAGCCCCCGCCCCCTTCTCGACCAGGGTCCGGATCCAGCTCTGGACGTCCATGCGGGTGATGGCCCGCATCTCCCAGTCCGCCCAGTAGGGAATGACGTGGTTCTTGATGTTGGATGCGTCACCGCGAAGCGTGTGGGGCTCAACGACGCGGGCGTTCCACCACCGGTCGTGCCACTCGCGGAACGACATTTCACCGGCCCGCGGGTCGCGCATGCCTCCGCGGGCAAACTGGGTCTCCATCTCGATGCCCCAGGCGCGCGCCTGCGCCTTGAGGGGGAACGACTCGCTGAACCGGTCTCCTGTCCGGTTGCGTACGGTCGCCTGCCACTTGCCGGACTTCAACTTGCGGAGGTACGAGGCACTACTCCTTGTTCGAGGTGACGGGCCTGGGATGGGCCAGGGTCAGCGGCGGACTGTCGGCGGTACGACGGCGCGGCGGCTGATGAACTCGTCGAGGCCGGCCGCAGGAACCCGGACGCGGGACCGGCCTGGGCCAGTACGGAGGTCGACGACAGGCAGGTCGCCGGCAGCGATGAAGCGGTAGACGGTGCGGCGGTCGACATCCAGGGCGGCGGCGACGGCAGGAATGGACAGCAGGCGTGCAGGCATGAAGGGGACCTTGGGGTGGGGTGGGCCGAGCACCCGGCGAGTCGGGCAGCCGGAGCGTCGGCCGGTGCATGTTCGTTCACAGCCCTGTCGGGGCAGTGGGACGGCTTCACGGAGAGCCTTCGACCGAAAGGAGGCTGATCCATGACTTCGTTGGGTGAGGACCAACGGTGCAGATGGGGATGAGCGGGTGCCCGCGCTCTGGGTGTCAGCCAGAGCGCGGGGCGAAAATCACGGCCTGGGCGAGTCCGGAAGGGCCATGGCCTCGGCCAGATGGTCCCAGTCGATTTTGACCTTCTCCGTGCGGAAGCAGTGCGGATAACGCAGCGCCAGCCAACTCCGGGTCACGCCGGCCCACTCGGCAACCGTGACGGGCGAGATGCCCATCCCCAGCCACTTCACCAGGCAGGACTCACGGAGAATCGAGATCGGCTCCCCCAGACGCCACCAGTACCGCTCGTCCCGCGGCAGGACGGCCTGTTGGGCCTGCTCCCAGATCCGCTTGTATACGGCAGCCGAGAGCGGCCGGCCTCGCATACCGGGAAGCAACAGGTCGTCGTCATGCAGACCAGCCTCGCTGATCCACCCACGCAGGAACTCCACGACCTGCGGCTGGAGAGGAATCTCCCTCGCCACGCCTTTGTGGCGGACCGTCAACTTACCCAGGTTGCCCTCCGGGAGCACTACGTCGCTCACTCGCAGGGCGCGCGCCTCTCCCGGTCGCAGAGCCTGCTCGGACACTATGAGCATGAAAGGGTGCACCGAGCGATCGGCACCCGCGTGCCCACGCATCCACTCGAGCAGCGATCGAACCTGCTCCTCGGAGTACAACCATTCTTCGTCCATGACCTCGACAGACACAGCTCTGAACTCCTCAGGGGAAATCACTGAATGCGTCACGCGGGGATCAGCGCGACAGGTTTCAATGGTCTGCGGAATCGCCGGTTTGGCTAACCGGCGATCGTCGGCTATGTTTCGCCCGACACGGTGCTCACGGCATGCAGGCGTATGCAGGAACAGCAGGGGGCGTGGCCGCGCTTCTCCGGACTGCTCTAGGTTTGCTTGCTTCGCCGCGTCATTCCAGTCCGTTGCGCCCTCAATGTGTCTGCCGTCGGCGAATCAGCACCCCAGCGCCACGAAAGAGCACCGCTACCAGCGCACTCGCCTGGCTGCCGATAGCCAGGGAACAGAGCAGGCACCTTCTAAGCGCCTGCCCTGTTGTCAGCGGTGGCAGCCAGCAATCACTGGTCTCGACGACGGCCGAACGCTCAGCCGACGCCGACAGGGACTCGAAGTTTCGTGCAAGAGAGCCGTCCAGCAGCCTCGTAGACGCGGGAGGACCCCTACGAGGCAATGCCCAACTCTGGAAGATCCCGTCCGCCGAACAGGTCGTCGAAGCGGCGGGCTCCTTGCGTAGAAATCAGAAAGTACGGGGCCCCGGAGCCGACAACGCTGTGCGGCCCTTGCTGCCCCGCGATGAGGACATCATGTGGCGCCCACACATCGAGCCCATCGAACACGTAGTAGACCGGGAGACTGGTCCAGGCAATGAGCTGCAAGTGCGCCAGAACTGCTGAGCGTTCAACGGCATGACGCCCTGTTCGCTGGCTGGTCATCCCACCCTTACAGTCGATCAGCACCAGGTCCCGTGCCTTCGCCGCAATGAGATCCGGAAACCAGCGAATGGAGCTGTCCGTTCTCCGGAGCGCGCATTGGAGCGCCCGGCTCAGTAGACCCTGCCCCCAGAAATCCACTTCCCATCCTCGCCCGATGAGTTGCTCGGCGACGTGCCGCTCGTGCGCATCGCCTATCGCTTTCCGCTGCTGGAAGCTCTCCATGAATGCAGTGTGACCCGCCGAGCGAAGTAGGTAACTCTCCGTAGATCAAACCAGGCCAGTCCCACTCTGTCTCAGTAGTTCTCACTGTGTTCGCGCCAGTCCGTGGACGTCCGGCAACGTCCGCAGACGCTCTCCTCAACTTGGCCGAAATACAACGGAAAAGGCCGCCTATCGACCGCTCCCGATGCAAGAGGAAGCCGTCGCTCTGCGTCCGTGGCACTTCCGTACGCCCCCAGAGCGTTCGAAACTGCGACAACGGCCGATCCTCACACACAGCCGCGACTACATGTGGACGGTGGGGTCTCAACTCACCGGAGCGGAGCCAACACTGTAGTTGCTTCGCGATCTGGTGCATTGCCAGTGCCCACTCACTCCGCAACGACGGCATCCGGCTCAGAAATCACCCACTACGGAAGCTGGACGGCGTGCCTGGCCGTTCGCCCTCCCTGACACCTTGACGACGCCTTCATAAAGAGAGCTGGACGTGCACACCCAGCCAGCCAACCGCCTTCAAGTCACGGACGAGCCACTCATAGGCAAGCTCAGTCGCCGGGCGGGATGAGCCAGTGGACGGTTCGCGATCTACGTAGTAGGGCCGATGGAAGTTCGTCTTGGAACCGACCGGCCCACCGGGGAACGGCGAGGTAGGGCCGCACCCCGGCTCGGTCCACAGGTCCAGGTCCACCTCAGGTGGGTCATTGCGGCGCCCTGCGGCCTTGGGACGGAGGGTATGGATCAAGCCGCTGTGCGACCCGTCCGTGTCGTCCTCCGGCATGACCACCATGCCTTCGGCGCTCACGGGCAGGGCGCTGTACAGGCCCAGCGCAGAGGCGAGGGACGGGAAGTTCAGTTCGACCAGCTGTCGGTAGCCGATGAGGGCGTCTCGCAGAATCTGTCTGGTGATCCTCAGCGTCAGCAACGGGGAGTACCCCTGCCACATCCGTCCACGCCGCGGGATTTCCTGATCCGGCTCGCCGTACGGTCTGCGCAGCACCTCGTCGGTAACACCGGCCAACTGGGAGTGCAACCACCGGATGTCCGCCGAGTCGTAGGTGTAGCCCGCAACTTGATGGGTGTACCGCGCGGATATCCGCACACGCTCCATCATCGCCTCAACTCGCCGGCGCACTTCGGGCACGGAGACGCCATCGCGGGGCACGTTTCCCTGGCGGAGTCGCTGCGCGAGGTGCCACAGCCGCTCATGGGCCAACGGAGAATCCGGCGGTACCAGAAGAGCACCACGTCGGACTACACGCTCAAGGGGCTCGCGGATCCGTCCGCGGGCCCAACCCCACCTGCCCAGCGGATCGCCGGGAAAGAGGTGCTGACTCCACCATCGCCATTCGGGGTCTTCACGGTTCGACGGGTGCGAGGCCAGTGGAGTCACTGCGGGCGGCTCAGAAGAGTATCTCGACGGAGAGATGGCCACCCAGCCCTCCTTCGCCCACACTCCCCACCGAGGCAGCCGTCCATCCCGCATTTCAACAAGCGAGCCGCTCAGCGGACCGAATCCCTCGACAAGAGCTTCGAGCGCCTCCCGCAGCCAAGTGCCTGCGGTTTCAGCGGTTCGGAGTTCGTCGTGGTCTCCCCGGACCATTCGGGCGATAGTGATCCTGGCCCTGTCTTCAGCCTCGCGCATGCCGTGGTGTTGCTCTTTGCCCCGGGCGATCTCGTCGAACGTCCAGGAAGCGGCCGCTGGGTTGGCCCGAGCAAGGCGGAGCATGAGATTCTCCGCTTCGTCCGGGGCACTCGCGCTCACGGCGAATGCGATCGCGTAGCGCCACCGGGGGAAAGCGTCGGCAGTGACGATCTCCTCCAGCAGTACAGAGCCCTTGCGCAGGGCCTGGGCGCCGAAGTGCTGCTCGAAGACAGGCAGGGCGAAGCGGAGGCCCGCAGCTTCCTGGACGACCAGACCGGTGTCAGTCAGCTCCCAGACCTCGGCTTCATGCCCGAAGTGCTGAGCGGGGACTGGACCTCCGGCATTCAGGATGTGTACGGCGAGACGGGCAAGGCGGTCCCAGGTCTGTGAGGTTGGGGAGCCCTTACGTCGTCCCTTGATGACGGACGCGGCCAGACCGGCCAGCAGCTCCAGGCTGGACACCCGTGCGTCTTCACCGGCCAGGAGGCGGGAGGCGACGGACAGGGCTTGAAGGGGGCTGGTCAGCAAATCCTGCACTTCTCGCTCTTCGAAAAGCATGCGCGCGTCGTCGCCGATCACAAGGTCCAGAAGTTCCGCGCCTCTCCGCACTGACCACGGGGCAACCTCGTGCACCACAGCCCTGCCCAGCTCGATTCCAGGTCTGCACGTAGCGAGAATCCGGGCGGTCGGGTGGGCCGCCAGCAGGAGCCTGGCCTCGTACAGGAGGTGTGCAACCTGCTCGGGTGAGATCCGATCGAGATCGTCGATCACGATACGTCCGAGTCCACTCGCCGGTTCGCCGCCCGCACGCGTGATGGCATCCAGCAGATCTGGTACGACCTTGCCCGCATCCACCCATACAGGGATCACGACATCAGGGTCACCCGCCGCCTCGCGGAGCCCTTCCCGCAACCAACTCTCGGCTTCCTCACTCTTGCCGGCTCCCATGGGCGCGACCAGAACCGCCAGAGTGCCGACGGGGACAGTCACCACCGGCAGTGAGGACTTGTCAGCCCAGTCCAGAACGGCATCGGCACGCTCCTCGGGCACAAGACTCAGTCGTGCCTCACGGCGGTGCTGCGAGGCACGCGCTGCGTCAGTGAGGGCATCTGACCTGGGCTTGTGTCCGGCGGACACGGCGTCGAGCAGATGTGCGAGGACGTCACCGGAGGTGATGGCACCGGCGTAGGTACGGCGGATGGAGTCGTACCGATCCAGGTAGCGGCACAGCTGGTCGTGGTGCCACACCGCCCAGCCCTTGAGCCCAAGGCGTGCCGCATACGTGGACACGAATTGCTCAATCTGGGCAATGCCTCCGCCGCCCGGGACGGGAGTCAGGATCACATTGGTGGTGAAGATCAGGTACTCGGGCAGCCGCTCCCGCTTCGAGGTCGGGCTCAGCCACGCTTCGAATTCCTCCTTGACCTGCCCCTTCAGCCACGAGACCGCATCCTGGGGCTGTTGATCCGTGCGCTGCCGGAACTTGGCCTGCACGACCCCGTAGCCGTCCCACGCCTCAAGCTCGCTCGGATAGGGCACCCGCCCCTCGAACGTTGCCTCACGCCCGCCGTCCTTGCCGTCCCCGAAGGCGGAGACGCCCGGCCCGAGGATCTCCTGGGCCAGGGCCTGCGACACGTGCTCGAACTCCCGGGTGCTCAGCCCGCTGAGGTTGTAATCCACCCCGCCATGATGCCGCCGCGGCCATCTCCCGACCGTCCAACGGAACTTTTTGCCCGGCTGGGCCTCTGCGACCACGCCGATTCACGCGGCTTGACCAGCCCAGCAACACGCCTGACACCCCATCAGAACGAGCGTCAAATGAGCGTCACGAGCGTCATTTCAGCGTCAAGATTTCGCCCGTAACGCCCACACCGCACATAATGCGCACGCGCGAAACCGCAGGTCAGGAGCCCTTCGCCACCGGTTCGAGGATCGCCACGCACTCCACGTGATGCGTCACCGAAAACAAGTCCGTTGAGCAGCGCCGGATTCAACTCGGCCCTGCCATGTGACACCAGCTCTCCCCATTCCTGCCGCTGCGGCTGCCCGCGTGACTGGTGCTGGGCTCCTGGTTCGTGCTCCAGGCCGTGTACTCGTCAGACTCGTCAGGCGAGGGCGTCTCCGACGCCGGGACGGTGGCGTACGCGGCTCACATCGTCGGCTTCCTGGCCGCATACTGCTCGCCTGGCCGCTGAAGCCCGGCACACCACCACCGCCGGAACCGCGCGGCCTGCTGTGGGGCAGACGGGCGCGACCAGGCTGGTGAACCTCGACAGGTCCTAGCGGGCGGTCTGGGCGTGGACGTACTCCACGAGGCGGGTCAGCGCGTCCGGGTCGGTGCTGGGCAGGACGCCGTGGCCCAGGTTGAAGACATGGCCCTCCAGACCGGCGGCCGTGTCCAGCACCTCACGCGTCTTGGCCTCGACGGCCTCAGGGCCGGCGAACAGGACGGTCGGGTCGAGGTTGCCCTGGAGCGCCTTGCCGGGGCCGACGCGGCGGGCGGCCTCGTCGAGCGGAACACGCCAGTCGACGCCGACGACGTCCGCCCCGGCCTCGCCCATCAGGCCCAGCAGTTCACCGGTGCCGACGCCGAAGTGGATGCGCGGGACGCCGTACCCGGCGACGGCGTCGAAGACCTTGGTGGAGGCGGGCAGCACCGAGCGGCGGTAGTCGGTCGGGGAGAGGGCACCGGCCCAGGAGTCGAACAGCTGGACGGCGCTGGCGCCCGCCTCGATCTGCACCTTCAGGAAGGCGGCCGTGATCTCCGCGAGCCGGTCGAGCAGATCGGCCCAGAGCTCGGGGTCGCCGTACATCATCGCCTTGGCGTTCTCGTACGTGCGGGACGGGCCGCCCTCGACGAGATAGCTGGCGAGGGTGAAGGGCGCCCCGGCGAAGCCGATGAGCGGGGTCCGGCCCAGCTCGGCGGTGAGCAGCTTGATCGCCTCGGTGACGTAGGAGACGTCCTCGGGGGTCAGGTCGCGCAGCTGGGCGAGGTCGGCGCGGGTGCGGATCGGGTGCTCGACGACCGGGCCGACGCCGGGCTTGATGTCGAGGTCGATGCCGATGGCCTTGAGCGGGACGACGATGTCGCTGAAGTAGATCGCCGCGTCCACGTTGTGCCGGCGGATCGGCTGGAGGGTGATCTCCGTGACCAGCTCGGGCCGCATGCACGACTCCAGCATCGGGATGCCCTCGCGCACCTTGAGGTACTCCGGCAGCGACCGCCCGGCCTGCCGCATGAACCACACCGGGGTGTGCGGCACGGGCTCCCGCCGGCACGCCTTCAGGAAGGCTGAGTTCTTGACCGCGTCGCGCGTGGCGGTCGGCTGGTTGCCCGAGGGGCTGGCGTTGGCACTCACGAAGCAAAGTCTCGCACGGCCGCCGGACGGTGCGGGCGGGGGCTGTGGACAACCGGAAACCGTATGTTTCCGGCCATGGATGGCTGCCGCAGACTCGGCCTCCGTTCGCTGAGCGCGATGCGACAGTGACCCAGCGCACGGGTGTCTTGCCCTGCGCCGAGGCCCCGTTCCCCTTAGTGTTCCGGCATGGCTGCGGCTCAGGAACGACTGTCGGACGGCGCGGACGGAATGGACGACACGAATGAGGGGGAGCGCGACGGGTTGGAGGCGGCGCCGTTGCCGTTCCGCTCCGCCGTCGACGCGTTGAAGACCACACGGCTGCGCCCGGAGATCGAGATCGAGCCGACCCGGCCGCCCCAACGGCTCGCGCCGTACGCGTACGCGCTGGAGGCGGCGGTCGTCGAGGCCGACGAGGATCTGGCCGACGGCCGTCTCGTCCTGCTCCACGACCCCGCCGGGCACGACGCCTGGCGGGGGTCCTTCCGGCTGGTGACGCTGGTTCGCGCCGAGTTGGAGCCCGAGATGGCCGCGGATCCCTTGTTGCCGGACGTGTGCTGGTCGTGGCTGACCGGAGCGCTGCAGTCCCGTGGGCTGTCGTACGGCGAACCGAGCGGGACGGTGACGCGCGCGAGTTCGCACTACTTCGGCGGGCTGTCGACCCGGCCCGCCGCCTCGCAGATCGAGATCCGGGCGTCCTGGACGCCTCGGGAGATGCTGGGCGGGGTTCCCGACACGGCCGCGCATCTCGCGTCCTGGTGCGACCTGCTCGCGCAGATCGCCGGGTTGCCTCCGGCGGTGGATCCCGGGGATGCGGCGGTGGTGACGCTGCCGCAGCGGCGGGGGCCGCAGTCTCGCTGAGTTCTTCGCGGGGGTCGTGGAAACAAGGACCGTTCGCCGTGGGGCGTGCGGTCCTTTGTCGTGTACGCCTTTGTCGTCTACGGCTTCGCTGTCGTGTGCGGCTCCGCGCCCTTCACGGGCACGCCACGCCGATGGAAACCATCACTTTGTCGATACGGCCACTTTCGGCCGCGTATCGACGTGAAGCGACACCGTTCGATCTTCGAATGATCGAAGACGTGTCCGAATTGCACGTATTGTTACTCACCAAATCGTGATCTTTTTCTAAAGGAGCATGGGTTTGATGCCGAAGACCTCTGTGACCTTGAAATCACGGTTCGTCCCGGCTTCAACCCCACGAGCCCAGCGAGCCGGCCCCCCGTCCCCCACCCAGGAGGCCTGGTGTCCGTTCTCCTCGAGCAGCCCGCAAGCCTGGTCGCCTACCGTCCGAACAAACCGACCGCGATGGTCGTCGTGGCCGATCCGCGCGTCCGGTCGACCGTCACCCGCCATCTGTGGGCCCTCGGGGTCCGCGATGTCATCGAGGCCTCGTCCATCGCCGAGGCCCGTCCCCGCGTCGGCAACCCTCGTGACATCTGCGTCGCAGAGGTCCATCTGCCGGACGGCTCCGGCCTGACCCTTCTCTCCGAGACCCGCGCCGCGGGCTGGCCCAACGGCCTCGCCCTCTCCGCCGCCGACGACATCGGCGCCGTACGCAACGCCCTGGCGGGCGGTGTGAAGGGATACGTCGTCACCGGTACCCGCACCAACATCGGAGTGCCCACCCGCCCCGGCGCCGCACCCATCGGCGCCACCCGTATGCACCGCCGTCCCCCGGGTGCCCCGAGCCACCCGGGCGGCTACCGGGAGCTGTCGGGCCGCGAGGTGGAGGTGCTGCGGCTGGTCGCGGAGGGCCAGTCGAACAAGGCGATCGGCGTTTCGATGGGCCTGTCCGCGCTCACCGTCAAGAGCCACCTCGCCCGTATCGCCCGCAAGCTCGGCACCGGCGACCGCGCCGGCATGGTGGCCGTCGCCCTGCGTACCGGGATCATCCACTGAGACAGGAGACACCGTGCGCCCCCTGAGAAACGGGATACGGCGAGCGAGAGGGGCCGGAATCATCCATTGATGCCCGTCCCCTCCCGGTTCATTGGGAAATTTCACTGACACGTGTGACAGATGACTGGTTTACGACCCTCGAAGGCCCGTCGCCGGAACGTTCCGTCGACGGGCCATGTCCATACACAGATACCCTTGACAGGTGACCGACGCCCAAGAGACCGCAGCAGACAGCCCACTGCGAACCACCGGAGGCGCCCCTCCGGACGACGGCGGATCTTCTGAAGCGGAGGCGCCGATCCCTTTGCTGGAGCCACGGGACGGCATTCCGCCGGTCATCGCCGACGAGTCGTCGCTCGCCGAGGTGATCGCCGCCTTCGCCGCCGGCTCCGGTCCCGTCGCCGTCGACGCCGAACGCGCGTCCGGATACCGCTACGGCCAGCGCGCCTACCTCGTCCAGCTGCGACGCGAGGGCGCGGGCACCGCGCTCATCGACCCCGTCGCCTGCCCCGACCTCTCCGGCCTCGGCGAGGCGCTCTCCGGAGTGGAGTGGGTGCTCCACGCGGCCACCCAGGACCTGCCCTGTCTGCGTGAGATAGACATGGTCCCCACCCTGATCTTCGACACCGAGCTGGCCGGCCGCCTCGCCGGGTTCCCCCGCGTCGGCCTCGGCGCCATGGTCGAGAGCGTCCTCGGTTACGTCCTCGAAAAGGGCCACTCCGCCGTCGACTGGTCCACGCGTCCGCTGCCCGAGCCGTGGCTGCGCTATGCCGCCCTCGACGTGGAGCTCCTCGTCGATCTGCGCGACGCGCTGGAGAAGGAGCTGGACCGGCAGGGGAAGCTGGAGTGGGCCCGCCAGGAGTTCGAGGCCATCGCGACCGCGCCGCCGCCCGAGCCGCGCAAGGACCCGTGGCGCCGTACGTCCGGGATGCACAAGGTACGGCGGCGTCGGCAGATGGCGGTCGTACGGGAGCTGTGGGAGGCCCGTGACCGTATCGCCCGGCGGCGGGACGTGTCGCCGGGCAAGGTGCTCAGTGACGCGGCGATCGTGGAGGCCGCGCTTGCCCTGCCGGGCAACGTGCACGCCCTTGCCGTGCTGAACGGGTTCGGGCATCGGATGGGGCGGCGGCAGCTCGAGCAGTGGCAGGCCGCCGTGGATCGGGCCAAGGCCCTTCCCGACTCCGCGCTGCCAGCCCATGGGCAGCCGGTCACCGGGCCTCCGCCGCCGAAGGCCTGGGCCGACAAGGATCCGGCCGCCGCGGCTCGGCTGTCGGCCGCCCGTGCCGCCGTGTCGGCGCTGGCCGAGCAGGTGAACATGCCTCAGGAGAACGTGATCACGCCGGATACGGTGCGGCGGATCTGTTGGGAGCCGCCGGTCACGGCTGACGCCGAGTCGATCTCTGAGGCTCTTGCCGGGTACGGGGCTCGGCCTTGGCAGATCGGGTTGGTCGCGCCGGTGTTGGTGGGGGCGCTGGCGGTGAAGAATCCCTAGTCGCCGTAGGGGGTCTGCGTCGCCGGCGGGTGCGGGTTCGTCGTAGTTGCTCGCGCCCACGCGGCGGAGCCGCAAATTGACACAGCCCCGCGCCCCTTGAAAGCGGCGGCGCCGCGCATATCCGGCGGCCATAAGGGTCCCCTCCGCCAAGGGCTCGTCAACATGTTTCGCGGTACCGCAGGTCCGGCAGGTACGTCTTCCAGTCCTCTCTCGTCAGGCCGCCCCCGGCGCGCTCGCAGGCCTGGTCGGCCAGGTGGGCCGGGGTCAGGTCGTAGCGCTGGGTCGGCTGGTGTCTGCCGGAGACGTACAGGGAGCCGTTGTTCGCGTCGAACGCCAGCGCGAGGACCGGGCCGCCGGGTGTGAGCAGGGGGGAGCCCAGGGGGCGGTTGGAGGCGACGTCCCAGAGTTGGACGCTCCCGGAGTCACCGCCGACCGCGAGGGTGCGGCCGTCTGCGGAGAACGCGAGGGCGGTCACGCTGTCGGCGGTGTTCGTGTAGACGGTCGGGGACGTGCCGGAGAACGACCCCACGCGTCTGCTCACCGTTCCGTTCCAGAGTGTGACGTGGCCGTTCAGGTCACCCACGGCCAGGCGACTGCCGTCCGGGCTGAAGGCCATCGCGCTGGTCATGTCGTCGCCGAGCGCGCGTCGCTCGACCCGCCCGGTCCGGCGGTCGGCGACCGCGCCCTCGGGAGACACGATCGTACGAGTGTCCGGGCTCACGGCCAGCAGCTGTGTCTCGCTGCCGAAGCTACCGCTCGCGGCCTCGAACCCGTGGCCGGAGTCGGCCTTCCGCGGCAGCCTGTCGACCCGTTTGCGCGTGCGTACGTCCCATACGTCGAACGCATCCCCGGCCATGGTCCGGAAAGCCAGCAGAAGGGCTCCGTCGTGGCTGAGCGCTATGCCCTGCAAAGCCTCCCCGTCGCCGATGGGCAGGTCGAGGACGGTGCGTTCACGCCGCGCCGCCACGTCCCAGACGGTGACGCGCTGCCGTTCCGGCGTCTCGGCGCTCCGTCCGTCCCATCCGGTGCCGTAGGCGAAGAACCTGCCGTCGCCGCTGAAGGCCATGAGGTCGGCGCAGCCGGCGATCCCGTCCTCCATGTCGTCCTGAAGCATGGGACAGGGCTTGCCCGGCAGTGGGGTCGTGGGGAGGGCGTCACCACGGCGGAGGTCCAGTATCCGGTAACCGGCGGCGGGGCCCGTGTTTCTCCGGACGGCCAGCGCGGTGCCGTCCTGGGACGACGCCGCGCCGTCGACCGGGCGTTCCTCCCACCGCGCGTCGAGGGCCGAGCCCAGGTCCAGGGAGCGGACGACCGTTTGGGAGATGTTGAGGTAGCGCAGGGTGTGCTCGGCGAAGTCGAGTTCGAAGTCGAAGGTGTCGAACCCGGGGAGCATGTCGTCGGGCAGGGGATGGGCGAAGACGGGTGTCTCCGGGTCCGACAGGCGCCACAGCAGGAACCGACTGGGCCCGGTGGCCGCGAGGAACCGGCCGTCCGCGCTGAAGCGGAACCAGCCCAGCTCGTTCTCCTCGATCTCCGTGGCCTCTTGGCCCGAGCGGAAGTCCACCCGCCGGATACCGGTCTCCGTTCCGATCGCCAGGGTCCGGTTGTCGGGCGCGAAGGTGAACGGCGGGGCGCCCTCGGAGCAGGAGGGCCGCGCTCCCGCCCCGGACGGCCAGGGCAGGGGCCTGTCCTGCCGTTGTCCCGGCCGTCCGGAGAGGGACCAGATCTCCAGGGGACGGGTGTCCGTGCACAGCGCCAGCCATCGGTCGTCCGGGCTGACGGCCGTGGCCTGCACCGATTCCTCCGCCGACACCGGGACGCGGACCAGTGTCCTGTGGGTGCGCGTGTCCCAGACCTGCACGGCCACCGGGCCGCCGTCAGCCTCGTCGGCCGCGGTCCGCACCACCAGGCTGTGTCCGCTGGGCCCGAACCACGCGCTCTCCGTGGGCCCCGTGGGCAGCGTGGCGGTGACGCGCCCGGTCCGGAGGTCCCACAGTCTGACGCTGTCTTCGTTGTACGACGCCAGCGCGAGCTGACGCCCGTCCGGCCGCACGTCCACCTCACCGGTTTCACTCAGCTCGCCGAGCCCGGGGTAGGAGTGCGTACGGCGATGGGTGCGCACGTCCCACGTGGTGATCCGGTCCGTCGCCACGGAGACCAGGGTCCGGCCGTCCTCGACGAGGTGGCGCCCGGTGGTCGAACTCGACCCCGTGTCACCGGTCTCCGCGCCGGGCACCGCGAACGTGTCCTCCTCCCGCTGTGTCACCGCGCCCAGCAACGCCGAGCGCGTCTCGGTCGTCTCCGCCAGCCGCCACGCCGCCACGCTCAGTCGCATCGCCCGTACCGGATCGGAGTACCGCATGCTGTCCGCCAGCGCGGCGATCCGGCGGGCCTCGGCCTCCGACTGTCGCCGCTCGCTGGTACGGCCCTGCTGCCAGGCCACGGCTCCGGCGACCAGCGCCAGCACCACCAGCACGGCGAGGCTCCCGGCCAGCCCGCGCCGCCTGCGCCGCTCCCCGCGCCGCGCCGCCCGTCCGGCCGCCAGGAACGCCCCCTCCAGCGAGGTGAGTTCACCTTGCCGCTCGGGGCCGGCGAAGAGTTCCACGGCGGTGTCGAGCCGCGTTCCGCGATACAGCGCGCCCGGTTCACGCCCCAGCTCGTCCCATGCCTGCGCCGCCTCCGTGAGCCGCCGATGCGTCCGCAGTCGTTCCCGGTCCTCCTCGATCCACCCCCGCAACCGGGGCCAGGCGCTGATCAGCGCCTCGTGCGCCAGATCGACGGTCCCCGCGTCGACGGTGACGAGCCGGGCCCGTACCAGCCGGTCCAGCACGAGGGCCACGTCGTCGGGGTGGTCGGGGGCGGCCGAGCGGGCCGGGACACCCAAGGTCTCCATGAAGTCGAGTTCCGTGCGGGGTACGGGTCGGCGGGTGTCCTGGGAGCCCTCGCCGGGGGTGATCAGCCGGAGCAGGATCGAGCGGGCCAGGGCCGCCTGCGGGGCGGAGAGGGAGGTGTACACCTCCTCGGCGGTCTGGGCGATGGCCCCGTGCAGTCCGCCCGCCGCCTCGTACGCCTCCGCCGTCAGCGCCCGGCCCCGGCGGCGCCGCCAGGTCTCGTGCAGGACGTGCGACATCAGCGGCAGCCCGCCCGGCTCCCCCTCCACCTCGGCGACCAGCCTGGCGGTCAGCTCCCGCTCGACGATCAGCCCGGCCGACTGGGCGGGCCCCACCACCGCCGCGCGCAACTGCTCCGGACCCATCGGTCCGACCAGCAGCCCGGACTCCGACAACGCCTCGGCCAGCGCCCGGTGTTCACCGCACCGGCCGTAGAAATCGGCCCGTACGGCGATGACGACCCGCAACCGGCTCCCCTCTTCGCGGGCGGCGAGCAACCGGTCGATGAACTGGGCGCGCTCCGCCGGGTCATGGCAGAGGGTGAAGACCTCCTCGAACTGGTCGACGACGATGACGGTGTCGCCCTCGCTCCCGCCTCCGGCTCCCTCCGCTCGCTTCTCCTCGGCTTCCCTTCCCTTCGGCTTCAGCGCCTCCGCATGGGTGCGCAGGGGACGCTCGCCCGGCGTGAGGACGCGTATCGCGGCCAGGGAAGCGCCCGTTCCGCCGCCGCCCTCCGCCCGCAGCGCGGGGATCAGCCCCGCCCGCAGCAACGACGACTTCCCGCTTCCCGACGCCCCGAACACCGCCGTGAAGCGTCGCTCGCCCACCAACCGCCGTAATCGGTCGATCAGTTCGTCCCGGCCGAAGAACCGCTCGTGGTCGTCCGGCTCGAACCGGGCCAGCCCCTGATAGGGGGAGCGGCCCGAGTCGTCCGGCGGTCGGCGTTCCTCGGCCGCCTCGCTCGCGCTCCGCCAGCGGCGCTCCCACTCCCCGGGGTCGCCGCCGCAGACCCGTACGTACGCCAAGGTGACGGCGAGGGACGGCAGTTGCTCGCCGGCGGCGGCCTGGGAGAGGGCGGTCACCGAGTAGTGCGCCCGGCGCGCCATCTCCCGGTAGGTGGGGCCGCCCGCCTCCCGCCGCAGCTTCCGCAGGGCGTAGGCGAAGCTCTGCACAGGACCCTCGTTCGGATCCACCGGCCTCTCGCGGCGCCCCATCGCACTGGTCCCCTCGTCCCCCGACTCTCCTCTCCTGCCTTACCCGTCATGCCCCGCTCAACCCACGCCGCCGTTTTGTTCAGTTGTGGCGAAGGGGGCCTGCTGAACAACTCCGACCAGGCTGAACTCGAATCACCGGCCCGGTCGACGCCGATCGCCATGAACGCCACCGGCCGGCCGGTCGCTCGTAGTGATCCAGCTCTCCACAGCGATCCGGACGTTCGCGGTGATCCGAACGTCCGCACCAAACCCACACGGAAAGGACGAGGACGAACCATGCCCCTCAGCATCCGCACCGCGATGACGGCGGCCACCGCCCTGGCGGCCCTCGGCACACCGCTGTTCGCCACCGCCTCCCCCGTGGCCGCCGCCACGGCCACCGGTACGTCGGCGCGGTCGTCGATGGTCGCCGCCGGCGATGTCTCCGCGCAGGCCCGCAAGGACGTCTGTTTCACCGGTGCCTGCGGCAGCGCCACGGTGAAGTTCACCGGCCGGTTCTCCGCCGTGGTGAGCATGTCCGTGAACGACACCGCGTGCAAGGACGGCAAGAAGCCCAAGATGCGCATCCAGGCGCAGCAGTACAGCTACGCCAACCAGAAGCCGTACGTGTGGAAGGGGCCGTGGCGGAAGTACACCAAGAACTGCTCCGGCTACCAGCAGTGGCTGAGGAAGCCCTTCAAGGGCGAGGAGCCGCTGTGGGGCATGCGGGTCGAGATCTGCAACGGCAGCCGCTGCAAGACCTCCGGCTGGATGAGCAACCCGAAGGGCTGAGCCGGGTTCGCGCCTGACGAGTAGCCGCGCCGACGCCTCGGCCAGGTCGGTGAGCCGACGCACCCTCGGCTCACCGCCTGGCCATGGCCCTGCCTCATGGGGGTGGGGCCTACTTCGTCGCTCCCCTCATGAAGCCGTTGTAGATGAACCTCTGCAATGCCAGGAAGACGATCAGTGTCGGCAGGATGACCAGGACCGCTCCTGCCGAGATCGTCTCCCAGTGGGCGCCGAAGGGGCCCTGGAAGCGGAAGAGGGAGGTCGAGATCACGCCGAGGTCGTCGGAGGGCATGTAGAGGAAGGGGATGTAGAAGTCGTTGTAGACCGTGATGCCCTTGACTATGACGACGGTGGCGATCGCGGGTTTCAGGAGCGGGAAGATGATCTTCCGGTAGATCGTGAAGGCGTTCGCGCCGTCCAGGCGGGCCGACTCGTCGAGAGAGATCGGGATGGACCGTACGAACTGCAGGAAGATGTAGATCGAGACGATGTCGGTGCCCATGTAGAGGGCGATCGGGGCCCAGAGGGTGTCGAACATGCCGAAGCTGTCGACGATCTGGAAGGTCGCCACCTGGGTGGTGACCCCGGGGACGAGGGTGGCGACGAGGAAGAGGGCCACCACGAGTTTCCGGAAGCGGAAGGTGAAGCGGTCGATGGCGTAGGCCGCCATGGAGCCGATGAGGACCGTTCCGGTGACGGCGAAGCAGAGGATGAAGGCCGTGTTGCCGAAGGCGGCGAGCATCTCGCCGTCCCGGAACGCCGTCGCGTAGTTCGCGAGGTTCAGGAAGTCGTCCGGCGGGGTCAGGGCTCCGCTGTCGTCGGACATCTGCTGTTCCGTCTTGAGCGACGTCAGCAGAACGACCACCAGGGGCAGCAGGACCACGATCGACGCCACGACGAGGGAGAGATACGTCAGTGCGCGGGCCACTCGGCGGCGTATCACGGGGGTTGGGGACGTCAGTGTCATACGAGGTCCACCCTGTCGTCGGGGACCAGACGGCGTTGCAGCCATGTCACCGCCAGGATGATCAGCAGCAGGACGACCGCCGCGGCGGAGGCCAGGCCCGTCTTGTTGAACTGGAAGGCGAGCTTGACCGTCTGGATCACGAAGGTCTCGGTACCGGTGGCGCCGCCGGTCATGATGTACGGGATCTCGAAGACCGAGAGGGACCCGGAGATCGAGAGGATCACGCTCAGGCTCAGGACCGGTTTGATGCCGGGCGCGATGATGTACCGGAACTGGTGCCAGCGGTTCGCGCCGTCCAGCTCGGCGGCCTCGTACAGCTCCCCGGGGATGGACTGGATCGCGCCGAGGAAGAGGACGAAGTTCAGGCCCAGGTAGCGCCAGACGGAGACGCCCGCGAGGGAGATGTTCGCGGAGGTGGACGTGCCCAGCCAGGCCCGGTCCGTCTCGTACCCGAAGAGGGCGAGGACGGAGTCGAGGGTGCCGCCGTCCTGGAAGAAGTAGAGGAAGACGAAACCGATCGCGACCCCGTTGATCAGATACGGGAAGAAGAGGACGCCCTTGAAGAAGTTCCGGAAGCGGACGTTGAAGCTGAGGATCGTCGCGAAGTAGAGGGCGGCGGCTATCTGCACGGCGGAGGCGGCCAGGTAGTAGCCACTGACGAAGAAGACCTGGAACAGCTCGGGGCGGGTGAAGATCTCGACGTAGTTGTCGACGCCGATGTAGTTCAGGTCGGGGCTGACGCCGTCCCAGTCGGTGAGGCTGTACGCCAGCATGTTGGCGACCGGCGCGTAGGTGAAGGTGATCAGGAGGGCGAGCGGGGCGGCGAGGAAGAGCCAGGGGGTGAGCTTTCGCCACACGTACACCCTGCGTGGCACCCGTCGGGATGCCGGGGGCGGGGGCTCGGCCGTCGGGGGCCGCGCCGTCTTCTCCTGGGTGTGCGTGGGGGCCATCAGGACCCCACGGTCTTCTGGGCCTCGGTCCAGCGCTCGCTGAGGTCGGCGAAGAAGTCGTCGAGGTCGCCGTCCTTGGCGCCGCGCGCGAGGTCGACGAGTTCCTGCCGGTAGGCGGGGCCGTAGAGGCCGACCTCGGAGGCGCTGTCGATCTCCTTGACCAGGCCGCCCTTGGAGTCGTCGAGCTCGATGAGCTTCACCCCGGCCTGCTGGTACGGCTTCAGCGCCTCGGGCAGCGGGGCGTCCTTGAGGACGGAGGGCAGCAGATTGTCCTCCGCGTAGCCGGACTCGGTGCTGAACCAGTCGATCCAGGCGCGGGCCGCCTCCTTGTGCTTGGAGTTGATGTTGACGGCCTGGTTGTAGTCGGGGCTGAGGACCGCGCAGAACTGGCCGTCGACCTGGGCGGGGAACGGCATGAAGCCGATGTCGTCGGGATCGGTGCCGGCCTTCTCGGCGGCCTGGCGGAACTGCAGGACCGCCCAGGAACCGAGCCACGCGGTGGCGATCTCGCCCTTCGCGAACCGGGGCTTGGAGCCCTCCCAGTTGGTGGTCGTCGGGTCCTTCTCGATGAGTCCCTGGTTCACGATGTCGTGCAGCAGGGTGTCGCCGACGCGCAGATCGGCGCCCTTTGCCCATGGGTCGCCCTCGGCGAGCCTGCTGGTCGCCTGGACGTCGCAGCTGACCGAGCCGTTGACGTACGTCCAGTAGGTGAGCGGCCACTGGGCGGCGAAGTTGGTGTAGTAGGGGATCGCGTCGGTCTTGTCCTTGATGGCCTTCAGCGCGGTGAGGAACTCCTGCGGTGCGGTGGGCCATTCGGTGACGCCGGCCTCGGCCCAGACCCGCTTGTTGTAGAGGAAGCCGGGGGTGCCGCCGTTCGTGGTCTGCCCGTAGACCTTGCCGTCGACCGCGCTGAACCCGGTGAAGCGGTATTTCTTGCTCAGCTCCTCCTCGGTGCCCAGCGAGGCGAAGAACTTGGGGTAGTCGTTCTTCTTGATGACGGCCGGGATCATCAGGACGTCGCCGTAGTTCTCCGTGTTCATACGGATCTTGACCTCGGCCTCGTAGTCCGTGAGGGCCTCGAAGACGACCTTGACCTTCGGGTATTTCTTGTTGAAGGCGTCCGCGTACTTCTTCATCGTGCCGTCCTGCACGATGTCGGTGCGGTGGGTGAGGACCTTGATGGTTCCGGAGACCTGGGACGGATCGTCGGGGGCCTTGGCGTCGGCGCCCTTCGAGCTGCCTTCGCTGCCTGTGCAGCCGGCCGCGAGGAGCGCGGCGGCGAGAAGTGTTCCTGTGGCGGCGAGTGTCCTTCGGTTGTTCATGTGCGCACCAGCTCCGTTCGGGACGGAAGAGCACGAGTGGGTTGGCTGGTTCGGCACTCTGACAGCCGTCACTGAACCGGTAAAGTCCCTATTTCGCCAAGGGGGTCGAAAGATTTCGGGACAGCTTCGAGCCAGAGGCTGGACCGGTTCAGGGACTCGCGCTTCCGGTCGCGCCGTTCGGGACGCGCTTCACCGGGGGGGGCCGCCGCCAGAGCGTCCACCCCTCGATCGCCGCACTCGACCCTCAGTCAACCCATGTGACCTTCGCCGCTCACCCGCCCAGGGGTGTGCAGTGCTGTTACTCGTAAGTAGCATGGGACTGAGCGCGCGCTCAGCGTGCCGCGCAGCAGTAGTGCCATCCCGCACCTCTGGAGGAGAGCCATCGTGCCTCGTACCGTCAGGGACGTCGTCTTCGTCGACGGCGTCCGCACCCCGTTCGGCAAGGCGGGCCCGAAGGGCATCTACCACGAGACCCGCGCCGACGACCTCGTCGTGAAGGCGATCCGGGAGCTGCTGCGCCGCAACCCCGGTCTGGAGCCGCAGAAGATCGACGAGGTCGCCATCGCCGCGACCACGCAGATCGGTGACCAGGGGCTCACCATCGGCCGTACGGCCGGAATCCTCGCCGGTCTCCCGCAGTCCGTCCCGGGCTACTCGATCGACCGCATGTGCGCCGGCGCCCTGACCGCCGTCACCACGGTCGCCGGTTCCGTCGCCTTCGGCGCGTACGACGTCGCCATCGCCGGTGGTGTCGAGCACATGGGCCGTCACCCGATGGGCGAGGGCGTGGACCCGAACCCGCGGTTCGTCAGCGAGAAGCTGGTCGACGAGTCGGCCCTGTTCATGGGCATGACCGCCGAGAACCTGCACGACCGCTACCCGACGATCACCAAGCAGCGTGCCGACGAGTACGCCGTGCGCTCGCAGGAGAAGGCCGCCAAGGCGTACGCCAACGGCAAGATCCAGCAGGACCTGGTGCCGATCTCGGTGCGCCGCACGAACCCCGAGGGCGGCGAGACCGGCTGGGGTCTGGTCACCGCCGACGAGCCGATGCGTCCCGGCACCACGCTGGAGAACCTGGCGAACCTGAAGACGCCGTTCCGGGTGCACGGGCGAGTAACCGCTGGTAACGCGGCCGGTCTGAACGACGGTGCCACCGCCTCGATCATCGCGAGCGAGGACTTCGCCCGCGAGAACAACCTGCCGGTCAAGATGCGCCTCGTCGCGTACTCCTTCGCGGGTGTCGAGCCGGAGGTCATGGGCTACGGTCCCATCCCGGCCACCGAGAAGGCGCTCGCCCAGGCGGGGCTGTCCATCGACGACATCGGCCTGTTCGAGATCAACGAGGCCTTCGCCGTCCAGGTGCTGGCCTTCCTGGAGCACTACGGCATCGCCGACGACGACGCGCGCGTCAACCAGTACGGCGGCGCCATCGCCTTCGGTCACCCGCTGGCCTCCTCCGGCGTCCGTCTGATGACGCAGCTGGCCCGCCAGTTCGAGGAACAGCCGAACGTCCGCTACGGCCTGACCACCATGTGCGTCGGCTTCGGCATGGGCGCGACGGTCATCTGGGAGAACCCGCACTTCGAGGGGGACAAGTGAGCACCACCGCCGAGCTTCTGAAGCAGGCCTCGGACCTGTTCCCGGACGAGGTCGTCACGAGTGCGCACGTACGCCACCTCGACCTGCCGTACGGCGCCGGGCGCTTCGCCCTGATCACGCTGGACAACGGCTTCGACCACACCAAGCCGACCACCTTCGGCCCGGGCTCGCTGGCGAACCTCAACACCGCCATCGACCAGGTCGAGAAGGAGGCCGCGGCCGGCGAGATCGTCGGTGTCGGTGTCACCGGCAAGCCGTTCATCTTCGCGGTCGGCGCCGACCTCAAGGGCGTGGAGATCCTCAAGGAGTACGACCACGCGCTCGCCATCGGCAAGGGCGGCCACGAGGTCTTCAAGCGCCTGTCCGCCCTCGCGGTCCCGACCTTCGCGTACTACAACGGTGCCGCGATGGGCGGTGGCGTCGAGGTCGGTCTGCACTGCCGGTACCGGACCGTCTCCAAGGCCCTGCCCGCCTTCTCGCTGCCCGAGGTCTTCCTCGGTCTCGTCCCGGGCTGGGGCGGCTGCACGCTGCTGCCCAACCTGATCGGGGCCGACAAGGCCGTCTCGGTGATCATCGAGAACAGCCTCAACCAGAACAAGCAGCTCAAGGGCCAGCAGGTCTACGACCTCGGCATCGCCGACGCGATCTTCGAGGGCGCGGACTTCCTGGAGCAGTCGCTGGTCTGGACGGCCCAGGTCATCAAGGGTGACATCGAGGTCGAGCGCCCGGTCATCGACCGCGGTGAGGCCTGGGACCAGGCCGTCGCCAAGGGCCGCTTCATCGCGGACTCCAAGGTGCACGGGGCGGCCCCGGCCGCGTACCGCGCGCTGGACATCATCGCCGCCGCCAAGAACGGCGACCTCCAGCAGGGCTACGACGCCGAGGACGTCGCCCTCGCCGACCTGATCATGGGCGGCGAGCTGCGCGCCGGCATCTACGCCTTCAACCTGGTGCAGAAGCGCGGCAAGCGCCCGGCGGGCGCCCCGGACAAGAACCTGGCCCGCCCGGTCACGAAGGTCGGCGTCGTCGGCGCCGGTCTGATGGCCTCCCAGCTCGCCCTGCTGTTCCTGCGCCGCCTCGAGGTGCCGGTCGTGCTGACCGACATCGACCAGGAGCGCGTCGACAAGGGTGTGGGCTACGTCCACGCCGAGATCGACAAGCTGCTCGGCAAGGGCCGTATCAACCAGGACAAGGCCAACCGCCTCAAGGCCCTGGTCACCGGTGTGCTGGACAAGGCCGAGGGCTTCGCGGACGCGGACTTCATCATCGAAGCCGTGTTCGAGGAGATCGGCGTCAAGCAGCAGGTGTTCGCGGAGGTCGAGGCGGTCGCCCCGGCGCACGCGATCCTCGCCACCAACACCTCGTCGCTGTCGGTCACCGAGATGGCGTCGAAGCTGAAGAACCCCGAGCGGGTCGTGGGCTTCCACTTCTTCAACCCGGTCGCGATCCTCCCGCTGCTGGAGATCGTCCGCGGTGAGAAGACGGACGACGCCTCCCTGGCCACGGCGTTCGCCGTCGCCAAGAAGCTGAAGAAGACGGCGGTTCTGGTGAAGGACGCCCCGGCGTTCGTCGTGAACCGCATCCTCACCCGCTTCATGGGCGAGATCCAGAACGTGATCGACGAGGGCACGCCGGTCGACGTGGCCGAGAAGGCGGTCGAGCCGCTGGGTCTGCCGATGTCGCCGCTGGTGCTGCTCGAACTGGTCGGCCCGGCCATCGGTCTGCATGTCTCCGAGACCCTGCACGGCGCCTTCCCGGACCGTTTCAAGGTCTCCCCCAACCTCAAGGCGGTCGTCGAGGCCGGCAAGCGCGGCTTCTACGTCTACTCCGCGGAAAACGGCTTCAAGCCGGAGCTGGACCCCGAGGTCGCCGCGCTGCTGAAGCAGGGCGACTCCGTCCTGACCGAGGAGCAGGTGCGGGCCCGCGTCCTCGACGCCGTCGCCCAGGAGATCGGGCTCATGCTCGACGAGGGTGTCGTCGCCGAGGCCCAGGACATCGACCTCTGCCTGATCACCGGCGCCGGCTGGCCCTTCCACCTGGGCGGCATCACGCCGTACCTGGACCGCGAGGGCGTCTCCGAGCGGGTGAACGGCAAGAAGTTCCTGGAGCCCGGGCTGGCTTCGGTTCCGGCGTAACCACCGGACACATGGTTGAGGGCCTTCGCTTCCGGGCGGAGGCCCTCTGTCATTCCGCTCCCGCGCGGCCGGCCGTGCCTTCGGCTCGGAGCCGCCGCCGGACAACGGAGTTCCAGCGGCGGCTACCAGTCCCCCGTGAACGGCCGGTGCTCGCAGACGGCGTCGGCGCACTCGTGGCGGGAGGCGCCGGACAGCCTGATCGGACTGTTCTCGGGGATGCCGACCACCTTGAACGTGCACGGGGTCGCCGGGGACTCGGTGGCGCCGAAGAGGGCGATCACCTCGATGGTGTGGGTGCCGGGCAGCCAGGGGTGGGCGTGGGTGAAGGACCACTCGCCGTTGTCGTTGACGCCGGTGGCGCCGATGAGGATGCCGCGTTCCAGGAGGACCACCTTGGTGACCCCCTGCGCCGCCTTGCCGGCGAAGCGGGGCCGTGGCCCGGCGAAGGCGCCCTCGGCGGGTGCCGTGATCAGGGGCGCCGGGACCTCGGTCCGCACGGTGAAGCGGTGCTCCCGCACGGGCGTGCAGCCGTCGCCGCACAGCCCCACGATGTGGACGACGTGGTCGCCCGCCGCCCAGTTCACCGAGCGGCGCCAGATCCACTGACCCGCGCCGCCGACGCCCGTACCGCCGAGGTACTGGCCGTCCTCGAAGAAGAGCAGGTAGTCCGTGCCGGGTGAGGCGACGCCGGTGAACTTCACCGTGGGCCCCGCGAGGCCGCCCATGGCCGGCTTGGAGACGACCGGGGCCTCGCCGGTGCGCTGGGCGTAGTGCAGCGCCGACTCCGGTGCCTGGATGGTGAACTCGCCGGAGACCGGGGGCATCGTCGGCGGTTCCATGAGGGCGGGGAGGTTCACCTCGGACTTGTCGAGCACGCCGAGGTGGCAGAGCCCGGCCACCACGATGCGGGCCACCTCGTAGGCGCCGGTGTGGTTGAGGTGGGTCGAGTCGACGCTGCCGTCGGGGTGGAGGGGGTGGTCGCCCGCGTCCACCCAGCAGAAGTACTGGCGCAGCCGCATGGGGCCGATCTCGGCCCACAGTTCCGCCGTGCGGGAGGTGAGGTCGACCAGCGGGGCGCCGAGTTCGCCCGCGACCTCGACCATGGCGCGGGGGTACTCACCGAGGGTGTTGAGGACCTCGCCGGTCGCGGAGAACGCGTACCGGGCCATCGGGGTGACCAGGACGGGCACGCCGCCTTCCTGGTGCACGTAGGTCACGAACAGCCGGAGCAGTTCCTTGTACTCGGGGATCGGGACGTACCGGGTGCCGTTGTGGATCATGTGGTCCACGCAGCCGAAGCCGATGAGGACGACGTCACCGCGCTTCATGCGGTTGAGCATCGCCGGGAACCGCTCGGTGAAGTACTTGCGGGTGGTCATGGCGCTGCGGGCGTAGTTGGCGACCTCGGTCGGGCCGAGAAGCAGCTCCTCGATCTTCTGGCCCCAGCCCGCCATGGGCGCCTCCTCGTCGCTGCGAGGGGCGGGGACGGAGTCCCCGAGCACGAATATCGTCCGGTTCATCCCACATCCGTCCTGACGGTTCTCATCCGCTCTCATCCGTCCTGGCTAGGGTCCTTCTGATGGATCTCCGTGGGAGAAGGAGCGGCGTCGTGGGGGCCCCTCCCGCTCGAGCGAAGCCGAGAGTGGGGGAGCGTGCTCTCGGCGTGCCGGGCGCAAGCCCTCGTACTGGATGTACTTGGGCTTGTGCCCGGTGCGGCGAGAGGGCGTGCCGGGCGCCGCGACGCCACGGAGATCCATCAGAAGGGCCCTAGCGGTCGACGACGTTCATGGCCATGGCTCCCGAGGCCGAGCAGTACGGCCGCACCCACACCGGGCGCGCCGGGTGGATCACGGCGTACTCGGAGGGCTCGTCGCCCACGAGGGGCACGGCCGGGTAGGCGTAGGCGCCCTTGACGTCGGGGAAGTCCTCCAGCAGATGGCAGACGCGGATCCTGCTCCGGTCGGCCGGGTCGGGCCGCAGCCACCAGTCCCAGTCCTCCCAGCGCTCCAGCCGGTGGTCGGCCACCCACCGCACCGGCGCCTCGGCCCGGAACCGCCGGCTGCCCAGCAGGTGGACGGGGACCGTGAAGTGCGCCGAGTGGCGGCCACGCCGGGTGACGACGAAGAGCGCGCCGGGCTTCAGCAGGCGTCTGCCGCAGAGCACGCCCTCCAGGGCGATGCCTGTGTCGGTCACCTCGACGCCGACGCATTCGGCGTGGTCCTGGCGGAGCACGGTGCGCAGCATGAGCCGGCCACCCGGCTGTGCGTACGGGAGGTTCCAGCCGACCGGGCCGGTCGGCGGCCGGGCGATCAGCCGGTCGCGGGCGTCGATGAGGGCCCTGGTGTCGCGGATGCCGGCCTTCATGTGGACGGCTCCCGTCTTGGGGGCGCGCATGGTGACCTGCCAGCGGCCGTCGCCGAGGTGGTCGAGGGCGGAGGGGGTGATGGCCGCCGTGTAGCGGGTGCCGCCGTTGTCGAGCGGCTTGCGCACGGTGCGCAGCGGGAGTTCGGGCAGGGGCTCGCCGTCGGAGGGCTTGTGGCGGAGCACGAACTGCCAGCGGTGGCGGCCCTCGGCGGGCCCGTCGGCGGAGAACCGCAGCCAGCCCGCGTCGTCCGCCGTCACATCCACGGTGGCCGCGCCGAGGGAGGTCGGGGGTACGGCGGTGAGGGCGGCGGCGGTCTTCCGGGGCCCGGCGGGGGCCTTGTACCCCTTGGCCTTGGCGGCCCGGCGCCGGGCCGCGTCCTCGAAGAGCTCGACGTAGCGGGCGGCCACCTGGGCGGGGTCGTACCGGGCGGCGTTGCGCAGCGCGGTCGCGCCCATGGCCTGGCGGAGGGCGTCGTCGGCCATCAGGCGCCGCAGCCCCCAGGCGATGGCGTCCACGTCGCCGTTGGCCACGAGCAGCCCGTCCTCGCCGTCGGTCAGGATCTCGCGGGGGCCCACGGGGCAGTCGGTCGAGACCACCGGCAGGCCGCAGCGCATGGCCTCCACCAGGGTCATGCCGAAGGACTCGGCGCTGGAGGTGACGGCGGCGATGGAGCCCTTGGCCCACTCCGACTCGATCGGGGAGAAGCCGCCCATGAGCAACGCCCGGCCCGCGAGGCCGAGTTCGGTGACCAGGGCGCGGAGCTTGCCGGCCTCGCCGCCGTCGCCGTAGATGCGCAGGCGCCAGTCGGGGAACTCCTCGGCGAGCATGCCGAAGGCGCGGATCAGCAGGTCGTACCGCTTGATGTGGTGCATGCGGCCGGCGCTGACGATCACCTTGTGGGTGCAGTCGGAGGGCGGTACGGCGGGCTGGGGGACGCTGTTGGGGATGCCGACCACGTCGAGGCCGGGGATCGGCGTGTTCTCCATGAAGGAGCGGGCGTCGGCGTCGGTGACCGTGGTGATGGCGTCGAGTCTCGGGTAGACGCGGGCCATCTCCGCGCGGACGGCGGGCGGGATGGCCAGATGCGTCATGTGTTCCTGGGCCACGCGCAGGGCGCCGTCGCGGGTGTGGGCGGCCACGAAGAGGTTGAGGCTGGGCCGGGTGCCGACCACGACGTCGGCGTCCGTCTTCTTCAGCTCGCGGATGATGCGCTGGTCGGTGAACCTGCTGTACTGCGCGTAGAACTCCTCCTGGCGCGGCACCACTTCGCTGGGCTCGTCGCTCCCGGCGGCACCCCGGTCGCTCGATCCGGGCCGCAGGTCGACGAGGGCGCGGACGGTGACCCTCGGGGAGATCTCGAACTTCGTGGCGGTCGTGCGCCGGAACACCGAGACGATCTCGACCTCGTGGTGGACGGCCAGGGCTTCGGCGAGGTTGATGACCGTGCGGTTGGTGCCCCCGATGCCGTAGATGTTGTTGATCAGGAAGGAGATCTTCACCGGACCTCACGCTCCTTCCGCTCGAAGGGACTCGGCACGGGGTAGTAGGCCCGAAGGAACCGGCCGAGCATCGCCGTCTGGCGGGCGGTGTCGTGTCCGTCGGAGAGGGTGTCGTTGATGCAGAACGCCTGCCGGTCGCGGCGCGCCAGCAGGATGCCGAGCCGCCGCTGGATCTCGGGTCTGGCCAGGTCGAGGTAGGCGAAGCTGATCTCGGAGGGCACGGCGCGGCCGGTGAAGTACGCGTAGTAGTGGTACAGCGACGACGGGATCGAGATGTCGTCGGCGCTGCGGAACCGGCTGTGCGAGGTCGCCCGGTGCGCGTCGGCGAACTCGCGCTCGATCTCGTGGAGCACGCTGCGACGCAGGGCGTACGGGGCGTGCCGGATCTTCTGCACGATGGCCGAGCCGAAGTTGTCCAGCAGGAGCCGGCGGTTGTTCTTGCCGGCCGCGTCGACCGGGCGGTCACCGAGGGTGCGCTCCCACCGGGGGACCTGGGAGGGCGAGAGGAACGTACGGGTCATGCCGTTGGACAGGAAGAAGTCCTGCGGGGTGACGGGGCGGCCCAGGAACATGTCGTCGTTGAAGTAGAGGAAGTGCTCGGCGAGGCCCGGGATGTGGTGCAGTCGGCTCTCGATGGCGTGGGAGTTGAACGTGGGCAGGGCGCTCGGGTCGTCGAAGATCTCGGAGTGGTCGACGACCGTGATGCGGGGGTGCCGGTCGACGAGCCAGGCCGGGCGCTGGCGGTCGGTGACCACGTGGATGTGGCGGACCCAGGGGGCGTTCTGCTCCAGGGCGCGCAGTGAGTAGCGCAGTTCGTCGCGGCTGATGTAGCGGGCGGCGTTCGCGGACTCGGTGTGGTAGCCGGAGTGCCCGTACTCGGCGCGTCGGCGCTGCCAGGCGGGGTCGTTGCCGTCGACCCAGGTGTAGACGACGTCGACGGGGAAGCGGACGTCCTCGGGCAGGGGGTCGGCGCACGGGGCGATGGTGCGCACCGAGCGGGTGCGGCGGGTGTGCAGGGCGGCGAAGCCGGTCAGTCGGCTGACGGGGACGGTGACGCGGGGCTCGGCGGACGCGACGTCCTCGGTGACCCGGTTGGGGCGCGGCGCGACCAGGCGTCCCTCCTCCGGCCGCCAGAACTCGATGTCGCAGCCGTGCTCCAGACCCAGGATCAGGGACCCGGCCTGGTCGCTCCACAGCATGCCGACGCGCAGCACCGGGGCCTCCCCCGCGAGCCGCCGGCCGGGCTTGGAGCCGCACAGCGCGGTACGGCCCACGGCGACGTCGCCCCGGCAGGCGGTCACGTAGACGGGCCCGCTCTCGGAGCAGCGGTCCAGGGCCGCGCGCACCCGGTTGCGGTCGGTCTCGGCGACCGCGAGGCAGGAGCGGAAGTCGGAGTTGCCGCGGATCGCGAAGTAGTCGACGCCCGCCTCCTCCAGCAGGGTCACCACCAGTTCGAGGTTGGCCTCGCGCAGTCCGAGCGGCGACACGGTCGGGCGTACGAGGGCGATCTGCGCCCCGCGCCCGGCCGGCGCGGCGAGCCGCTCCCCCTCGCCGAACAGCTGCGGCCAGCGGCGGCGGGCGCGCGCCACCCGGAGCAGCCGGGAGCCGAGAGTGAACGACTGGAGGTGGCGCAGGAGTTGTTTGAGCGCCATGCGCAGCCACATCGGTACACGGCGCGCGATCCGGCGCCGCAGCCCCGTGGGAACGAGGGTGCGGTACGCCCCGATCACGGCGGACGCCTCGGGATTGCTCATGCTCACGACTGGTTGTCCGGCTCCTCGGGAGCCCCGTGCTCGAAGATGCTGGGGACGGGGTGGTAACGGCGCAGGAAGTGCAGGACGGCCTCGGTGCCGCCCCGGCCGAGGGCGGCCGGCGCCCCCAGGCCGACGAACTGGATCTGCTGGCTGTCCCGGCGGACGAGCAGCCGCTCCAGGTGGTTGTCGATGCCGGGGTGAGCGGCGTGCAGGACCACGGTCGCCTCGCCGGAGGGGTCGGCGAGTCCGGCGACGGCCGCGATGTGGTGCAGCAGACCGTCCATGGGGTGCGTGCCCGGCACCGCGGGCAGCGTCTGCGCGTCGGCCGGCGGCAGGGGCGCGGTGCCGGACTCGGCGAGCCGGGAGAAGACCTCGCAGCTGTAGGGCTGCGGACCCTCGGCCCAGCCGTGCGAGGCGACGCGTCCGGTGGCGGCGTAGGCGGCCCTGGTCCAGGGCGCGAAGGACTCCTGCGCGGTCCACGGGCCCCGGCGCGGGCGGGTCACGCCGTGCGGGGTGAAGTAGTCGAAGGCCCGGACGGGGCGGCCGAGCAGTGCTCCCGGGCGCAGCAGCAGGAACTGTTCGGCGATGTCGGGCAGTTGGTGCAGCCGCCACTCGGCGCCCGGCCTGGCGGGCACGATGCTGAGCCGCTCGTCGGCCTGGAGCCATGGCGGTACGGGGGCCTGCGCGACCACATGGACGACGTCGGTCCAGGGCGCGTACTGGTGCAGTGAGCGCAGGGCGGCGCGCAGCAGTTCCTCGCCCCAGGGGGTGGCGTGCTGGTGGAGGAGGACCGCGTCGACGGGGAAGGTGATCTCCTCCAGCCGGGGGACGTCGAAGTTCTCCAGGGTGATCGTCGGCTCCATGGCGCCGTCGATGTCGAGGTAGCCGGAGAGCCGGTCGAGGCCGATCTCGATGCCGAGGGCGTCGCTGGGCGCGGCTCGCTGGACCCGGTTGGGGCGGGGGCCGATGACGCGTTCCTGGGGCAGGTCGGTGTTGACGGTCCAGAACTCGATCTCGATGCCCTGGTCCTCGCCGACCCACAGGTTCTCGGTGGGGTCGGTGCGCAGCCAGGTGAGCCGGATCACCTTGGCCTTCCCGAAGTGCTTCCACGCCTTCACATGGCTGCCCGGGATGTCCTGGGTCTCGCTGTTCGAGGGTGAGACGGAGACCACGTATCCGGTGTGCTCCTCCAGCAACGCGCGTAGTGCCCTGCGTACGGCGCCCTTGTCCCGCTGTTCGACGGCGAGGCAGATCCGCCGGTCATCGAGGGCGGGGACGGCGAACCACGGGATGTCCGCGGCGTCGAGGGCATGGGTGACGAGGTTGTGGTCGAGGCGGCGGGCGAGGTCGACGGTCAGTCCGGTGTGCACATGCCCGATACGGCCGTCGTGCGCCCGGGTCCGGCGCTCGGAGCGCCCGAACTCCGCCTTGCGCACCCGCCGCAGGGCACGCCGGTGCAGCCGTGCCTCACGGCGGCCCAGGGCGCGGGCGAGTCCGCGCTTGACCTTGCGCCGCACCCGGCCGGGGACCGTGCTCGCGGCGACGGTGCGCACCGGCTGTGGGACGAGGCGTTTGTAGACGTGGGCCGCGGAGCTCAAGGACGTCGGGTCGGACACGTCATGAACTCCGTTTCATCGCTCGTGGGGGCCGTTCATCGCTCGTAGGGGCTCGGGGTGGGGAAGTACGAGTTGAGGAATCCGTCGAGGAGTTCCTGCTGGGCCTCGATGTCCTCGGGGGTGGAGAAGGCGTCGTTGAGGCAGAAGGTGTCCTGGTTCCTGCCGTCGAGCAGCCGTTGCAGACGGTCCGCGAGGTCGGGCACGGCCAGCTGCAGATAGGTGAAGGGCATCGAGCCGGGCTGGGCGCGTCCGGTGAGCGCCGCGTAGTAGAGCGCGAACGACGAGGTCGGCGACAGGTCGGTCATCGCGCGGAAGCGGCTGGCCGCCGTACGCGCCCAGGCCTCGGGGAAGTCCCGTTCGGCCTCTTCCATCGCCGAGCGGCGCAGGGCGTACGGGATGTGCTCCATCGGCTGGGTGATGACCTTGCCGAATCGTTTCAGTAGAAGCGCGCGGTTGTTCTTGCAGGCCGCGTCGACCGGGGTGTCGGTCTCGACGACCGGGCCCTGCGGGATGCGGTTGCGGGAGGGGAAGTAGCGGGCGGTGCCGGTCGGGGTGAAGAAGGCGTGCGGCGCGACCGGGCGGCCCATGAACATGTCGTCGTTGAAGTACAGGAAGTGCTCGGCGAGGTCTTCGATGTGGTGGAGCTGGCTCTCGATCGAGTGGGAGTTGAAGGTCGGCAGGTCCGCCGGGTCGCGGAAGATCTCGCGGTGGCTCGCGATCCGCAGCCCGGGGACGTCCTCGCGCAGCCAGGCCGGGACCTGGTCGTCGGTGACGATGTAGATGTTGCGGATCCAGGGCGCGAACAGATGCAGGGACCGCACCGAGTAGCGCAGCTCGTCACGGCTGATGAAGCGCGCGTCGCTCGCCGACTCGGCGTGGTAGACCTCGCCCTTCGCCTGCGCCTTGCGCCGCTGCCAGGCGGGGTCGTTGCCGTCGACCCAGGTGTAGACGGCGTCGACGGGGAAGTCGATGTCGTCGGCGCAGTTGACCAGGAACTCCGGCCGGGTGGCGAGTGCGGGGGCGAGGGCCCCCGGGGTCCAGTCCGACACGAAGCGGCTGAACAGCCGGGCGGCGCCGTACACGTTGGCCCCGTTCGCCATGACGGCCCAGGTGGCGCGGTTGGCGCGGGGGGCGATCAGATGGTCGCCGTGCGGCTGCCAGAACTCGATGGCGCAGCCGTACTCGTGGCCGAGGAGCAGATGCCGGCCGGGGTCGGTGCGGTACCAGCTGATCTGGAGCACCCGTGCCGTGGAGACCCCGCGCCAGGCCTTGGGGTCGCGCGTGGAGACGGGGCGGGCGGGCCGGGGCACATCGGGGTCGATGACGCTCAGATGGCCGGGGTAGTGGCCGAGGCCGCGGAAGACGGCGCCCAGCACCCGGTCGCGGTCCTGCTCCGCGACGGCGACGACGGTGCCGTGGTCGGAGGTGCCGCGTACGGCGAAGTACGGGACGCCGACCGAGTCGAGCAGCGAGGTGAGGGCGTTGCGGTTGGCCTCGCGGGCCGCCAGCGGAGTCAGGCCCGGTTCGACGTACACGTCTCCGCGCTCGGCGGCGACCGCGGGGTTCGGCGTGTGGCCGGAACTCGACTGCGAAGCGACGGCAGGAGCCCGTCGAGAATGGTTCGAACCACCCGTCGTCCGTTGGACGGCGGGCTCGGAAACGGTTGTCACGCGCGCTGCCCCTCATGGGCCGGAGCACTCAGCGGCACAGCCAACCCCTCTTCCTTCCCGCCCCGGCCTGACGCCGACGACGAGAGCCCCCGCTGGTCACCCGCCTTCGTGCCCCCCGGCTCGAACAGTGACCACTTGCACACCGACAGCACTGTCGGCGCCCTTCACAAAAAATTCAACCTTGCACAGGTTGGACACATCATCACGATCAAATCGGCCAACTGTCAACAGCAGGCAAAAATGACAGAAAACACACAGCACACGCGACCGCGAACGAACTCCCGGTAACAGGCAAATGAACCGGGGGCCGCTCGCCCCCTCCGAGGGTCCGTCTATAGTTCGAACACATTGCGACGTGTCGAACAGTCGCGCGGGCCCGGCCTCTCCCCCACTCGTGCCCTCACTCAGTCGTACTCCCGGCATCGAGCCGCGCAACGAGAGGAACCGAGGCGCATGACGCACGCCCTGACGGAGCCGGAAGAGACCCGCAGATCCAGGCGTGCGCCCTCGAGTCGCCGGGCCAAGCCCCAGCGGGGGCGCCGGGTGTGGCGCTGGATCGGACTGGGCCTCGTCGTCCTCGTACTGGCCGCGGGCGGCACCGGGTACTGGCTCTACAACGACCTGAACGGCAACATCGACGGCGTCGACCTCGACAAGGCTATCGGCGACGACCGCCCCGAGAAGCTGCCGACCTCGGGGCAGAACATCCTGGTCCTCGGCTCCGACTCGCGCTCCGGCGCCAACGCCGACCTCGGCACCGGCGATGTCTCCGGCGCCCGCTCCGACACCGCGCTGGTGATGCACATACCGGAGGGCCGCACCGAGGCCGTCGCGGTCAGCATCCCCCGCGACACCCTGGTGACCCGGCCCGAGTGCACCAAGGAGGACGGCTCCACGCTCCCCTCCGCGAAGCGTGTGATGTTCAACTCGGTCTACTCGCTGGCCGGACCGGCCTGCGTGGTGAAGACCGTGGAGCAGATGTCCGGGGTCCGCATGGACCACTTCGTGGAGATCGACTTCGCCGGCTTCAAGGGGCTCGTCGACGCGATAGGCGGCGTCACGGTCACCGTCGACGAGGCCATCCACGACAAGTCCAGCGGCCTCGACCTGGACGCGGGCACCCACAAGCTCGACGGCACCCAGTCCCTCGCCTTCGTCCGCACCCGGCACGGCGTCGGCGACGGCAGCGACCTCGGCCGTATCGGCCTCCAGCAGCAGTTCATGATCGCCCTGCTGAGCGAGATCAAGGAGCAGGACCTCCTCGGCAGCCCCACCAAGGCGTACAGGATCGCGGACAGCCTGACCGAGTCCCTGACCACCGACTCCGACCTGGACTCCCTCACCAAGCTCGCCGACTTCGCCCGCAGCATGAACGGGGTGGACCCCGCCACGATGGAGACGATCATGCTGCCGGTCGAGTACGACAAGACCGACCCCAACCGGGTCGTCGCCGCCGAGCCCCAGGCGAGCACCCTGTGGAAGGCACTGGCCCAGGACAAGGAAATCCCGGAGTCGGCGAAGAAGTCACCGGCGACGGGGGGCGGCGCCTCGTAACGGGGACCGCGCCCCGTAAGGGGCGCGGGGCTGTATCCATGTGCGGCTCCGCCGCGTGGGCGCGACCAGCCACGTACCACCCGCACTCGCCACTCCACCTGACACGGCAGACGCCTGGGCGGGCAGTACGTAGCCGGCCGCGCCCAAGTCCCTGTCGTCAGACGCGTACCGAGGGCGCCAGCGCCAACCCACCCTCGTCGTTCTGCGTGGCGATCCGCAGCGCGCCCTCCGCACCGATCACTCCGAGCACCACACGCCCATACGCGTCCCGGGCCAACGCGGGCGCCCCCACGCAGCGTTCGCCGGTGGGCGACCACCACAGGCCGGCCTGTTCGTTCTCCGTGCCGCAGGCGGCCAGCATCACCTGGCCCTCGATGTCGCGGTGGGCCAGCACCGTGCAGTCGTAACCGTCGAGCGGCACGCGCAGCACGGCGACCGGGCCCTCGGCCGGTGCCCCGCCCAGCGGGATCACCCAGCCGCCCGGGCGATGGGCGACGATGCCGCCGGTGGCGGGGTCGGTCCAGTAGTACGTGGCCCGGTCGGGCGCGGTCTCCAGGCCCACCGCGCTGCCGCGGAGCACGGCGAGCGGGATGGTGGGCGCTTGGCGGAAGTCGCCGCCGGGCTTGTCCTGCGTCCACCGCATGATGAGGTCCTGACCCCCGACCATCGCCTCGACATGACCCGAGGCATGGCTGACCACGGCCACCGGGTCCTGCACCAGGCTGCCCTTGAGGTCGGTCCACGGGCCCCACTTGCCGCCGGGCAGCTCCCTGCGCAGCATGACGCCGCCGCCGGCGTTGCGCGCGAAGACATGGACGGTGCCGTTGGCGCTGACCGCCCCGGTCGGCATCCCGAAGCGCGCGGCCTTCTGCCGGTCCTTGTGCGGATTGCCCAGCGAACGCCACTCGCTGACGGGCCGCCCGGTCTGGTACTGGATGGCGTGCACGATGTCCACGGCGGGCGGACCGTCGGCCTTCTCGACCTCGCGACGGCCGAGGAAGTGCACGTAGGTGTCCGCGCCCTGGACGATGTGGATGTCGGTCAGATCGGGCGCCGGGAGAACGTCCGGGCCGGTCCACTGCGCGCCTCCGGGCCGGGTCTGCGTCCAGCGCAACAGACCCGCGCGCCCGCGGGCGTACGCGGTGAGCCTGCCGTCCTTGCCGAGGACGAGCCAGGAACCGGCGGGCGTCGCCTCGGCCGTGTGCCGCTCGCCCCCGCCGTTCACCGAGGTGTGGGCCGCCGCCTTCTGGGCAGCGGCGCGCCCGGATCTGGTCCGCATGACGTGACCTGCCCTTCCCATGACGCTCGGCGCGGCTCCCCGGCCGCCTTCTCGCACGGGTACGCGGAAGGCCGAGCGCCCCCATCATAGGATGAACGTTTTACCAACCCTGCGTGACGGTCGGGCATCCTCCCCTGCCGGTCGTGCGTTCCTCCCTGCCGGTCCGGCGTCCCTCCCTGTCGATCCGGCATCCTTCCCTGTCGGTCGGGCATGCGACCCTGTCCCCATGGAGGACCCCCTGCTCGTGATCGTCGACGCCGCCAACGTCGTCGGCTCCGTACCCGACGGCTGGTGGCGCGACCGCCACGGCGCCGCCGAGCGCCTGCGCGATCGGCTCGCCCGGGACGGGGTCCCCGGCCGGGAGGAACCGGTGGAGATCGTGATGGTCGTCGAGGGTGCGGCGCGCGGGGTGGAGTCCGTCCCCGGTGTACGGGTCGACGCGGCACCCCGCAGCGGTGACGACCGCATCGTCGAGTTGGCCGCCGGGCGTGGTGGCCGTCCCTGTGTGGTCGTCACCGCCGACCGGGAACTGCGGCGAAGGGTCACGGAGTTGGGGGCGGAGGTGCTGGGGCCGCGGGCGGTACGGGGATGAGGGCAGCACGACTGCCCGCGGTCATGAGGCCCCCCGGCCCACCCCTGCTCGTCCCCCGTCCCCCTTCATGACGTCGCCCACCGTGACTTCCTCCCGGCGGCCCAGGCGGCTGTGGGACCTGCCGTAGAGGAAGTAGACGAGGAAGCCGGCGGCCATCCAGCCGGCGAAGCGGAGCCAGGTCTCGGCGGGCAGGTTGAGCATCAGCCACAGCGAGGCGCACACCGACAGGATCGGGATCACCGGTACCCACGGGGTGCGGAACGCCCGGGGCAGATCGGGGCGGGTGCGGCGGAGGATGATCACGCCGATCGCGACGACCACGAAGGCGAACAGCGTGCCGATGTTCACCAGTTCGGCGAGCTCGCTCAGCGGGGTGAAGCCCGCCAGGATCGCGATGACGACACCGAGCAGGATGGTCGGCCGGTGCGGAGTCTTGAACCGTGGGTGGACGTGGGAGAAGAAGCGGGGCAGCAGCCCGTCGCGGCTCATCGCGAAGAAGACCCGGGTCTGGCCGAGCAGCAGGATCATGCAGACCGTGGTCAGGCCGACGGCGGCGCCGAAGCTGATGAAGCCCGCGAACCACGGGTGCCCGGTGGCCTTGAAGGCGTCGGCGAGCGGCGCGGTCACCGACAGCTCCGTGTAGTGCTGCATACCGGTCACCACGATCGACACCGCCACGTACAGGGCGGTGCAGATGACGAGGGAGCCGAGGATGCCACGGGGCATGTCGCGCTGCGGGTTCCTGGTCTCCTCGGCGGCCGTGGCGACGACGTCGAAGCCGATGAAGGCGAAGAAGACGACCGAGGCGGCGGTGAAGACGCCCATCACACCGAAGTTGGAGGGCGCCCAGCCGAACAGCAGCTGGATGAGCGGGGACTGGAGGCTTTCACCGGCCGGTACGTCCTGCGCCTTCGGGATGAACGGGTCGTAGTTGTCGCCATGGATGAAGAAGGCGCCCGCGATGATCACCGTGAGGACGACGGTGACCTTGATGGCGACGACCAGCGAGGTGACCCGCGCGGAGAGCTTCGTGCCGAGCACGAGGATGGCGGTGAGGACCAGGACGAGCGCGGCGGCGAGGATGTCGAAGCCGAACCCGTGGGCCCCGTCCCGTGTGCCGAGCGCCGCCGGCAACTCCCAGCCCGCGTTGGCCATCAGCGAGTGGATGTACCCGGACCAGCCGACCGCCACCACCGCCGTCCCCAGCGCGAACTCCAGCACCAGGTCCCAGCCGATGATCCAGGCGGGCAACTCACCGAGCGAGGCGTACGAGAAGGTGTACGCCGATCCGGCGACCGGGACCGTGGAGGCGAACTCGGCGTAGCAGAGGGCGGCGAGCGCGCAGACGACGCCCGCCACGACGAAGGCGAGGGCGACGGCGGGCCCGGCGTTGTTCTTGGCGACCGTGCCGGTGAGGACGAAGATGCCGGTGCCGATGATGACACCGACACCGAAGACCGTCAGATCCAGCGCCGACAGGGATTTCTTGAGCGCGTGTTCCGGTTCCTCGGTATCGAGGATGGACTGCTCGACCTTCTTCGTCCTGAAGAGTGTGCTGCTCACGGGGGTACCTCCCACGCTTGTCGTCCTCGACATGATCGAGTGGGGGCGATGGGGGTCCCCCCGGTCGAGCGAAGCGAGACTGGGGGAGCGTATGCCCCGGCGCAGGTGGTTTCACGCGAAGGGGCCGGTATCACCACCGTAAAAAATGGAGATACCGGCCCGAGCGGCCCAGCGGTGTACGTCAGTCGCGTGCGGGTTCCACCTCGGCGGACGCGGCGTCGAGCCGCCCGTCGAGCTTGGAGACGAGCCCGGTGACCTGGCGGGCGATGTCGGGTGCCGTGAGCCCGATCTCGGCCATGACCTCGGCGCGGGAGGCGTGGTCGAGGAAGCGCGGCGGGATGCCGAAGTCGCGCAGCGGGATGTCGACGCCCGCGTCGCGCAGCGCCTGCGCGACGGCCGAACCGACGCCGCCGACCCGGGAGTTGTCCTCCACGGTGACAACCACACGGTGCTTGTCCGCGAGGGGGGCCATGTGCTCGTCGACGGGCTTGACCCAACGCGGGTCGACGACGGTGGTGGTGATGCCCTGCTTGTCGAGCAGATCGGCGATCTCCAGGCACATCGGCGCGAGGGCGCCGACGGAGACGAGGAGTACATCGGGCTTGTCGGTGCCGGGCTGCCGCAGTACGTCCATACCGCCGACACGGCCCACGGCGGGTACGGCGGGGCCGACGGCGCCCTTGGAGAAGCGCACCACGGTCGGCGCGTCCTTGACCTCCACGGCCTCCCGCAGCTGCGCCCGCACCTGGTCGGCGTCACGCGGCGCGGCGAGCCGCAGCCCGGGCACGACCTGAAGGATCGACATGTCCCACATGCCGTTGTGCGAGGCACCGTCGGTGCCGGTGATACCGGCGCGGTCCAGTACGAAAGTCACACCGCACTTGTGGAGGGCGACATCCATCAGGACCTGGTCGAAGGCGCGATTGAGGAATGTGGCGTACACCGCGAAGACAGGATGCAGACCGCCGGTGGCGAGGCCCGCCGCGCTCACGGCGCCGTGCTGCTCGGCGATGCCGACGTCGTAGATCCGGTCCGGGAAGGTGTCCGCGAACTTCTTCAGACCGACCGGCTGGAGCATCGCCGCGGTGATCGCCACGATGTCCTGGCGCTCCTTGCCGAGCTTCACCATCTCGTCGCCGAAGACGGAGGTCCAGTCGGCGCCCGAGGCCTTGATCGGCAGGCCCGTGTCGGGGTGGATGGGGCCGATGCCGTGGAAGCGGTCGGCCTCGTCCTGGAGGGCGGGCTGGTAGCCGCGGCCCTTCTCGGTGAGGCAGTGCACGATGACCGGCCCGCCGAACCGTTTGGCGCGCGACAGCGCGGACTCCAGCGCCTCGATGTCGTGCCCGTCGATCGGCCCGACGTACTTGAGCCCCAGGTCCTCGAACATGCCCTGCGGGGCGATGAAGTCCTTCAGCCCCTTCTTGGCTCCGTGCAGGGTGTCGAAGAGCGGCTTGCCGACGACCGGGGTGCGGTCGAGGATGTCCTTGGTGCGGGCGAGGAAGCGCTCGTAGCCATCGGTGGTCCGCAGCGTGGCCAGGTGGTTCGCGAGCCCACCGATGGTCGGCGCGTACGACCGCTCGTTGTCGTTGACCACGATGACCAGCGGGCGGTCCTTGGCCTCGGCGATGTTGTTCAGCGCCTCCCAGGCCATGCCGCCGGTGAGGGCGCCGTCACCGATGACGGCGACCACGTGGTCGTCGCGTTCGAGCACCTGGTTGGCCTTGGCGAGCCCGTCGGCCCATCCCAGGACCGTCGACGCGTGGCTGTTCTCGATGATGTCGTGCACGGACTCGGCCTGCGAGGGGTAACCGGACAGGCCGCCCTTCATCTTCAGCTTGGAGAAGTCCTGACGGCCGGTGAGCAGCTTGTGGACGTAGGACTGATGGCCCGTGTCCCACAGCACCTTGTCCTTCGGCGAGTCGAAGACGCGGTGCAGTGCGATGGTGAGCTCGACCACGCCGAGGTTCGGTCCGAGGTGACCGCCGGTCTTGGACACCGCCTCCACGAGGAAGGTCCGGATCTCCTCCGCCAGCTGGTCCAGCTGCTCCAGACTGAGCCGGTCCAGATCGCGCGGTCCCCTGATGCGGGTCAGCAGCGGCACCCGTGCCTCCTTGCGATAGTGCTGTTCGAGCGTTGCCGGGCTCGTCGAAGTCTAATGTTCCGCGCACAGGGCCAACCGCCGGGCGGCCGACCCCACGTCACGCGAACGGCCGTAAACCATCCTGCACAGCAACCTCGGAACGAAACGTCCGGTGCGAAAAAGAAGCGCCCGGCATCAGGATTGATGCCGAGCGCGTGTTCTATCGAGCCAACCGGAGCGCCCTGAAGGGGCGCGGGAACTGCGCGACCGGCCAAGAACGACCGGCACTCGCAAGCCCACCGCGCCCCTACGGCGTCTAGGCGCGTCCCGCCGCCTTCTGACTCTTGCGGGAAACGGAGTCGATGACCACGGCGCCCAACAGAACCGCACCCGTGATCATGTACTGAATCGACGTGTTCATGTTCAGCAGGTCAAGACCCGTCTGAATCGACTGGATCACCAACATACCCAGCAGCGCCGACCACACCGAACCCCGTCCACCGAAGAGGCTCGTACCGCCGATGACCGCGGCGGCGATCGCCAGCATCAGGGTGTTGCCGCCACCGGCGGAGAGCGTCGCGCTGGCGGTCTGACCGGCGAAGAACATACCGCCGACCGCCGCGAAACCGCCGGAGATGGCGAACACGGTGATCCGGATCATCGGCACGTTGATACCGGCGCGACGGGCTGCCTCGATGCCGCCGCCGACCGCGAAGACCTTGCGGCCGTAGGTCGTACGACGCAGCACGAAGTCCACGATCACCAGCGCCGCGAGGAAGATCACCAGCGCGTTGGAGACACCGGCCGAGTCGTTGAGTACGGCGGCGGCGACGAAGGACGCGATGGCGAGCACGCCGACGCGCAGCAGGATCTCGCTGGTCGGCCGGAACGGCACGCCCGCGGCCCGGCGGCGGCGCTGCTCGTTGAAGTTGCCGACGAGGGTGAGCACGACACCGAGGCCCGCCAGCAGATACGCGCCGATGATGGCCTGGTCCATGAAGAAGGAGCTCTGGCCGAGCAGATGGACCGGACCCGTGTCGGACGGGATGTTGATCGTGCCGCTGTCGCCCAGCAGCCACAGCATCAGACCGTTCCAGCCGAGGAAGCCGGCCAGGGTGACGACGAACGCCGGCACACCGATCCTGGCGAAGAACCATCCGTGCAGCGCGCCGATGGCGACGCCGGTGAGGATCGCGAGGATCAGCGACAACCAGGCGTTCATGCCGTGGTTCACCACGAACACGGCGAACAGGGTGGAGGCCAGACCGCTGACCGAACCCACCGACAGATCGATCTCGCCGAGCAGCAGGACGAACACCAGGCCGATGGCGAGCATGCCGGTGGCCGACAGGAAGTAGCTGATGTTCGAGAGGTTGTCGGCGCTGAGGAAACGGTCGTTCTGCAGCTGGAAGATCGTCCAGATGACGATCAGTCCGATGACGACCGGCAGCGAGCCCAGCTCGCCGCCCTTCACCTTGCGCTTGAACTCGGTGACGTAGCCCTTGAGGCCCTCTTCCCGGACCAGCAGCCGCGGGTCGACGACGGTCACGGGCGCGGCGGTCGGGTCGTCGGCGGGGGCGACGGTGGCCTGCGCCTCGACGACGCCCTCGGTCTTCGTGCTCTGGGCGGATTCGCTCTTCACGGTCTTCGACGTGTCGCTCACTTTGCCGCCTCCGCGGTGCGCCGCCCCGCACGACGGGTCACGGCGTTGTCCGTGGCACCCGTGATGGCGGCGATGATCTCTTCATGGCTGGTGTCCTTCACGGAGAAGGAACCGTTGTTCTTGCCCAGGCGCAGGACGGCGACGGTGTCCGCGACCGCCTTGACGTCGGCCATGTTGTGGCTGATGAGGATGACGGCGAGGTCCCGTTCACGCAGCCGCTCGACCAGGTCGAGGACCTGCGCGGTCTGCTCGACGCCGAGGGCGGCGGTGGGCTCGTCCAGGATGACGAGCTTGGGGTCGCCGATCAGGGCGCGGGCGATGGCGACGACCTGGCGCTGACCGCCGGAGAGGCTCGCGATCGGGATGCGCACGCTCGGGATCCGGATGGAGAGCGTCGACAGCAGCTCGCGGGCCTTCTGCTCCATCGTCACCTCGTCGATGACGCCCCGGTGCAGCAGTTCGCGGCCGAGGTAGAGGTTGCCCACGACATCGAGGTTGTCGCAGAGCGCGAGGTCCTGGTAGACCGTCGCGACGCCGAGTCCCTGGGCGTCGTGCGGCTTGTTGATCCTGACCGGGCTGCCCTGCCACTCGATGACGCCGTCATCGATGGGGTGGACACCCGCGATCGTCTTGACCAGCGTCGACTTACCTGCGCCGTTGTCGCCCACCAGGGCGACCACTTCTCCGGCGTGGACCTCCAGATCGACGTCGGTGAGTGCCTGCACAGCACCGAATCGCTTGGAGACTCCGCGCAACGCCAGCACGGGCGTAGCGGACACGTGAACCATCTCCTTCGCCGCCTGACCGGCGGGGATGCCGCGCTTGTGATCAGGCGCGGAGGATTGTGCGAAGCCAAGAGGCGAAAGCCCAGAGACTGCCGCACGAGGCTTACAAGATGAACATGCGTAAGTCCGTCGCGCTGGGCGACGGTTCCGTCCGACGCCCGCCCCGGAAGCGGGGTCTGAAAGGTGGGGCGGGCGTCGGACAGGCTATGCGGGGCCCGAGTGTTTACTCGAGGCCGGCCTCCTTGCAGGCCTTGGCGTACTCGGCGGTGCAGATGTCGGCGACGGTGTAGAGCTTGTCCTTGACGACCGTGTCCTTGATGTTGTCCTTGGTCACGGACACCGGGGTCAGCAGCTTCGCGGGCACCTTGTCGCCGGAGCCGCTGGTCACCGTGGTGTCGGCCAGGGACTTGATGTCCTTGCCCTCAAGCAGGTTGACCGCGAGCTCGGCGGCGGTGTCGGCCTCGGGCTTGTAGGCCTTGTAGACCGTGGCGGACTGGGTGCCGGCGACGATCCGCTGGATGGCCGCGAGCTCGGCGTCCTGACCGGTCAGCGGGATGTTGCTGATCTTCGCACCCTTGAGGGTGTTGGCGATGCCACCGGCCATGCCGTCGTTGGCGGCGTAGACGCCCGCGATGTTCTTGGCGCCCAGCTGGGTGATGGCCGCGGACATCTTCTGGGCGGCGACGGTGTCCTTCCACAGGCCGGACTGCTCGTAGGCGATGTCGACCTTGCCGTCGAGGACCTTGTGGGCGCCTTCCTTGAACTGGGCGGCGTTCGGGTCGGCGTCGTCACCGTTGATCATGACGACCTTGGACTTGGCGGTCGCCTTGTCGCCGAGCGCGTCGAGCAGGGCCTGGCCCTGGAGCTCGCCGACCTTGACGTTGTCGAAGGAGACATAGGCCGACACGGGGCCCTGGGCGAGGCGGTCGTAGGCGACGACCTTGACGCCCTTGTCCACCGCGGACTGGATGGAGGACTTGATCGCGGCGGAGTCCTGGGCGGAGATCACGATGACCTTCACGCCCTTGGTCACCATGCTGCTCATCTGCTGGGCCTGCTTGGCAGGGTCGGCCGCGGCGTTCGCGTACTGGACGTCACAGTCGGAGCACAGCTCCTTGACCTTGGCCTCGAAGTACGGCTTGTCGAACTTCTCGTAGCGCGCGGTGACGTTGTCGGGCAGCAGCAGACCGATGGACTTGCTGTCCGAGGCGCTGCCGCCGTCGGAGTCGTTGTCGTCGCCGGCCTTGCCGCAGGCGGCCACGGAGAGCGCCAGCGAAACCGCGGTGGCGCCGATCACGACTCTACGCATCGTTGCGTTCATTTTGGGTTGTGCCTCCCTGACACGGGCCGCAGCACTGCGGCCGAGGTGGCTGGAAGTCAACTCGGCCATACGTGCGACGTCAAGAAGTAAATCCTTAACGGCTTGGCAACGGCGTGTTTCGTTCTCTAAGTGAAGGCAGGGGTTGCTGCGGACAAGGTCCCGTCCAAAAGGGTTGAATCACCCATTTCACTGAGGGCCAGGGCGAGGGCCCCCAGGACCTCCGCCCGTCCGCCAAGCGCCCCTGGCAGCACCGAGAGTTGGCGTGCGGCACTCGGAATCGCGTACCGGCCGACCGACTCCCTTATGGGTCCGAGCACCAGTT
Source organism: Streptomyces ipomoeae 91-03 (assembly GCF_000317595.1). Lineage (GTDB taxonomy): Bacteria > Actinomycetota > Actinomycetes > Streptomycetales > Streptomycetaceae > Streptomyces > Streptomyces ipomoeae. The sequence goes on along the minus strand of NZ_AEJC01000414.1, from coordinate 8,939 downwards.
CCCCCGCCTCGGCGAGATCACCACCGAGGACCACGCGGCTCGGGTTCAACAGATTGCAGAGATTGGCCACTCCACTTCCGATGTGTCGGCCGACGTCGGCGACCACCCGACGGCAACCCGGGTCGCCGTCCCTCGCCAACCGTACGACCCCTTCCATGGTCAAGTCGGTGCCGTGGCTGGACTGGAGGAGCGGCAGCACATGGCGTGCGGCGGCGAAGGTCTCCAGGCACCCACGGTTGCCGCAGCGGCAGACCGGGCCGGACTCATCAAGAGTAATATGCCCGATTTCTCCGGCTGTGCCACCCGGGCCTCTGTAGATCTTGCCATCGATCACCAGTCCGGCACCAACGCCACTGGCCACCTTGATGTACGCCAGGTCCCGCACCCCTCGGCCGCTGCCCCAGACCAGCTCGCCGAGGGCGCCGAGGTTGGCGTCGTTGTCCACGTGCACCGGGACGCCCAGACGGTGGCGCATCTCGGCGGCGGGCTTGGTGCCGGTCCAGCCCGGGAGGATGGCGGTGGAGCCCAGCGTCCCGGACTCCACGTCGATCGGGCCGGGCACACCGAGACCCAGGCCGGCGATCTTCGTACGGTCCACGCCGGTGGCGTCGATCAGGCGGTTGACCAGCTGCTCCGCCCGGTCGAAGCCCTGGGCCGAGGAGGCGTCCACATCGAGTGGCTCGGACTCCTCCGCCAGCACCTGATGAGCGAGATTTCCGATCGCGACGCGCAAATGGGTGTGCCCGAAGTCCACGCCGATCACGATCCCGGCGTCCCCGCTGAGCGAGACCGCACGGGCCCGCCGGCCGCCCGCCGAGGTGGGGGTGACCTCGACGGTTCCGCCGTCCTTGAGTTCGCGCACGATGTTGGAGACCGTGGCCGCGGACAGGCCGGTCGTCCTCGCGATCTCCGCCTGCGTGAGCGATCCGGCGAGGCGTACCGCCCGGACGACGCGTTCGAGATTTGCTCGGTGCAGCGACGACTGCGATCCCGGAGTCTCCACGACGACCTCCTGCGCACGGGGCCGCGTCGGCGAGGCCCCGTCTATGTCCAAGTAGTGAACTCTAAGCTGAGCCGTTCGGGCTGCCTCCCGTCAAGAGGTTGAACCGTTTCGGTACCTGCGCGCACACTGAGAGTGCCGCTCCCGTGGAGTCGGAGCGGCATGCTCATGTCTGATTCCGCAGCGTTACTTCAGCGCCCCCGCCGTCAGCCCCTGCACCACCTGCCGCTGGAAGACGATGTACGCGGCCAGCACCGGCAGCATCGCCATCACCAGACCGGCGAAAAGACCTGACCAGTCACCCTTGTAACCCTGGCTGACGGCCAGTTGGACCAGGCCCTGGGTGAGGACGCGCTTGTCCGGATCGGTGTTGAGGACCGTGGGCAGCATGTACTGGTTCCACTGGCCGAGGAAGTTGAAGATACCGACGCTGATCAGGCCCGGCTTGGCCATGGGCAGCATGATCTGGAAGAACGTCCTGGTGTGCGAGGCGCCGTCCACGAAGGCCGCCTCCGCCACCGATGCCGGCAGCGTACGGAAGAACGCCGTCAGGAAGAACACCGTGAAGGGCAGCGAGTACGCGATGTAGACCAGGATCAGGCCGTGGATCGTGTTCAACAGGCCCATGTTGTTCACGACGTAGAACAACGGGACCAGCGCGAGCATGATCGGGAAGCTCATGCCGCCGATGAACAGGTAGTAGATGAACCGGTTGCCCGGGAAGTCGAAGCGGGCCAGCACATACGCCGCCATCGAACCGAGCACCAGCGTGCCGATGAGTGAACCGCCCACCACCAGAAGGGTGTTGAGGAAGTAGTCGCTCATGTTGGCCTGGGTCCAGGCCCGTGACCAGTTGTCGAAGTGCAGCTCGTCCGGCAACGACCAAGGTGAGGCGAAGATGGAGCGGTCGTCCTTGAAGGACGTCATCACCGCCCACACCAACGGCATCACGACCATGATCGCCCAGATGATCAGGATCCCGTGCGAGAAGACGTTGAGGGTGGTGCCCTCCTTCTTCTCCCTCCGGCGCGGCCCGGCCGGACCGTCGACCTTGGCGACGGGGGCACCGGACTCGGCCGGTACGGGGGCGGGGGTCTCGGTCGTCTTCATCAGTTCAGTACTCCAGCCGCTCGCGCCGGCCCAGCCGCATCACCACGGCGGCGAAGGCCAGCGTGACGACGAGCAGGGCGACGCCGATCGTGGTGGCGTAGGCGGCCTGACCGTCACGGAACGCCTTCTGGTACACGTACAGGACCATGACGGTGGTCGAGTAGTCGGGGCCGCCGGGTCCGGTGGTCATGATCCCCACGACCGCGAACGACTCGGCGCCGAGGGCGAGGATGCCCATGTAGACCCAGCCGGACTGCACCGTGTCCCACAGCAGGGGCAGGGTGATCCGGAAGAACGTGGTGGCGCGGCCGGCCCCGTCGAGCAGCGCGGCCTCGTACAGATCCGCCGGGATGGAGGCCATGCCGGCGGAGAAGAGGACCACGAAGAAGCCGACCGTGGACCAGACGAGGACCGCCATCACGGCCCACAGGGCGAGGTCCGGGTCGCCCAGCCACAACGGCTGGACGCCGTCGAGCCCGATGCCGCGCAGGATCGAGTTGATCGCGCCGCTGTCCGGGTTGTACGCGAAGGCGAACAACAGCGCGACGATCGCGATCGAGAGCACCTGCGGGAAGAAGTAGACGATCTTGTAGAAGGACGAGCCGCGGACACCGGTGACGACCGGGCCGCCCCTGCGGTGCCGTCCCCCCACGTTGATCATGAAGGCGAAGAACAGCGCCAGACTGATCGTCACCAGCGGCAGCACCAGCGCGAACAGCAGACTGTGCTGCAGCGACTTCCAGAAGATCTCGTCGTCGAGCAACCGTTCGTAGTTGGCGAAGCCGACCATCTTGAACTCGGGGCTCAGACCGGTCCAGTCCGTGAACGAGTAGTAGATGGACTGGATGAACGGCCAGACGACGAAGAGCGCGTAGAGCCCCAGGGGCACCGCCAGGAACCCCACGATGAACCGGTACTTGCCGTGCTGCATTACCACCGACCCCGATCTGCGCGTGGACCCAGCCGCCAGGGCCCGCCCGGGCGGAGCACTCCGGGCAGGCCCTGGCGACCATTCCTCACTGGTGCTTGTAGTGCTTGATCGACGAGTCCTTCGCGGCCGCGTCGGCGAAACCCTGGATCTTCTTGATGGCCTCGGCCGGGGTGAGCCGGCCGGCCATCATCTCGCCGAGCCCCGCCACCCCGATCTGCTCCTTCTGCAACTGCACGTACCAGTCCTGGAGACGCGGATTGACCACGTTGTCGCCGGCCTTCTCCAGCGCCGCGACACCGGACTTGAGGCCGGGGGTGAGGGAGATGCCGTCGGTGCCGCCGTTGTACGCGGTCAGCGACTTGACCTTGCTGGTGAAGTTCTTCGAGGACGCCTCGCTGAGCATGATGCGCAGCTGCTCCATGCCGCCGGTACCGTTCTTCGCCTTGGCCGGGACGATGAAGGGCTCGCCGCCGGAGGCCCAGATGGTGCCGAAGGGCAGCTTGTCGGAGCTGTCGATGCCGGTGGGCGCGGAGACGGCGAGGCCGAAGTCCTTCGGGATGACGTTCGCCGATTCGTTCTCCACCCAGGAGCCGTTCGGGATGAACAGCGCCTTGCCCTCGGCCCAGGCGGTCTGCGACTGGATGTGGTCCAGTCCCGGGGTGCCCTTGAGGATGTAGCCCTTGGCGTAGAGCTCGTAGTAGGCGTCGAAGCAGGCCTTGACCGCCGGGTGCTTCCAGGCGTTCGGCTCCAGGTTGTCGATGGCGTCGAGCACCTCGCGGCCACCGACCTTGCCGATCATCGGGTAGAGCGAGAAGGGGATGTAGTACGGGTACTTGCCCGCGTACGTCCAGCCCGCCATGCCCTGCTTCTTGGCCTTCGCGCAGACCGCGAGCATCTGGTCCCAGGTCTCGGGGTACTGCTCGTCGAGCGAGTCCAGCGCCTTCTGCGAGTACCAGACGCCGTACACCGTGTAGGCGTAGTACATGATCCAGACCGGGTCGCCGTCGAACTGGCCCATCTCCACGACGCCCGGGCGCAGAGTGTCGCGGACCTTCTTGTCCGGGTCGTCGTAGGACGGGGCGTCGAGGAGCGGAGTGAGGTCGGCGAGCTGGTTCTTGCCGACCAGGACGCCCATGTCCATCTGCTCGGCGCCGGAGTTGTCGATCAGGTCCGGCGGGGTGCCCTGATTGAAGCGGGGCTGGAGCGTGGACTGGATCTTCTGGGTGGCGGAGAACTTCACCTTGGCCTTGGGGAAGTTCTTCTCGTAGATCTTCACCGCATCCTCGGCGTACTCCTTGCCGAAGCCGCCGTCGAACAGCACGAATTCCATTTGCGCGCTGTCGTTGACGCCGAGCGGGTTCTTCGCCGTTTTCTCCCCCGCCTCGGCCTTTTCCTCGCCGCCTCCGCCGCTGCTGGCACACGCGGACAGGAAGCTCATCGTGGGGACGGAGATCAGGCCCAACGCGGCGGAGCGCCTGATCAGATCGCGGCGGCCGACGCCTCCGGGGTGGGTACTGCCATGACCCCCGGGGCCGTTGTTCTCGGCGGTAGTGGATCCCATGCTCAAGTCCTCGCCTTCTCCAGGACTCAGGCGGTGAACCGGATCCTCCCGGCACCGCGGTCGGTTCAAGCTGGGGTCGTGCGTGAGGATTCAACAGGGGCGAGGCCGCGTCCGCGCGTGTTGACACGTGGCGACCAACGGTAATTCCCCCAGGTCGTGCCTGCCCACTCCTGTGCGACCACTATGTGGACGCCGACAGGTATAGTCCACTTCCCGCCAGGGGAGCAAGATCGAATGCAAGGTTGGTCGTCGGTCTTTTCCGAGTTGAGACCTCTCGGAAATATGAGCGCCCTTGCGCCACCCGACCGAAAAATCCTCGCCATTCGATCCGGATGGCGCGCTCAACACCCTTGACACCACTTGTCACTTGAACCACTACTGGTCCCTGCGCAGGACGATCGACAACGTTGTCCATTGCTGATCACTCATTGATCACTTCTCGATCATTTCTTGATCGAACGCAGTCTGATCGGACGTAGGGAGGGTGCTCGCTGATGCGGCACAGATGGCGGCACGGGCGGGGTTCCACGGCGGCGCTCGGCGCCGCCACGTTCGCTCTGGTGGTGGCCTCCCAGGGGGCGGCCATCGCGTTACCGGACCGGCCGGCGGCAGCGGAACGGGAGTTCGCCTCCTCGTTCGAGTCGGGTGAGCCGGCGCCGGACTGGACCGACACCGTCGACACGGCACCCGACGGCTCCTCCCGGGCGTCCGGTGTCGACGGCGGCTACAGCACCGGCATTCCCGGCAACATCACCGACCGGGTCACCGAGATCCGGGCGAGCGGGGAGAACACGAGCGGCGGCGAGGTGAAGGAGAACCTCGTCGACGGCGAGCCCGGCACCAAGTGGCTCACCTTCCAGCCGACCGGCTGGGTGGAGTTCGACCTCGACAGACCGGCCAAGGTCCTGACGTATGCGCTGACCTCGGCGAACGACTTCGAGACGCGCGACCCGAAGGACTGGACCCTCCAGGGCTCCACCGACGGCAAGGCGTGGACGACCCTCGACACCCGCTCCGGGGAAGGCTTCGCCGAGCGGTTCCGGACGAAGTCGTACGACATCCCCGGCGACGCGGTGGCCGAGTACCGGCACTTCCGCCTCGACATCACGAAGAACAACGGTGCCTCGACCATCACCCAGCTCGCCGAGGTGCAGTTCTCGACAGGCGGCGGCCAGGCGCCCGCGCCCAAGGAGATGCGCTCGCACGTCGACCGGGGTCCGAACGGCTCGGCCACCGCGAAGGCGGGTGCGGGCTTCACCGGCAAACGGGCCCTCGGATACGCGGGCCGGCACACGGCAAACGGCCGGGCGTACTCGTACAACAAGGTCTTCGACGTGGATGTGGCCGTCGAGCGGGACACCGAGCTGGCGTACCGGATCTTCCCGTCGATGGCGGACGGCGATCTGGACTACGACGCCACCCACGTGTCCGTGGACCTGGTCTTCACGGACGGCACCTCCCTGAGCGAGCTGGGGGCCGTGGACCAGCACGGATTCCCGCTGTCGCCGCGCGGACAGGGCGCGGCGAAGATCCTCTACGTCAATCAGTGGAACGACGTGGTCTCACGGATCGGCTCGGTCGCCGCGGGGAAGACCGTGGACCGGATCCTGGTGGCGTACGACTCCCCCAGGGGCCCGGCGAGGTTCCGCGGCTGGCTCGACGACGTGACGCTGCGGGTCCGGGCACCCGAGCGGCCGAAGGCCCACCTCTCCGACTACGCGGTCACCACCCGGGGCACCAACTCCAGCGGCGGCTTCTCCCGGGGCAACAACTTCCCCGCGACGGCCGTACCGCATGGCTTCAACTTCTGGACGCCGGTCACCAACGCGGGCTCGCTGAGTTGGCTGTACGACTACGCCCGGGCCAACAACGCGGACAACCTGCCGACCATCCAGGCGTTCAGCGCGAGCCATGAGCCGAGCCCCTGGATGGGTGACCGGCAGACCTTCCAGGTGATGCCGTCCGCCGCGTCCGGCACCCCGGAGACCGGTCGTACGGCACGGGCGCTGGCCTTCCGGCATGAGAACGAGACGGCCCGGCCGTACTACTACGGGGTGCGCTTCGAGAACGGCGTCAAGGCCGAGATGGCCCCCACGGACCATGCGGCGGCGCTGCGCTTCACCTACCCCGGTGACGACACGAGCGTGATCTTCGACAACGTCACGGACCAGGCCGGGCTGACGCTGGACAAGGACGCCGGGGTGGTGACCGGGTACTCGGACGTGAAGTCCGGCCTCTCCACCGGGGCGACCCGCCTCTTCCTCTACGGGGTGTTCGACGCGCCGGTGACGGGCGGCGACTCGGCCGGGGTGAAGGGCCACCTCCGCTTCGACGCGGGCGCCGACCGCAGCGTGACGCTCCGCCTCGCGACCTCCCTCATCAGCGTCGACCAGGCCAAGGACAACCTCCGCCAGGAGATCCCGGAGGGCACGGGGTTCGAGACGGTACGGGACCGGGCGCGGGCCCAGTGGGACCGCGTCCTCGGCAAGGTGGAGGAGGTCGAGGGCGCCACCCCGGACCAGCTCACGACGCTGTACTCCAACCTGTACCGGCTGTATCTGTACCCCAACTCCGGCTTCGAGAAGGTCGGTGCCGAGTACCGGTACGCCTCGCCCTTCTCCCCCATGCCCGGCCCGGACACCCCGACCCACACCGGCGCGAAGATCGTCGACGGCAAGGTGTACGTCAACAACGGCTTCTGGGACACCTATCGGACGACCTGGCCCGCGTACTCGCTGCTGACACCCGGCCAAGCGGGGGAGATGGCCGACGGCTTCGTCCAGCAGTACAGGGACGGCGGCTGGACCTCCCGCTGGTCCTCCCCCGGCTACGCGGACCTGATGACGGGCACCTCGTCGGACGTTGCCTTCGCCGACGCGTACGTCAAGGGCGTCGACTTCGACGCGAGGGCCGCGTACGAGGCCGCCGTCAAGAACGCCACGGTCGTCCCGCCGTCCTCCGGCGTCGGCCGCAAGGGCATGGCCACCTCGCCCTTCCGCGGCTACACCAGCACCGACACCCACGAGGGCCTGTCCTGGGCGCTGGAGGGCTACCTCAACGACTACGGCATCGCCCGGATGGGCCAGGCGCTGTACCGGAAGACGGGCGAGAAGCGCTACAAGGAGGAGTCCGCCTACTTCCTCGACAGGGCCCAGGACTACGTCCAGTTGTTCGACACGAAGGCCGGCTTCTTCCAGGGCCGCGACGGCGACGGCGACTGGCGGCTCGACTCCACGAAGTACGACCCCCGTGTCTGGGGCCACGACTACACGGAGACCAATGGCTGGGGCTACGCCTTCACCGCGCCCCAGGACAGCAAGGGCCTGGCGAACCTCTACGGCGGTCGCGGCGGTCTGGCGAAGAAGCTGGACACCTACTTCGCCACTCCGGAGACCGCCTCCCCCGACTTCGTCGGCTCCTACGGCGGCGTCATCCACGAGATGACCGAGGCGCGTGACGTACGGATGGGCATGTACGGCCACTCCAACCAGGTCGCCCATCACGCGATCTACATGTACGACGCCGCCGGTCAGCCGTGGAAGGCGCAGGAGAAGGCCCGCGAGGTGCTGTCCCGGCTGTACGTCGGCAGCGACATCGGCCAGGGCTACCACGGCGACGAGGACAACGGAGAGCAGTCCGCCTGGTATCTGTTCTCCGCGCTCGGCTTCTACCCGCTGGTGATGGGCAGCGGCGAGTACGCCGTCGGCTCCCCGCTGTTCACCAAGGCGACCGTCCACCTGGAGAACGGCGAGGACCTGGTGGTCAAGGCACCGAAGAACAGCGCGCGGAACGTGTATGTGCAGGGGCTGAAGGTCAACGGCAGGGCATGGAGGTCGACTTCGCTGCCGCACGCGCTGATCGCGAAGGGCGGGGTCCTGGAGTTCGACATGGGCCCGAAGCCGTCGCGGTGGGGCACGGGTGAGAGCGCGGCACCGGTGTCGATCACGAAGGACGACAAGGTGCCGTCCCCGCGCGCGGACGCCGTAAAGGGCGACGGGGAACTGTTCGACGACACATCGTCGACGAAGGCGTCGGTGACGAGTGTCGAGCTCCCGACTCCCGTCGGCGCCAAGGCCGTTCAGTACACCCTGACCTCGTCCGACCGCACCGAAGCACCCACCGGCTGGACCCTCCAGGGCTCGGCGGACGGCACCACCTGGCAGACCCTCGACCGCCGCACCGGCGAGTCGTTCGCCTGGGACCGCCAGACCCGCGCCTTCTCGGTCCCCGCACCGCGCACGTTCCGGCACCACCGACTGGTCCTCGACGGGCCGGCGACGCTGGCGGAGGTGGAGCTGCTGTCCTGACGCCGGTGCGAAGGCACTCGGGCAGCCGAG
>NZ_AEJC01000413.1 GCF_000317595.1 Streptomyces ipomoeae 91-03 | reverse complement strand
TCTTGAACGCCGCGGCCCCGGGTCCCGTACGACACGGTTGACCCCAAGACCCGAACCCCACGGATCGGACGTACCGGATGTACCGCTTGTCCGCCCGCCGCGCCTTCGCCCACCGCGCCGCGACCACGGCCGCCGTCGCCACCCTCGCCGCCCCGCTGCTCCTCATCACGGGCGCCGCCACCCCGGCCCTCGCTCACGGCGCCCCCACCGATCCCGTGAGCCGGGTGTCGGCGTGCTCGCCGGAGGGCGGCAGCCTGGCGGGGTCGGCGGCGTGCAGGGCGGCGATCGCCGCGAACGGCGCGCCCTTCACCGAGTGGGACAACCTGCGCATCGCCGGAGTGAACGGGCGGGACCGGCAGGTCGTACCGGACGGGCAGTTGTGCAGCGGAGGCCTCGCGGCCTACAAGGGCCTGGACCTGGCCCGCGCGGACTGGCCCTCGACCCGCCTCTCCCCCGGCGCCGCACTCGACCTGACGTACCGGTCGACGATCCCGCACACCGGGACCTTCAAGCTGTTCCTGACGAAACCGGGCTACGACCCCACCGAACCGCTGAAGTGGTCCGACCTGCCCGAGAAGCCGTTCGCCACGATCACCGACCCGCCACTGGAGAACGTTAGTGCGACACGAAGTCGCTCCACCCAAGTGGATGACTTGCAGGAGGAAAGAAGGTCATGAGCAGGTCATCCCGGACCAGTGTCCAAGGTCCGTTCCCACTTCCGCATGCGTCGCTGGCAACGGCGGGGTGTGAAGCCGGAAGCGTAAGCCCAAGAGCGGCACGGCCATCGGGCCGCAACAGGCGAGGGGAAGACCGGACGGGCTAATGCGAATGAACCCTTGACGAAATCTCGTAACTCCTATGCCGCGTCGATGGTGAGCTGTCGGCGGCAGACAGGCCCTTGCGCGGAAGAGCGCACAACGACCCCGGAGGATTGGCGCCGAAGGGGGAGGACACCGTCGGGCCCGGGATTAAGAGGGAGCCCACCCCGGCCGCATCTTGTGGGAGTGGAACGTGGAAACCCCGTTGGAGTCCGGGAGTTGATCCCGGTAAGCCGGAGGTAACGAAGGACCAAGCCTCCAGCGGGACAGGATGATCCGAGAAGCGAACGCCGACAGGGCGAAAGCCCAGAGGAAAAGGACGCGGAGTCCTCAGCCGCACCCAATAACTCGTCGGATACGAGGCGATGCCCGGCCCGAAAGGGAGCTCACGCGGATCAGGTAGGCCCGTGAAGAAGAACTGCGAAGAACCCCGAACCGAAGGGCAAGTTGGATGCCGAAGGTAGGTGTGGCAGTGGCCGCTACGGTGGCGATGCCTCCCACGACGGCGAACGGACCGGAGGACTACGCCCAGACCTGGCACAGCATCGACTGGGCCAAGGCGGAGGCGTCGGTACGGCGACTGAGGCAGCGCATCTTCACAGCCGCGCAGGAAGGGGACCTGAAGAAGGTCCGGAACTTGCAGAAGCTCATGCTGCGGTCCCACTCGAACACGCTCGTGAGCGTGAAACGGGTGACGCAGCAGAGCACAGGCCGTCGGACGGCCGGGATCGACCAGGAACGCGCGCTCACTCCGAGCGCGCGAGGGCGGCTGGCCGCTGAGATCACAGCGGAACGCTCGCCTGGAAAGCCCCTGCCCGTCCAGCGCGTGTACATTCCCAAAGCCAACGGAAAGCAGCGCCCCTTGGGTATTCCAGTTATCCGTGACCGAGTCCGCCAGGCCCGCGTCAAGAATGCACTGGAACCCGAGTGGGAAGCCCGGTTCGAGCAACGAAGCTACGGTTTCCGCCCCGGCCGGGGCTGTCATGACGCGATCGGCGCCATCTTCAATATCGCGGGCCAGAAACGGGCCAAGCGGTTATGGGTGCTCGATGCTGATCTGACAGCGGCGTTCGACCGTATTTCGCACGACCACCTGATGAGCCTCATCGGTACTTTCCCGGCGCGGGAAGCGATCCGCGGATGGCTCAAGGCGGGAGTGATGGACTGCGGACGATTCTCGCCCACCGATGAGGGGACCCCTCAGGGTGGTGTGATCAGTCCGCTGCTGCTCAACGTGGCCTTGCACGGCATGGAGACGGCGGCCGGGCATCTCACAGAAGGACGTTCCCACAAGTCCCGACGAGATGCTCCGGTCCTGGTCCGGTACGCGGATGACTTTGCGGTGTTCTGCCACAGCGAAGACGAAGCGCACCAGGTCAAGGAGCAACTGGCTGTCTGGATGGCCCCGTGCGGGGTCGCCTTCAACGAGGAGAAGACATCCGTCCTCCACCTTGAAGAAGGATTCGACTTCCTCGGGTTCAACATCCGCAGGTACAGCGGAACTCTGCTGATCAAGCCGAGCAAGGCGGCTGTGAAAAGGGTCCGGGAACGACTCCGCAGTGAGGTGATCGGCCTGCGAGGGGCGAACGCCGGAGCTGTGGTGAGGAGGCTCAACCCGATCATCAAGGGGTGGGCCACCTACTACCGGACGGTGGTGTCCAAGGAGACCTTCAAGTCCCTGGACTTCTACGTGTGGACGCTCACACAGAAGTGGGTCAAGCACTCCCACCCGAACAAGCCGAAGAGCTGGCGACTGGCCAAGCACTACGGCGTCTTCAACTCGACCCGGAAGGACCAGTGGGTATTCGGTGACCGGGACACCGGCACCTACCTCTACAAGTTCAACTGGACCAGAATCGTCCGGCACGTGATCGTCAAGGAGGGCAACTCCCCCGACGATCCCTCGCTGGCCGAATACTGGGCGAGCCGCCGACGCAAAAGGGTGCCCGGGACCGCCGACAGGTGGACCATCACCCTCGCATCCCGCCAGAAGGGGATCTGTCCGCTGTGCAAACAGCCGTTGATCCCCGACGCCGAGTACACACCGGACAACCCTCGCGAGTGGGCCGCGTGGTTCTCGGCATCGATGAAGCCGCTGCACAAGCACCACTTCATCTATCGGCGCGACGGCGGCACGGACGAGCGGACGAACCTTCGCCTCGTACACGCTGACTGCCATCGCCAGCACCACGCCGGCGATCACAGAAGGGCCAAGCAAGATGACCGACCCGCGTGACTCCAGGGGCCCGCTTGAGCCGGATGCGGTGAACAGCCGCACGTCCGGTTCTGAGGGGGCCGGGGGGCGGCAACGCCCTCCGGCTACCCGACTGAACAGCTCGCTGCGTGCCGTCTTCGGCGTCTTCGTCGTTGAAGTGGGCAGTGTCGGGGGCCCGTCATGGACACCCGGTGCGGTCGTGTCGTCGACGCAAGGCAGTGAGCTATGCGAGTGCAGCGGGTGCGGGTTCCGGACTCGGATCGGGTGTCGTACACCGTCATCGACGACGGCGGACTGCCCGTCAAGGCGGCGGATGTGTACCTGGGCCACCTGACCGCGACGGGACGTTCGCCGTACACCGTGGAGGCGTACGCGCACGACCTGCGGGACTTCTTCGAGTGGACCGGCCAACGCGGCGTTGACTTCCGGTGCTTGGGCCTGGAGGACCTCGCGGAGTTCTTCGTCTGGCTGCAGCAACCGCGCCCGGCGCGTCAGCCCGGCGTGTACCAGCTGCCGGGCACGCCGCCCGCGGTCGGCAACACCACGCTCGTACGTAAGCGGGCCGCGCTTGCCGGGCTCTACCGGTTCCATGCCCGCCGGGATGAGACCGTGCCAGCCTTGCTGGGGGAGCTGACCGGGCCGCGGCCGATGGGCCGGTACGTGCCGATGCTGGCGCACACCCGGCGCCACGGACCGGGGCTGGATGCCTACAGTCCGATCCGTATCGCCACGGCACCGAAGGCGCGGGCCACAGTGACCGCCGGTGAGACCCGGCGTCTTGTGGACGCCTGTGCCCGCCTGCGGGACCGGTTCTTGATCGTGCTGCTGTCGGAGACGGGGCTGCGGATCGGGGAGACGCTCGGGCTGCGGCACGAGGACCTGCGGCTGCGGGCCGGGGAGGTGCGTGTCGTTCCCCGAGAGAGCAACGTCAACGCCGCCCGGGTGAAGGGGCTGAAGCCCCGTACGGTCCCGGCCGGACCCGAGATCTTCGACGCCTACGCCGACTATATGGAGAGCGAGTACGGGACGCTGGACTGCGACTACGTGTTCGTGAACCTGTTCCGGCCGCCGGTGGGGGCGCCGATGACACGCAGCGCGATCGAGGACTTGGCGGCCCGGCTGCGCAAGCGGACAGGGATCGGGCACTTCACGCCGCATGTGCTGCGGCACAGCTGGGCGACCCGGCTGCTGCGGGCCAAGGTTCCCATCGAGGTCGTGGCCAAGTTGCTGGGGCACTCGTCGTCGCAGGTCACGGAACAGATCTACGCGCATCTGACGGTGGAGGATCATCGGAAAGTCCTTGTCTCTGCAGGGGTGCTGAGGAACGGGAGCGTGGAGGAGTGAGCACGCTGGAGCGCGTCCAGCCGCAGGCCGGTCTGCTGAAGCGGCTGATGGAGGGTGCGGCCGGAGTTCCGGGGCGAGGAGTTCTATCCGCCGCGTGACAGCCGGGTGTTCTTTCAGGGCGAGTGCCGCATCCCGTCGTGCGAGCGGATGCTGAGCTACTCGGTCAAACAGCTGTGCACCGCGCACTATCAGCGGTGGGTGCAGGTCGGCCGCCCCGAGTTCGAGGCATGGGTACCGAGCGAGGACGCCTACCACCGGCACCACCGTGTGATCCGGGGCTGCGCGGTGACGGGTTGCCGCCGCTCGATGAACGGCTGCTCGCCGCGTATCTGCACCCGGCACACCGAGCTGTGGCAGGCGGCCGGGGCGCCGGACCTGGACGTGTGGCTGGCCACCGCTCGCTACGAGGCGCCACCGCACGGTGAGCGGGACTGTGTGCTGCCCGACTGCCCGTGCTGGACGACGGGCCCCGGTTCGGTGTTGTGCCGGCGGCACTACATCCGCTGGCGCAACAACGGCCATCCCGCACTGCCGGACGACCAGTTGATCGAGTGGTTCGGGCGGCTGGAGTTGCGGCGCGACCCCTACATCCGGTTTCACGACCTGGGGCGCCAGGTCCGCCTGGAGGTACAGTTCGGGCTGCAGCGCCGGGCTGACATCGGGGACCGTCACACGGCTCCGCGCACGGTGACCCGCGCACTGAGCTGGATCCGCGAATCGGGCGTGCGCAGCCTGATGGACCGGGACGAGACGCAGTGGCTGGAGTTCTGCCGCGTCGCGCGCAAGGGCTACCAGTCGCTGTCCTACGCCTTCATCCGCGACACCCGGTTCGAGCTGCAGCGGCTGCTGATCGCCGACGATCCGTGGGCCGACCAGTTCCCGCGTGACAGCTGGGATCTGCGGCTGCTCGACCTGGCGAACGAGGACTGCTGCCGCCTGCACTTCGGCGGCATCGGTCAGTCATGGCTGCGGGCTCTGGCCAAGCGGTGGGCCCGCTGGCGGCTGACCCGCGGCAGCAACCCGGCCAGCCTGACCTTGAGCGTCCAGGCCATCACCCGCCTGGCCTGCCACTTCGCTGATGTCGATGGCATCGATGCCAGACCGGCGGCGCTCAACCGGGCCCGCATCGAGACCTGGCTGGCCGCCCTGCAGGCTGACGGGCACAGCGAGGCTTTCCGCTCGCGCACCGTCAGCTGCGTCGGTGTCTTCCTGCGTGACGTCCACCGCTACGAGTGGCAGCCCGATTTGGCCCGCAGCGCGTTCATCTACGACGACGCGCCCAAGCCGCGTGGGCTGAAGCCGCGGTTCATCCCCGAGCACCTGATGCGGCAGTTGGAGGCGCCCGAGGCCGTCGCGCAGTTCCCGTCCGACGACGGGCGGGTGCTGTTGAAGATCCTCATGGCCTGCGGCCTGCGCACGAAGGATGCCCGCTGGCTGCCCTTCGACTGCATCGTCCGGGACGCCGAGAACAACCCCTACCTGGCCTGGCTGAACCGCAAGATCCACGACCGGCCAGCGTTCTTCCCGCTGAGCGAGGACCTCGCGGCTGAGATCGGCCGCCAGCAGCAGGCCGTCCTCGACCGCTTTCCGCAGGGCTGCAAATGGCTGTTCCCTGCCTCGCTGAAGAACGTCGACGGCAGCAAGCCGGTCAGCGACCGCCGCATGCGCGACCACCTGGCGATCTGGCTGGAGCGGCTCAGCCTCACCGACGAACACGGCCGCCCGGTCAAGGTGACCTTCCATCAGTTCCGGCACACCCTGGCCACCCGGTTGATCAACGCCGATGTTCCCCAGCCCGTGATCCAGACCCTGCTCGATCACATGTCGCCCGCCATGACGGCCGTCTACGCCAAGCTCCACGACAAGACACTGCGGCGGCACTGGGAGAACGCCCTCAAGGTCAACAACGAGGGGCAGAAGGCCGAGATCGCCGCCGACCACCCGCTCGCCGGGGCGACCTGGGCGAAGATGAGCCTGGTCCGCGCGAAGGTGAC
This sequence comes from Streptomyces ipomoeae 91-03, assembly GCF_000317595.1. Taxonomy (GTDB): domain Bacteria; phylum Actinomycetota; class Actinomycetes; order Streptomycetales; family Streptomycetaceae; genus Streptomyces; species Streptomyces ipomoeae. Next base: position 8,930 of record NZ_AEJC01000413.1, on the reverse strand, counting down.
GCTGCCCAACGGCTACTGCGGAGCCCCGGTGCAGACTGACTGCGAGTACGCCAACCCCTGTCTGGACTGCCGGTTCTTCATCACCACCGGCGACTTCCTCCAGCAGCACCGCCAGCAGCGGCAGGAGACCAGCGAACTCATCGCCCGGGCCGAGCAGTCCGGGCTCACCCGGGTCGCGGAGAAGAACCGACGCACCCTCGGCAAGCTCGACACGATCATCGGCGCTCTCGAAGGGGCCACCGAGAACCAGATCGTCGTCGGCGGCCAGGTGGAGGACGTCGATGCCGCCAGCTGACAACACCGCCGCCTTGGCCGAGGCCACCCGGCGCCGCAGCGAACGCGCCCGCCATGACGCCGAGCAGGCCATCTCGGCAGCCCGACACAGTGGCGGCCGGACCAGCTTCGCGGCCATCGCTAAGACGGCCGGGGTGTCGAGGTCGTGGCTATACACCCAGCCCGACCTCGTCACAGCCATCCGGCAGCTGCAAAATCGCCAGCCCGCCACCGAGCGCACCGGCTCACAGCCCGCGTCGGTCGCATCCATCCAGCGGCGGCTGGAGGCCGCGCTCGCACGGATAAAGCAGCTACGAGCCGAGAACAGCGACCTCGTCCGACGACTGGAGACCGCATACGGTGAGATCCGGAGGCTCCGCAGCGAACGGCCGTTGCCCTGATGATGCGGCTTGGCGGCGACTGCCTCGGCAGGGACTCACGCTGGTTTCGACAGGTTCATCAGCGCGAGCTTGGCCGGGTCGATCACGACCGTGATGTCAGTGATCCGGCCGTCGACGACGGTGAACGCGAGGACCGAGAGCGGGATGCCGTCCTCGCGCCAGGAAATGGCCCCGGGAGGCCGTTGACGAGCACCGCCCGCCCCTGCGTGGCTGCGCTGGCAGACAGTTGCGCGCCGGCTGCGACCTTTGTGGCGCCGAGGGGTGACGACCACGCCGGACGGAGTGTCGACGGTCGGTTTCACCTCGGGGTCGAGTACCCGCAGCAACTCCTCGAAGTCGCCGCAGCGAGCCGCTGTCAGGAAGGCCTGGACTACCTGTCGCTGCTCCCGTCTGACGCCGGTCGGTTGCTCAATCGTCTGCACTGGCTATGCCGAAGTCCGGACGGCAGGCGCTCTTTGAGCCCCGGCTCGGCTGGCGCGTACGTCACATGCCCCTTGCGCGCACACGTCCGCCGACCCCAGTCGATCTTCATCCCCCGCGCCTCCGCACATGCCGTTCACTGTCGATCCCGCGGCACGCTAGTGGGTTCGGATGAGAGAAAGGCATGAAGATCGACGTGACACGCTCAGGCGCGCTTCGTGTCGGCCGCGGCCAGGTCTCGGACCCGCCCCACGGCGAAGGTGGCCGAGACCACGGCGGCCCTGGCGGAGCCGAGTGCGTCGCGGCAGGCGTCGAGGTCGGGTTCGGGGAGTACGGCGACGATGTCGGTCGCACAGTCGATCAGGTGGAGAGCAGCCCGGATCAGCGGCTGCTCATCGGCGTACCGCTCTTCGATCAGCCGCCGGGCGGCCTTCAGTTGGGTGACCGGGTCGGGTGCAGCGATGGGGTTCATAGGGTTCCCTCCCAGTGATCGGTGCGGGCCGGGCTCGTGGGGCCTCTCGCGCGCGGTGCCGGGTCTCGGTCTTCGTCTTGGTCACGGTGCCGTCGTCGGTGTCCCGCCCGGACGCGAAGGACCCGACAACCTGCCCGGCCGACGCGAGGCATCTCAAGGCCCTTGCCCGCCCGGCCGACGCGAGGCCCCACAAAACCTCCGCCCGCCCAACCAACGCAAGGCCCCCTCAAAGCCCCCGTCTCCCCGCCCCCAGAACCCTCACGCACGTCGCCCCTGCGCCCAGCCCAGCGCCACGGTCCAGCACAACGCCATCGCACAGCACCCCGCCAGCACCACCGGAATCGCGGTGGGCCCACGCAAGCCCACCAGCGCCTGCACCACCGCAGGAACCACGGCGTTCCCCAGCATGCAGCACAGCGTCAGCGCGGACGTCGCCCGTTGAGGCACCTCGGCGAGATGGGAGACCCAGGTCACCAGCGTGGGCAGGACCGGTGCCAGGCACAGGCCCGCCAAGGGATAGGCGACGAGCGCCAGATGAGGGACCGCAGCCAGCGCCAGCATGCCCACCGCGGCGGCCAGATGGAGCGGCAGCGCGGTGCTCGGCGGGATGCGGTGGGTGAGCCGGGGCAGGACGAAACGCCCAAGCGCCATCCCTGCCCAAAAGCCGGACGCCGCGATCGTGGCCGCCCCCGTGTTCCAGCCGTCGTCGACCAACTGCGTGGACTGCCAGGCCCCGACGCTGGTCTCGGTCCCCGCGTAACACAGCCCCACCGCGAGAAACAGGACGATCGACCAGCCCAGTCGCGGAGCGGCAGCGGCACCAGACGGCTGACGCGCCGCAGGCGCCGGCTTATCGAGCGCCACCCCCGCCCGCTGCACCAGCACACACCCCAGGGAGATCAGACAGGCCGCGCAGGCCAGCAGCCGGATGTCGAACCGCCCGGCGAGCCCCGCCGCGAGCGGCCCGAGCATGGCACCGATCCCGAACACCCCGTTGAGCCGGTTCACCATGACGACGCTCCGCTCCCCGAACCCCCGCGCGAACGCAGTGTTCAGCGTGAGCGTCATCCCGCCGTAGCCGACCCCGGCCACAGCGGCGAAGGAGATGTACGACGTCCAGCCCGGGCTCAGCGCCATACCGGCCGTGCCGACCGCGAGGAACACGAGCAGGGCCGCGATGACCAGCCGCATCCTGATCCTGCGGCCGAGCAGTCCGATGGCGGCGGTCGCGGCCAGCGCACCGAAGTTGTACAGGCTGACGATGTCACCCACCGGGCGCCCGGACCCGAACTCCTCGCGCAGGGCGGGCAGTGAGGCGCCGATCGACGCCGTGAACGCACCGAGCACGAAGAACATGCAGAACGCGGAGACTACGGCGGACTTCGCCATCCGGGGGCCCGGATCGGTCTTCGACAACCCGACGGATATGACAGGCACCGCACGGCCGCCGCCCGGGGCGGTCTCACCCATGACCCGACACTTCCCTGACAACGATGCGGATCGCGGCGTCGAGCCCCTCGATCAGGACGTCCGTGCCCGCCACCGCCAGCGACAGTGTGGTGAAGTCGCCCGCCGTGGCGACGGCCCCGGCGTCGATCAGTTCGCCGCCGCCGATGCCGACGCAGGTGGCGCCTGCGGCCACCGCCGATTCCACTCCGCTGACCGAGTCCTCGAAGACCAACAGGCGGGCCGGGTCGATGTTCAGCCGGCGGGCCGCTGTCAGATAGGGGTCCGGGTGGGGCTTGCCGCGCGTCACGTCATCGCGGGTCACCTGCTCGGGGAAGAGGGAGAGCAGACCCCTTCGGCCCAGCGCGTTCTCGATCTTGCGTGGCCAGCTGCTGGTCACCAGCGCGAGGGGCACTCCGCACCGCGAGAGCTTTGCGGTCATGAGGTCCGCGCCCGGCACGAAGGGATAGGCGGCCTCCTCCTCCACCGTGTCCACCTCCTTCCAGATCGCCGCGCGTGCCGCGTCGGTGTGCTCGGGGAAGAGCATCCCGACGGTCTCGGCGCCCGTGCGTCCATGGACGTACCGCTCGGCCTCCTCGGGGGCCAGCACGCGGCCGTGCCGGTGGGCCACGTCCCGCCAGGCGTTCTCGATCACCGACCTGGAGTCAATGAGGACCCCGTCCATGTCGAAGGCGACCGCCTCGACCTCGTGCCCTGTGCGGGCTTCCCTTGTCATACGACTCCCTGTTCCCCGGCGATGACCGTCCTTTGGTTCAACAGACTGCCGTCAGGCCGCCTTATGCACCAGAAAGACGTCGTCGATGACAAGCAGGTCGATGATGTCGTCCCGCAGGGAGTCCAGCGCATCCCGGTGCGATCCCACGATGGGTTCCTCATGCTTGTTGAACGAGGTGTTGACCAGGGCGGCCTGACCGCTGCGCTCGTGCCAGCCGATGAGCAGGCTGTGCAGGAACGGGTCGTCCTCGCGCCGCACGATCTGCGGGCGGGCGGTGTTGTCGACGTGCACCACGGCCGGGCACGCGTCGGCGAAGCCCTCGTGGCACGCGTAGGTGATCGTCATGGAGAGCGCCGACGGCTGGTCGAGAGCCCAGCCGACGTAGCAGTCCTGGGCGAGTTCCATGGCGGTGATCGGCGCGAAGGGCATGAACTCCGTACGGTTCAGGCGCTTGTTGAGCCAGTCGTTCATGGTCACGTCATGGGTGCTGTAGATGACGCTGCGGCGGCCGAGCGCCCGGGGGCCGAACTCCATCCGCCCCCGGTAGAGGCCGACGACCTGGTCCTCCGCGAGGGCATCCAGCAGTTCCTCCCGCAGCCCGTCGTCGATCCGGCGGCACCTCAGGCCGGGGTAGTCGTGCAGGATCTCCTTCAGCTGTCCTTCGGAGATGGCGGAGTCAGGGCCCAGTGCCATGGAAGGCACACGCGGGCGCTTCCCCTCCTCTCGGTAATCCACGATGACGGCCGTCTGGAGGGGCAGCCCGCCGTCACCCATCGGCGGCAGCACGTAAACATTGCTGACACCCGGAGTTTCGAAAATGAACTGATTGAGCTTGACGTTGGCGAACACTCCGCCCGACAGGCAGACGTTTCCGCTGGGAACACGGCCGATGTGGTGAGCCACGATGGCCGTCAGAAGGTTTTCGACATGACGCTGTGCAGCCGCCGCGACATCCTCGGGTGAATGCTGGGCGATCTCGGCGAGCAGCACCTCGGAATAGCCGTCGTAGGAGGGCTGATAGAATTCCCCGCAACGCGCCCGCAGAGAACCGCCGTCCTCGATGTCAATCATTTTGCGCATCAGCGGCAGAAGCTTCTCGGGATCTCCCTTGGCGGCGAGTCCGGTGATTTTCCCCTCGTGCCGGTTGGGCTTGTATCCCAGCAGTTTGGTGATGCGTCCGTAGAAATAGCCCAGGCTGTCGATGGAGGTTTCCCGCTGGAGGACCTCCTCGCCCGCGGGCGAGTAGTGGGTGACGGTCAGGGACTGGAAGTCACCCCGCCCGTCACAGGTCACGACGAGGGCGTCGTCGAAGGGTGAACAGAGGAAGGCGCCCAGGCCATGGGACTCATGATGGTCGATGTAGACGGCCTTGTCGCGCAGGCCGTGCTCGTCGACGAAGGCGTCGAACTCCCCACGTTTCAGCTTGTCGTTGCGGATCTCGTCGGCTATGCGCTTCCGCAGGTGCGGCAGCGCCTCGGGGCGGGCCAGCGCCTCCTCGGAAATGCGGTCGACGTAGAGCAGGAGATGCTTGTCGGCGTCGAAGCCTGCGCACCAGCCGTAAGCTACTCGGTCCACTTCCGCGAGCGAGACGCCAGCCTCTCGTAAAACGTACTCGATTGACTGCTCGGGCCAGGTCTTGTGGTCCTTCACGCGAGAGAAACGCTCCTCGCTGACTGCCGCCACGATTTCCCCTCCGCGCACTACACACGCACCGGCGAGGTCATTGTTCGTAATTCCGAGGACAAGCATGACACTGCCTTTCCTGAGTCGGTCCCAAAACGCTAACAGGTCGGAGAGGACTCAACCGGTCCGCGGCAAGTGGATCTAGTCATTTCCTATATGAAATCTGGACCGCCGTCAGGTGCGGGCGAGATCAAGACTCACATACGGTGAGGGGGGCTTCCAGGGCGGGAGGAGTGATCAATGGCCTGGCCATTGGCCTGGCCAATGGCCAGGCCATCTGCTTTTCCGGCGGACGGAGCCACCGGCAGCGGGATCCAGATACCGGCGAACGAACACCCTTGGTGACTGTCCACAATTGGGCTCTGTCCCCGTCATCGGTGGTAGTGAAGGGTGACGGCCATCGTTGGCATGGCGTGCGTGATGTCAATGAGCTTGTGCGCGTGGTGTTTTCGGGAGTGTCGGCCCTCGTCGTCGAGGGTGTGACGGACGAGGGCGAGGTCATCCGGGTGTCGGCGCGGACCCGGGACGATCCGGTGCCGTGCCCGGTGTGTGGGCAGCCGGCGGGGCGGATGCATGGCTTCCATGGGCGGGTGGTCGCGGACGTGGCGGTGGGCGGACGGCGGGTTGTGGCGTCGGTGCGGGTCCGGCGCCTGGTATGCCCGGTGCCTGACTGCCCGCGGCAGACGTTCCGCGAGCAGGTTCCCGTCGTCGTGGAGCGCTACCAGCGTCGCACCAACCGCCTGCGACCAACTCGGCTGCGTGGTCAAGGAGTTAGCGGGCCGGGCGGGCGCCCGCCTCTCCCGCGCGCTGCCTTGCGCGATCTCCCGCTCGACCGCTCTGGGCATGCTCATGCGAAGGGCGGCACCGCCGCTGCGCATCCCGCGCGTGCTCGGCATCGATGACTTCGCCCTCAAACGCCGGCACCGCTACACCTTCCTCGGCTCTACTCCGTCATGGGGATGACGGGCCCGGAGGGGCGCAGGTAACCGATGAACCACCGATGAAGGAGTCAGACCGATGGAAGCACGTGTGAAGAGCCCGGCCAATCCCGACGTGATCACAGCAATCCAACACCTCATTCACTCCGAGGGCGTCGACAAGCACCTGCTGTCGCTGGTCCATCTGCGTGTCAGCCAGATCAACGGTTGCAGCCCGTGCGTCTTCGCCACGATCCAGTCGACGAAGCACGCCGGTGAGACGGAGGAGCGGCTGCACAACGTGGTCGCGTGGTGCGAGACGCCCTTCTATACCGAGGAGGAGCGGGCGGCCCTCGCCCTGACCGAGGCCGCCACCCGGCTCCAGGACGGCGCACCGGGCGTCACCGACGAAATCTGGGACGCCGCCGCCGACCACTTCAGCGAGGAGCAACTGGGCTCAATCACCCTGGAGATCGCGATGACCAACTTCTTCAACCGGATCAACCGCACGGTCCGGGAGCAGGCCGGTAAGACCTGGTGAGTCGGGCGGGGCGTCATCCCCTCGGAGGCCGCGCCTTCGGCTGGGGCCCGGCTGCGCGGCGGCAACATCAGAACCAGATTCCGTGGGCTCGGAATCCGTCACGGACATGTCCACCACACAAAACGCCAGATCAGACCCCATGAAGCACTGCTGAACTGCCCATAAGCCAATGCTCGTACCGGTTCTCGGCGAAGCTGCCGGCCGACCGGTCCGGGCATCATGTGCTGTACACGATCTGGCAGAACACGAGCACGGTGGACACGTACTACTCGTGCTCGGACGTGGTGTTCCCGACGGCGAAGCAGACCGACTCCGGTGATGAGGGCGGGAGTTCGGACGCCACGCCCGCCGAGACCGGGAAGTCCGCTCCGCAGAAGCCGGCCGTCGAGGAACCGACGCCCGCCGCGTCCACACCCACGCCCTCGGAGTCCGCGGAGGCGCCGGTCACCGGTGACGATGCGCAGGCCGCCGACCCCGGCAGCCCCGTCGCCTCCACGACCGACGGCAGCGGCGCCCGCGTTCCGCTGGTGGCGGGTGGCGCCGCGGCGTTGGTGCTCGCCACGGGCGCCGCCCTCCTCCTGCGCGGACGCAGGCGCCGCTCTCGTATCGGCGACTGACCGGCGACCTCAGTGGCCGATCAGCGGGGTGGTCTCGTCAACCGGCGTATTTCTCACGTCAGTTGACGAAGACCGTTGCGCCGCCCTGGGTGGTGTCGGAGACGGGCGCGTACTTCGCCGTGAAGTAGCCGGTGCTGAAGCACAGGGACGAGCCGGAGGTCCGGGTGAACGGCTGGCTGACGAAGCTGATGCTGTTGTCGTCGTTGCTCGCCGTGCCGGTGATGCCGGCCGCCTGGTAGACGCAGTTGATGCTGCCCAGCAGGGTGCGCAGGACGACGGTGGTCTGCAGGACCGAGCCGGCTTGCGGGGTCACGGTGACGGTGCCGTCGGAGGAGACGGCGGCGTTGTAGGCCAGGTTGTTGACCGTGATGCCGGTGACGCCGGTGACGCCGAGGACGTTGCTGGTGCAGCTGCCGAAGGTGTGGTTCGTGACCGACTCGGTGGCCGTGCCGGGCGCCGCGGGGTTCTCCCCGACCGTGGCCGTGAACTGCGAGGCGGCACAGGAGATACCGCTGGTGCCGGTGGCGCTGGAGTAGAACGTGGCGGCGGTGCCGGAGGCGATGGACGCGTTCAGCACGTCCCCGGAGGCGACGGCGTCACCGGCCAGGCCGCCGGTGGTGAGCACGGTGTCGGCGGCGGAGGCGGGGCTGACGGCCGAGACCATCAGGGCGGCGGTGGTTCCGACGAGGGCAAGGAGGGATCGCGTACGCATGGGGGTGCCTCTTCTCAGGGATTCTCAGAAAGCGAGAAATGCGGGTGAGTGCGCGCGGATGGACACCGTTCGCGCGGGGGAACGCGTCCGATGCCGGACGGCGCCGTACGGCCGCTGCCGATCCGTGACACGTCTTCTCCGTACGTGACGGATCGACAGCGACGGCCGGGGACCGGACACGGCCCAGTGGAGGGGAAGGCGACCGTGCCCGGTACCGCGACGGAGGGGTGGTGCCGCGTTGGGCCGCGCGGCGCGTTCAGGTGTGTCACCCACCTCCGTCGATCGACGGGGGCTCGGGACGGTGACAAGCGCCGTGCGTCGGATCCGGCGCCACGGATCCGTTGGGGGAAACCCCGGAGAGTTGTAGACCTGTCGGAGAGCCAACGTCAAGGCGTCGCAAGCAAGTTGAGCGATTACGGCCATCACCGGGGAAGCGGACGGGGAGCCGCCGCGACGGTGAAGTCGAAGGCCGCGATCAACAAAGACAAAGGTGAGGGACGTTCACCTTTCCCGGATGCCGAACCTCCGATTTCACGGATGCAGCACATCCAACATCCTTTTGCCACAAGCGCCTTGACCCCTGAAAGTAACCCCGGGTAACTTCGCGAGTGGCTACTGGGACGTAGCGCAGTCAAACCCTTGCACCTCGGGAGGTGCGCCCACGCCTGCGTCGCAATCGCTGTCCGCGCCAGGACAACGTGCTGTTGAGCGG
>NZ_AEJC01000412.1 GCF_000317595.1 Streptomyces ipomoeae 91-03 | reverse complement strand
AGCGGGGGTGCTCCGCGCGGCGCTGGGCGGGGTCGCCGTCGCCGGTGGAGGTACGCGGGGGGCGGGGTCCGGCCGCCGGGCCGGAGGCGGTCGTACGCGAGGGGGCCGGGCCGCTCGTGTCGCCGGAGCCGTTCGAGGGCCGCGTCGTGCCGGAGGCGTACGACAGCCGCTGTCCGTCGGCCGTAATCCCAGGGCGCCGTGCGTCGCCGGGCGTGCCCGGAGTCGAAGTGGGTGCCGTGGTCGGGCGGGGCGGTGCGGTGGGC
>NZ_AEJC01000411.1 GCF_000317595.1 Streptomyces ipomoeae 91-03 | reverse complement strand
CCCCTTCACCGTGGGCCTGTGCTCCCGTCACCGTGGGCCTGCGGTGCGCCTCACCGCGGCCCGGTGGCTGAGTCGTCAGCCACAGCGGCCGGCCACGTAGCCGTCGACGCCGGTGTAGACGTAGGCGTCGGAGATGTACTCGCCGTCGGCGATGTTGTCCCAGAGGTTGGTGGTGCCGTAGGGGCCGGAGATGGTCTGGCCGGGGGTCTGGCAGAAGATGGGAACCTTGGAGCCCTCGGGGAGGACGCGGACGATGCCGTAGCTGGTGCTGGGACCGCTGCGGACGTTGAGGCGGACGCCGGGGGCGATCGAGTAGTAGCGGACGGCTGCCGTCACCGTGGCGGACGCGGCCGTCGTCGATGCCGTGGCCGTCAGCTGCTCCTCGCCCCCGCCGTCGCCCGTGACTTCTTCGACATGGTCGATGGACATGGCAAATCTCCCCCCGTTTGAGGCCGTCGAGCCGTTGCGTCGGCCGGCCGTGAAGCGTGTGTGCGTGAAGGCGTGAACCCCATGACAGTCATGGGGAGCCGTTAATACCCATATATCAAGCCACGCACACATGTACGTTATTCGCACATGACGACGGGCACGCCGCCTCTGTCCCGTACGTGTCATCGACTAGGCTCCGTGCGTCGCGCGACCGGCCCGAACAGCACGGAGGTGGGCCCCATGGCACCGCAGCGGGACGCCGGGTCGGGGGCGGAAGCGGAACTTCCCGAGCACGCCGGCCAGTACCGTCTGGGGGCGTGTCTGGGCTCGGGCGGCATGGGGGTCGTGCATCTGGCCACCTCGACCTCCGGGTTGCGGCTCGCGGTGAAGGTGGTGCACGCCGAGTTCGCCAAGGACCCTGAGTTCAGGGGGCGGTTCAGGCAGGAGGTGGCCGCGGCTCGGCGGGTCAGCGGTGCCTTCACGGCGCCGGTCGTCGACGCCGACACCGACAGTGCGCGGCCCTGGATGGCAACCCTCTTCATCCCCGGTCCGACCCTCGCCGAACACGTCAAGCGGAACGGGCCCATGCCGCCGGGGCAGTTGCGTCGGCTGATGGCCGGGCTGGCGGAGGCGCTGCGTGACATCCATCGGGCGGGCGTCGTTCACCGCGATCTCAAGCCGAGCAACGTGCTGCTCGCCGAAGACGGGCCCAAGGTCATCGACTTCGGTATCTCCCGCCCGAAGGACAGCGAACTGCGCACCGAGACGGGAAAGTTGATCGGCACTCCCCCGTTCATGGCGCCCGAGCAGTTCCGGCGGCCCCGGGAGGTCGGGCCCGCCGCCGACATCTTCGCCCTCGGTTCGGTGACCGTGCACGCGGCCACCGGGCGCGGGCCGTTCGACTCCGACAGTCCGTACGTCGTCGCCTACCAGGTCGTACACGACGAGCCGGACCTCACCGGCGTACCGGAGAACCTCGCGCCCCTCGTCCGTGCCTGCCTCGCCAAGGAACCCGAGGACCGGCCCACGGCGGACCAGCTCATGCACCAACTGCGGTCCGTTTCGGCGTCGTACGACACGCAGTCGTTCGTACCGACGCGGAGGGGGGAGGGTGCGAGTTCGGGTTCGCATGCCGGTGCGGATTGGTTGCCGGGTTCGGCTGTTCCGAAGGGTTCGGGGGCAGGTTCCGATTCGGGTGCCGAAGGGGCCGAAGAGTCCGAAGTGGCCGGAGTGGCCGACAGCGGTCGCCGTGCCGATGGCGGGTCGGGCGGGCCCGCGACCGGGTCTCGGGGCGGCGCCCGGCCTCGTAAGCGGGCCCTTCTCGTCGCCACCGCGGTGGTGCTGGTCGCGGGTGGGGTGTTCGCCTCGGTGCGGTGGGCGGGGGGCGCCGACGGGGGCGATCGCACGGCCACGCCTCGGGCCACCGGGGCCTTGGTCGCCGCGCCCGCCCTCGAACCCTGGGCCACCAAGCCGACGGCGAAGAAGAGCGGGGCGCCGCAGTGCTCGTACGGGGCGAGGAAGCTGCTGTGTGCGCAGCCGGGGCTGGTCTCCGCGCTGAATCCGGCGGACGGCACCGTGCTGTGGCGGCACACCTTCACCGAGGAGGATGCGGCCGGACTGAGTGAGCCGCCCGCCACGGCGGGCGGTCTGGTACACGTCCTGACGGACGGGGAGCGGCGGGTGCAGGCGCTCGACCCGGACACCGGCGAGGTCCGCTGGGAGCGGGACCTGACCGCGTACGGCAGCAAGCGGTACACGGGCGGCGTCCTGCTGCTGACCTCCGCCGACGGGACGGTCACCGGGCTGGACGGCGCAACCGGCGACACCCTGTGGAGCCGGCGGGTTCCGGGGCAGCAGGAGGCGTACTTCAGTTCGTTCGTGGGGGACGGGCTCGCGTATGTGGTCAGCACGCCGGACGACCCGGCGAAGGCGGAGGCGCGGACCCGGATCACCGCGGTGGATCCGGAGAGCGGGGACGTGCGGTGGAGCGCCCGGCTGGAGGGCTATCTGAAACCGGTCGGGGTCGACGACGGCACCCTCGTCCTCGTCGCGATCGGCGGGGTCTACGCCGACACGGTGGCCGTGGTCCGTTACGACCCCGACGCGAAGGAGACGGTGCGGGTCCCGCTGCCCGTACGGGTCGAGCAGGCCCGGGTGGGTGTGCGGGGCGACCGCGTGTACCTGTTGGGCATCGGGGGTTCGCTGATGGCCGTCGACATGGGGGCACGCGAGCAGGTGTGGCGGGCCGAGACCGGGGTGTCGCGGGGGTCGGCGCCGGTCGCCGACGACCGGCATGTCTACTTCACTGCCGCCGACGGACGGCTGCTCGCGCTGGACGCCGACAAGGGCGGGCTCAGCGGGGAGACGCCCCCTCGGCTCGGCGACGCGGACCGGGTCGCGGCCGCGCTGCCCGAGCCCGTCGTCATCGACGGCCGGATCTGCTCGGGCGCGCCCGACGGGACGGTGTTCGGGGTGGACGGCGGCGACCCGGCGAGTTGGTGACACCGCCGAGCGCGGCGAAGCACGGCAAGGCTGAGGGCCGCTCCCCGCGCGGGAACGGCCCTCAGTTGTCCAGGTGCCAGGTGCCAGGTGCCAGGTGCCAGGTGAACGATCGGCCTCAGGCCGGCTTGACCGCACCGGCCTCAGCCCAGGCCGGCCGCCTCAGCCCAGCTTGGTCACATCCCGCACCGCGCCCTTGTCCGCGCTGGTGGCCATCGCGGCGTACGCCTTCAGCGCGGCCGAGACCTTGCGCTCGCGGTTCTTCGGGGCGTAGACGCCGTTCAGGGCCTGCTCGCGGCGGGCCAGTTCGGCGTCGTCGACGAGGAGCTCGATCGAACGGTTCGGGATGTCGATGCGGATGCGGTCGCCGTCCTCGACGAGGGCGATGGTGCCGCCACCGGCCGCCTCCGGGGAGGCGTGGCCGATGGACAGGCCGGACGTGCCGCCGGAGAAGCGGCCGTCGGTGACCAGCGCGCAGCTCTTGCCGAGGCCCCGGCCCTTCAGGTACGAGGTCGGGTAGAGCATCTCCTGCATACCGGGGCCGCCCTTGGGGCCCTCGTAGCGGATGACGACGACGTCGCCCTCCTTGACCTGCTGGGTGAGGATCTTCTGGACGGCCTCCTCCTGCGACTCGCACACGACCGCCGGGCCCTCGAACGTCCAGATCGACTCGTCGACGCCGGCCGTCTTCACCACGCAGCCGTCGACCGCGAGGTTGCCCTTGAGCACGGCCAGACCGCCGTCCTTGGAGTACGCGTGCTCGGCGGAGCGGATGCAGCCGTTCTCGGCGTCCTCGTCCAGGGACTCCCAGCGCTCGGACTGGGAGAAGGCCTCGGCGGAGCGGACGCAGCCGGGGGCCGCGTGCCACAGCTCGACGGCCTCGGGCGAGGGCGAGCCGCCACGGACGTCCCAGGTCTTCAGCCAGTCGGCGAGGGACGGGCTGTGGACGGAGTGCACGTCCTCGTTCAGCAGGCCCGCGCGGTGCAGTTCGCCGAGGAGGGCGGGGATGCCACCGGCGCGGTGCACGTCCTCCATGTAGTACGTGCGGTTCTTGCCGACGTTCGGCGCCACCTTGGACAGGCAGGGCACGCGGCGCGAGACGGCGTCGATCTCGTTGAGGCCGAAGGGGACGCCCGCCTCCTGGGCGGCGGCCAGCAGGTGCAGGATCGTGTTGGTGGAGCCGCCCATGGCGATGTCGAGGGCCATGGCGTTCTCGAAGGCCGCGAACGAGGCGATCGAGCGCGGCAGGACCGTCTCGTCGTCCTGCTCGTAGTAGCGGCGGGTGATGTCCATGACCGTGCGGGCGGCGTCGACGTACAGCTGCTTGCGGGCCGAGTGGGTGGCCAGGACCGAGCCGTTGCCGGGGAGGGAGAGGCCGATGGCCTCGGTCAGGCAGTTCATCGAGTTGGCGGTGAACATGCCGGAGCAGGAGCCGCAGGTCGGACAGGCGTTCTCCTCGATACGGAGGATGTCCTCGTCCGAGATCTTGTCGTTCACGGCGTCGGAGATCGCGTCGACCAGGTCGAGCGTACGGACCGTGCCGTCGACCAGCGTGGCCCGGCCGGACTCCATCGGGCCGCCGGAGACGAAGACGGTCGGGATGTTGAGCCGCAGGGCCGCGTTCAGCATGCCCGGGGTGATCTTGTCGCAGTTGGAGATGCAGATCAGGGCGTCGGCGCAGTGGGCCTCGACCATGTACTCCACGCTGTCCGCGATCAGGTCGCGGGAGGGCAGGGAGTACAGCATGCCGCCGTGGCCCATCGCGATGCCGTCGTCCACGGCGATCGTGTTGAACTCGCGCGGGATGCCTCCGGCCTCGCGGATCGCCTCGCTGACGATGCGGCCCACCGGCTGGAGGTGGGTGTGGCCCGGCACGAATTCGGTGAAGGAGTTCGCGACGGCGATGATCGGCTTGCGGCCGATGTCCGCGCCCGGTACACCGGAGGCCCGCATAAGGGCGCGGGCGCCCGCCATGTTGCGGCCGTGGGTGACTGTGCGGGACCTCAGCTCGGGCATCGTCGCTCGCCTCGCTCCTTCGGAGAGTTATGACTGAGGTCGAGCGTACGCCGGTCATCCAGAGCTTGGACATGACGTCCGGAATACGGGATGCGTGTCTCGGTTTTCGGCTGCGCGTTCGTCGTGGTTGCTCGCTCCCCCACTCTCGACTGCGCTCGAGCGGGAGGAACCCCCATCGCCGCGGAGCCGCACATCGACACAGCCCCGCGCCCCTAAAGGGGCGCGGTCAGGTGGGCCTGCACCACAGGCGCCACCCTCCTGATGATCTGCTCCGGGTCCGCCGACGCCAACGGCTCCACCTTGATCACATACCGCAGCATCGCCACCCCCACCAGCTGCGCCGCCGCCAGCTCGGCCCGTAGCTCCGCGTCCGGGAGTTCCAGCCGGCGGGCGATGCGGTACAGCAGCTGTGTGGCGACCAGACGGCGGAAGACGGCCGCCGCCGCCTCGTGGTTGACCGCCGAGCGGACGATGGCGAGAAGCGGCTTGCGGGTGGTCGGGTTCTCCCAGAGACCGAAGATCGTACGGGTCAGGCGCTCTCCCACGCCGTCGAGGGGACCTTCGAGGACGGAGTCCCTGACAACCAGCACCGGCGAGAAGGCGACCTCCACCGCCGCCTCGAACATCTGCTCCTTGGTGCCGAAGTAGTGGTGCACGAGCGCCGAGTCCACCCCGGCGGCCTTGGCGATGCCGCGTACGGACGTCTTGTCGTAGCCGCGCTCGGAGAACTCCTCCCGGGCGGCGGCGAGGATGCGGTCGCGGGTGGCGGGGGTGTCGGCCGACTCCGCACGAGGAGGCCGTCCCCGGCGGCGGGGGGCGGCTCCGGCACCGGCACCGGCCTCGGTTCCGGCCCCGGCTCCCGCCCCGGCCCCGGCTCCCATCACCGCCTCGGGACCTTCGCCGCCGACGCCAGGTGCAGCCGGGTGAAGGCCAGGGCCTCCGCCAGGTCGGCCTCGCGCTCGGCGCTGGACATGGCGCGGCGGGTGTTGACCTCGATCACGACATGGCCATCGAAACCGGACATGGCGAGACGTTCCAGCAACTCGGCGCAGGGCTGGCTTCCGCGGCCCGGGACGAGGTGCTCGTCCTTCGCCGAGCCCTTGCCGTCGGCCATGTGCACATGGCCGAGGCGGTCGCCCATGCGGTCGACCATCTCCAGGGCGTTCGTGCGGGACGTCGCGGCGTGGCTGAGGTCGATCGTGAAGTGGCGGTAGTCGTCCTTCGTCACGTCCCAGTCGGGGGCGTACGCCAGCATCTCGCGGTCGCGGTAGCGCCAGGGGTACATGTTCTCGACGGCGAACCGTACGTCCGTCTCGTTCGCCATCCGCCAGATCCCGGTGACGAAGTCACGCGCGTACTGGCGCTGCCAGCGGAACGGGGGGTGTACGACGACCGTGGTCGCCCCCAGCTTCTCGGCGGCGGCCTGGGCGCGCTGGAGCTTGACCCAGGGGTCCGTGGACCACACGCGCTGGGTGATCAGCAGACAGGGGGCGTGGACGGCGAGGATCGGGATCTGGTGATAGTCGGAGAGCCGGCGCAGGGCTTCCAGGTCCTGACTCACCGGATCCGTCCAGACCATCACCTCGACGCCGTCGTAGCCCAGGCGCGCGGCGATCTCGAAGGCCGTCGCCGTCGACTCCGGGTACACGGAGGCCGTGGACAGTGCGACCTTCGCATCCGGGATCCGTACGGGTTCTGCCACGCGAGACAGCCTAAGGGGTGCGGTTCGTCATGTGGGCCGGGGTCGGGTGTCAACCGGGGGTGAGGTGTCCTCACCCATGCGCCGTTGGGGCGACGCGACGTGGGCGCGTGCGGGTTGTGCGTGGTTGCGCGGCGCGGGCGCGACCGGCCCCACTCACCGCAGACAACCACGCACCCCCTTGTCCCTCCTACGCCGTACCCATGTGATCAAGTCGCCGCAGGATCACGCCCTCCCTCAAGGCCCACGGGCAGATCTCCAACGTCTCCACCTGGAACAGGTCCATCGCGGCCTCCGCCACCAACGCACCCGCCAGCAACTGGTTGGCGCGGCCCTCGGAGACACCGGGGAGGGCGGCGCGCTGGGCGGTGGTCATGGCGGCGAGTTTGGGGACCCAGGCTTCCAGGGCTTCGCGCTTGAGGTCGCGCTGGACGTAGAGGCCCTCGGCGGAGCGGGCGGCGCCGCCGATGCGGGCGAGCTGCTTGAAGGTCTTGGAGGTGGCGACGACGTGGTCGGGCGCGCCGAAGCGGCTGAATTCCCCGACCGTACGGGCGATCTGGGCGCGGACGTGGCGGCGCAGGGCGCGGACGTCGTCGGGGGCGGGCGGGTCGTCGGGGAGCCAGCCGGCGGTGAGGCGGCCGGCGCCGAGGGGCAACGACACGGCCGCGTCGGGCTCCTCGTCTATGCCGTACGCGATCTCCAGCGAGCCGCCGCCGATGTCGAGGACGAGCAGTTTGCCCGCCGACCAGCCGAACCAGCGACGGACGGCCAGGAAGGTCAGCCGCGCCTCCTCGGCGCCGGTGAGGACCTGCAGCTCGACGCCGGTCTCGTCCTTCACTCGGGCGAGTACGTCGTCGGCGTTGCTGGCCTCGCGCACCGCGGAGGTGGCGAACGGGAGCATTTCCTCCACGCCCTTGTCCTCGGCGGCCTGGAGCGCCTCGTGGACCACTCCTATGAGTTTCTCGACGCCGTCGGGGTCGATCGCCCCCGCCTCGTCGAGAAGTTGGGCAAGGCGGAGCTCCACCTTGTGCGAGTGCGCGGGCAGGGGGCGCGCGCCGGGGTGTGCGTCCACCACCAGCAGATGCACCGTGTTCGATCCCACGTCGAGGACACCGAGTCTCATGTACGGAACGCTACTGCCAGCCGGGCCGTGCACCGCGCTGGATGCTCTCTGCGGCGCCGTACCCTGGACGGGTGCCAAAGACGAAAAAGGCAAAGGCCGACAAGTCGGCAGCGGGAACCGGGGCGGCCGTCGGTTCTTCGCGGGCGAAGGCGGCGACCAAGCCACCGAAGCAGAAGAAGGCCGCTCCGGAGCCCGACGAGAAGGGGCTCGACTTCGCGCGCGCATGGGTGGAGTTCCCTGATCCGGCGGACGACGAGCAGGTGTTCCGCTGCGATCTGACATGGCTGACCTCTCGCTGGAACTGCGTCTTCGGCAGCGGCTGCCAGGGCATCCAGGCGGGCCGCGCGGACGACGGCTGCTGCACCCTGGGTGCTCACTTCTCGGACGAGGACGACGAGAAGCGCGTCGCCGACCATGTGGCGAGGCTCACTCCGGAGATCTGGCAGTTCCATGACGTGGGCATGGAGTCCGGCTGGGTCTCGGAGGACGAGGACGGGGATCGGCAGACCCGCCCGTACAAGGGTTCGTGCATCTTCCAGAACCGCCCCGGTTTCGCCGGGGGCGCGGGCTGCTCGCTGCACATCCTCGCCCTGCGCGAGGGCCGCGAGCCCCTGGAGACCAAGCCGGACGTCTGCTGGCAGCTGCCGGTGCGGCGAACGTACGACTGGATCGACCGCCCCGACGACACGCGGGTCCTTCAGGTCTCGATCGGCGAGTACGACCGCCGTGGCTGGGGCCCCGGCGGCCATGACCTCCACTGGTGGTGCACCTCGGCGACCTCGGCGCACGGCGCGGGCGAGCCGGTGTACGTCTCGTACCGCCCGGAACTGATCGAACTGATGGGCAAGGCCGCGTACGACCGCCTGGTCGAGCTGTGCGAGGAGCGGCTGGCGTCGGGGCTGCCGCTGGTGGCTCCGCATCCGGCGGATCCGGTCGTCGACTGACGGTTCGGCGGGCGCGTGGCGGTTCGGCGGGCGCGGTGGTCGTATGACGGCCATACGGCGGCTACGACGGCGGAGGCGGGTCGCCGCCGCCGTCGCCCGGCGGTGGTGTCGGGGTGGCCGGGTCCGTGGGGGTCTGGTCGGTGGGTGTCGGGGTCGGGTCGGGCTGGGGTGGGTCGGTCGGGGTGGGCTCCGGGCCGGGATCCGGGGGCGGTGTGGGCCTCGGGGGGCCGGGGTTCTGGGCCGGTGGGGTCGGGTGGGTGTCGTCCTGGGGTGCGGGCACCGGGCCTTGCCCCTCGATGGTGACGACGGTCCCTGAGGGAGCGAGCGAGACCTGCGCGGTCCAGTGACCGGCGGGCTCGGTCAGCGGGTCCACGTACACCTTGATCGTCAACGATTCGCCGGGTTCCAGGGTGCCCGAGTACTCGCTCAGGTAGAGCCAGTGGTCGCCTGTGTGGGCGGACCAGTGGACGGGTGTGTCGCCGGTCGCCTTCAGGGTGATGAGGGTGGTCTCGCCGTCGTTCGCGGCCGTGACGGAGAGCCCGCCGTGGCCCTTGCCGGGGCTGACCTCGACCGCGACGTCGTCCTTCGGGGTGTGCTTGCCCCTGCCGAGCCCGCCGGGCTTGGCCCTGGCGCTGCCGGCGTTCTCGTAGGTGTCGCCGCTGCCGTCGCCGACGGTGCCGTCGCCGAGCTCCTGGCCGGCGGTGATCGGGCGGCCGTCGACGCCCTCACCGGTGAGCGGCGCGCCCCGGTAGGCGGCCCAGAGGGCGAGGACGGGCGCGGCGACCACGGTGGCGACGACGGTCGTCGTGACGGCACGCGCGCGTAGCCGATCCCGGCGGGCCGCGCGGTCCCTCGGGTCGATCGGGAAACCGCGCCGGTCGAAACGTGGCGCACGCGCGCGTGTGAGGTGCCCCATCGCCGCGCACAGGGCCGCGCGCGGCGCTTCCAGCACGGGCAGCGCGGCGGGCGTGACGCTGGTGCCGGGCCAGTGGCCGGGGACGGCGCGCTCGGCGGCGCGACGGCAGACGGGGCAGTCGTCGACGTGCCGGACGAGTTCGCTGCGCAGGGTGGCGGTGAGGACGAGCTGGTGGTCGCCGGTGAGGCGGGCGACGCTGGGGCAGGCGCCGGTCTCCACGACGGCGAGGGCGGCCCGGGTGCGCTCGACCTCGCAGGCGGCGGAGGAGAGCAGCTCCCGCGCGGAGGCGAGGTCCATGCCCAGGACGTCGGCGACCTCCTGGGCGGCGAGCTGGTGACGCACGGCCAGTTCGAGCGCCTCACGTTGCTCGGGTGTGGTGCCCGCGGCCTCCGGCCAGGCGAGCAGGGCGAGTTCTCGCCGCCGCTGCCGCTCCTCGTCCTCGGAGAGGGCCACGGACTTGCCGGCGGCCTTCGGGGACGACTTCGCGCCGTGCGGCTTCTCGGCGCCGGCGTACGTGGCCCGGCGCCCGGCGGCGTGCGTGCCCTGCCGTGTCTGCCGGACCTCGGCGAGCCTGCGCAGGCAGGCCCAGCGGGCGAGGGCGTACAGCCAGGCGCGGCGGGCGTCGGGGGCGTCGGGGCCCCGGCGGCGCTCGGCGAGGGCGAGGACGTCACCGAGGGCCCCGGTCGCGGAGTCGTGGTCGCACAGCACCGACAGGCAGTACGTGAACAGACCGTCCAGGTACGGCTCGCAGCGCGCGGGCGGGCGCCGCGCCACCGCGCGCGCCGCGGCCCGGTCGCGCGCCTCGCGGTGCGCCCGGTGCGCGCCTGTGGTGCGGGTCGAGGTCTCCGGACTGGTGCTCATCACTCATGGACGGTAGGCGCCAGGAAGCGGCACCTTCACGCCCGTTCAGCACATTTACTCCGTACGGGTGAAACGATCCCTCATAAGGGGACAGGAATCCCAGATTCCGCAGCCGACCTCAGACACACACCTCTCAATGTTGTGCACTTTCTTGACCCCGACAACATTTCAGCCCTACATTCCGTCGGGTCCGGGTTACCACGCGTCACCGTCCCCCCACCCACGCGTAGACAGGAGCCCCAGCCGTCATGACCTCACGGACCCGCCGCTCGACAGCCCGCGCCCTCACCGCCCTGGCCGCAGCCGTAGTCCTCTCCCTGACCGGCTCCGCCGCCTCACCGGCGGCCACCCCGCCCTCGGCCACCGCCCAGACGGCTTCGGCGGTCGAACGCCTCAGCGGCACCCTCCCCGACGGCGCCACCTGGATCGCCGACGTCCCGGAGGACTGGAACGGCACCCTGATCGTCTTCAGCCACGGCTTCGGCGCCACGGTCGCCCAGAACGCACCCTCCGAGGCCGTACGCCTGCGCCTCCTCGAAGAGGGCTACGCGCTGACCGGCAGCTCGTACGACACGAGCAGGACGCTCTGGGCACTGGAGAGCGCGGAGCGCGACCAACTGGCGACCATCGCGGCCGTCACCGACAAGATCGGCGAACCCACCCGCACCCTCTCCATCGGCCAGTCCATGGGCGGCCTCGTCAACGCCCGGCTCGCCCGCTCCGGAGCCGGCGGGATCGACGGCGCCCTGGGCCTGTGCGGCCTCGTCGCCGGCGCCAACGACCTGGAGAACTACCAGCTCGACGCCGAGTACACGATCGCCCGCCTCCTGCTCCCCGACACCGACGTGAAGCTGGTGGACTTCGCCTCCCAGGCCGAGGCGGCCACCACCGCCCAGCAGCTCACCGCCGCCGTCAACGCCGCCCAGAAAACCCCCGAGGGCCGGGCCCGCATCGCCCTCGCCGCCGCCTTCCTCAACCTGCCCGCCTGGTCCCCCGGCAAGGCCCGCCCCGCCGCCGGGGACTGGGCGGAGCAACAGGCCCAGCAGTACGACTGGTTCGCCCAGGGCATCCTGAACTTCGTCGAAGGTGGCCGCTACCACATCGAACGGGCGCTGGGCGGCAACAACGCCTGGAACAAAGGCCTCGACTACGCGCGCGTGCTGTCCACCTCCCAACACGCCCCTCTGGTCAAGGCTCTGTACCGACAGGCCGGCCTGGACCTGCGCTCCGACCTGCGATCCCTCACCGAAGGCGCGACCATCACAGCCGACCCCGCCGCCGTCGCGACCGCCGACCGCACCTCCTCCGCCGGCCAGGGCCTGGCCGTCCCCCTCCTCAACATCCACACCACCGCCGACAACCTCGTCCCCGTGGAGCAGGAGTCCCGCTTCGCCACCCGAGTCCGCGCCTCCGGAGACGCCGCCCTTCTCCGTCAGGCCTACGTCGAGCGCCAGGGCCACTGCGCCTTCACGGTCGCCGAAACGGTCGCCGCGCTCCACGCCGTGGAACACCGCGTCGACTCCGGCCACTGGGGCGCCACCGCGACCCCGGCCGCACTCCAGACAGCCGCCGTCGCCCTCAACCTGGACGGCGCGGCCTACGTCCCGTACCGCCCCGCAAACCTGACCATCGGCCGCCGACCGTAGGGG
>NZ_AEJC01000410.1 GCF_000317595.1 Streptomyces ipomoeae 91-03 | reverse complement strand
CCCCACGACAAACACACTCAGCATCAAGTTCGACACCCTGCGCCACCACACAACCCCCAAATGACATCATCCCCGGTCCAGCCGCGGACCAGAAGTCGGATCTTCAAGATCCAGTCGCCCCGCCCTGGCACCGCTACACCGCCCCGACCCCGTGAAGAACTGGTTCGTACGCCGCCTCCAGCCACCCCGGGCGGACGGCAAGCGACTCATTCCGGGAGACCAGAGAACCAGTTCCCTCTGACGCCGCCCCTCTGGGTAGCCCATCTACATGTCGGCGCCTGACAGCAGTGAGAGACGCTGTCGAAAATCTTGATCTTCGAGGATCTTCGTACCTGGCCGGTCCTCGCAGAAGCGGTCGGTGAGCCGCCGGACCGGAGCCCGGCGCTGTTACCGACCGATGTACCTCTACAGATCGCGGTGACCACTCTTGGATTCCGCAAGTTGTGGCACCACCGCTCCGCCTGGACACATGCCAACACCTGCTTCTGTACAGCGACCAACGCTGCGCCACACGGCTAGCGGGTGGTCCGGCGCCACTGCTGGCACCGGAACCATGCTCACCCGAGTGACGAGCCTCTGACGCGCTGTTGCAGTGGCCAGGCTCGGCGGACCGTCGGGTCCAATTGGTAAAGCTGTTCGTCGTCCTGGGCGAGGACGTCGAGGATGCGCAGCTCTTCCAGGGCACGTTGCGGTGCGGGGTGGGAGCCCTGAAGGAGCTCCACCAGGTCGTCCCACGGCAGAGGTTCGTCGAAGGCGACCAGCTCGGTCAGGAGTGTGCCCATGTCAGGGGATGACGTGAGCCCGAGCCCGTCCAGGAGGGCGGTGCCGAGATCACCGGTGGCGACTGCCTCGTGGACGTTCTTGCAGATCGCCAGAACGCGGCGGCCTTGTCGGGCCTGTCGGAGTGCTGTGTCCAGGAGAATCGGCCAGCCCCCGGTGGCCTCCATGAGCCGGTTACGGGCCTCCGTCTCCGCGAAGGGCTCGAGCGCCTCCACGTCCGTGGCCCAACTGCTGATTCCTTCGAGAGTGACCCGGCGCAGCGGGATCAGGACGTTGTCGGGATCGAACTCGGCCGCGAGCGCCACATGCTCGGCCTTGCAGGCGTCGGCCAGCGCGACAACGGTCCGGGTGACACCGGCCGGCGGCTGAATCGTCTCCACCTGCCGGAGGCTCTCCCTGGCCCTGTCCAGATCCTTGAAACGGCTGAGCTCCACCACCACGATGCGGTGCATAGGACCGGGCCGACCCGTACTGAGCAGGTCCTTGTAGCGCTGCCGAGATTTGGAACAGACAATGGGTTCCAGCTTGGAAGGAGCCCTGTTCTGCTGGTCCTCAAGCACGGCCTCGACAGTGTCCAAGCCGGTGGCGGTACTGCCGATGACGATTCGCAGCTCATTTCCCGGAGCGGTGAGGCGGGCGAGCTGCTGTTCGGTGAGCGGGCTGATGCGGCTGTCGCCGGTGATGGGCCGCCTCGCCTGGGCCGCGGTGAGCTTGGTCAGCGGCTTGGAGGTGTCGTGGTTCTCCAGAGCCTCCTCGATCGCATGCTGATTGCCCAGGAGGCGAAGGACGTTGGAAGAACGCAGTCGCCAACCCTGCGGGTCGCCGGCCAGGATCCCCAGGCCGGTCATCTCCTCCAGCAGCGCGCGGAACTCGTCGGGGCCCTGGCCAGTGAACCCCTGCGGCCACCATTCGTCGCAGGCCCTGCTCAGCGCCCGGGTGGGCATTCGGTGATCGACACCGCCCGCGTGCGCTTCGAGGGCCACGACGAGCGCGATGAGCTTGTAGCGAGGATCCAGTTCGAGGGTCAGGTTGATCGTGTTGCGCGTGCGGTCGGTGAGATCCTGCGACCCGATGACCCGTTCGAGGACGGCGTTGTCGACATGCCACGGCGGTGTACCGGGAGCGGGCGGCGTGCTGACGCGAGTGTTGAGAGACGCCTGCACGAGTGCCTGCCCGGCGAGCTGAAGCAGTTTGGGGTGGTAGTTGCAATAGGCAAGGATCCGGTGGATGAGCTCGTCAGGAATCCGGACTCCCAGAGCTTCCAGGGGCTGTCGGACGAGTCGGAAGGCCGGTGCCGGCGCCAGCGGTCCGATGACGACGGGCTTGCCGAAGTGGGCGTCGTACAGAGGCTGATTCGGCAGGCCGGAGAAACGCTGCACCTGGTGGAGGCCGGCGAAGACGGGCTTAAACCTGCGGTTGGTGTTGCTCATGAGTTCCCGCAGGCGCGTCGTCTGGGGGAAGTTCTCCTGCGCCTCGGCATCGAAGAAGATGTCGCACTCGTCGAACAGGACGAGGAGCCGGCGGGCAGAGTCGTCGTCGAGCCAGGCGGTGATGGCGGCGGTGACACGGTGTTGCGCGGTGCCACGCCGGGCCTGCCGGACCGGCGGGCCGATGTCCTTGCGGTCGAGTTCACGACCGATCATGTCCCACAGCTCGTCGGTCTTCTGACCGAGCCCGAGCGTGGTGGGCAACGCGATGTAGAGCGCGACATGACCCGGCGTCGTCTCGAAACGGCGTGCGGCGGCGCGCAGGAGCGCCGACTTGCCGAGCTGGCGTCCTCCGTACAGCAGCTGGGCGCCTGTCATGGAGGTGATGTCGCTGAGTTCTTGCTGGCGCCCGTAGAACATCTCGCTGGGGACGGACTCGTTCGCGTCGGGGCGATAGGGGTTGGTGGCGGCGAACGGCGCGAGGATGCGCTCCGTCGTGGTGAACCGGTTGCTGGCCTTGGACGCCAAGTAGGCCACGGCTGCGGCATCCAGGCACAGCAAGGGCTTCATGGGCTGTTTGGCCGTCTGCAGAGCGAGTTCACGACGGGAGGCGGCGGGCAGTGTGCCCAGGACGACGACGAGGATGGGCAGAGTGCTGGTGTCCTGGTCCGCCCACGCAGTCAGGGTGGTCACGTCCGACACGTCGGGAGTCAGGAGTACGCGCAGTCGACCGCCCGCCTCGGAGCCGAAGGCCGGGAGCCGACATCCACCCAGCAGCTGAACATCGGTGAGTTCGATCCACCTCCGGTTGGGGGCGTACGGACCTGCCGGGTATTCGCTGCCGTACTCGATGCCCGCGATGCGCAGTGCGCTGCGGAGCAGATGGTTGCCGCTCTTGAGGGTGCGCCAGTTCCTGAGGAGTTGGGCCCAGGCACGCAGCGTCTCGGTAGTGGTATTGCGCTCGCGGGTGCGCAGTTGGGAGAAGTCCAGACCGGCGTGCGTGCCACCGCCGTCAACGGCCTCGATGAGCTCCGGTGTGATGCCCTTGGGGAGGCTGTCGGGCACCGAAGGGAAGAACTGTTCGAGGTCGTTCTCCGGTGCCGAGGTGGGCGGGTGTTCTCCGGCGAGCGCGGTGAGCAGGTAGTCCTCTGCCGTCGCCAAGTCCCCTGCGTCGACGAGTTGCGTGATTCTCGTCATGACGTCGCCGGGGACGCCTCCCTGCGCGTTGTTGATCTCCTCCTTGGCACGTTGCATGAGGTCGGACCTGGCTCGGTCGGCAAGCCGGGGCATGATGTCATTGATGGCGTCAATCTGCCGGTCGACAGCGCTGAAGTCGTCGCCTGCCAGGTCGGTTTCAGCGGCTTCGACCCGTGCCGTGACATCGGAGCGGCCCGGTTCGGGAAGGCGACCTTGCCGGGTGGCGGTCGCCACGAGGCTGCGGATCTCGTCGATCGTCGCGCGTGCCGTGGCCAGCGCATGGCCGCGGGCCTGCTCGACGGCGTCTCGCAGCGAGGTGTCGTCGTCCTCAGACTCGCCTTCCGCCGCTTCCACCGCCGCACGTGCCGCCGCGAAATTGCCGGCTACCGCCTGGTCACGTGCCGCCTGTGCCCAGGTACGGGTCTGAGCGTGCGCGATGTCGTCCAACGTCACCTCGCGCGCCGGTTCCAGCGCCCTGGTCAGCGGAAGACGGGAGCAGCGCAGCAGGTCGGCGTTGAGCGCACTGCCCGGCGCAGGTTCGGCGCCAGGCAGCGTAGCGCCGTCCAGCAACCGGGTAGTGGTCCGGATGCTGTCCAGGACCGTCTCGGCCACGGCGGCGCTGAAGGGCTCGGTGACGGTGTCCGCATGAGCGCGCAATTCGGTGTAGGCGTCGTCGGTCTGCGCGCGAACGTCACGGCGGAGATTCGCGAGCACACTGTTCGGCGAGGGGCTACGGGCCGCGCTGCGGGTGGCCAGCAACCAGGTGTTGACGATGTCGAGCGAATCCGCGGCGTACTGAAGAATGCGGCGCCGAGCAGCACCCTGCAGTACGGCACTGTTGCGGCGGAGCCGGTTGTCGATGTCCTTGAGTTCTTTGGCCAAAGCGGCAGCGGTGAGCCGGCGCACCTGGGCAGCGACTTGGTCGACGCGGTCGCGCAGGTCGTCGGCCGCCGTCGCGACCAGTGACCCGATCAGGCCGTCGGCGTCCCACCAGGAGCGGACGATCGCCTCTGCGCGGGGGAAGTGGAGGTGGCGCGGCGCGGCGAGGTGTAGGCGGGCGTCCTCCGAAGCCCGGCTGACCTCGGTGTCGGCCTCGGTGATGCTCTCGAAGACGTTGAGGCCTTCTGCCGCGCTGAGTTGGCCGCGTGCGGAGGCCGTCCCCACCGCGCGGCACAACTGCTGAAGGTGTGTCATGCCGGAGCAGTTGGCGGCAAGGGCGTTGACCAGTTCACCGGCGTTGGGGTCGGCAGTGAGGAGGGCTGCTCGGAGAGCGGCAGCAAGCAGCAACATACGCTCGTCCTGACCGGTCACGCTCGGGTGACCGATTTCCAGGTCGATGCGCTCGCGTACGGCTCCGGCGCACGGGCCCGTCTCCGAACGTACACAGTGCGCCAGTTGCAGGGTCTCCAGCGCCTGCTGGAGGGAAGGGCGGCCTGCGGCGTGGGCCGCGTGTCCCGCCAGCGCGAGTTCGCCGGTGGAGATCAGACGCGTGATCAGCGCGATCTCCGCGGGAACAGGCTCTGGTACCGCCCGCTCGGCGGCGGACGGTGCCAGGGCTTCCGTCGCTTCGGTCTCCGTGGCCTCCGACAACGGGGGCTCGGTGCGGACGACCGCGGGTAAGGCGGCAGGAGCGGCTTCGGACTGTGGAGCCGTCTCCGGATCGGGCACCTCGTCGGAAGACTCTGCCGAGGTGGATTCGGGGGCGGGAGCAGCAGGTGGAGGGGGCACTTGTGTAGTGGGGGGACCGACCGTCGGCTTCTCCGCGTCGCCTGCCGAGCCGTCCGGTGCGGTCACCTTGCCGCGCAGGATCAGGGCGGCGACGCTGCTGACGTCCTGGGGTGCCTCTTTGAGGAAGGCAAAGAGTTCATCGACGGCTGAGTCGTCGTCACCCTCGTGGGCATCCGCCAGCGCGACGAGCAACCGCAGATGCTCCGAATCGGCCGCGGGGGCGTCGAGCAGCCGCAATGCCTGTTCACGGACGGACTCCAGGGATGTGCTGCCGGACAGGCCCTTGAGCGCGGCGACACGCAGCAACGCCGCACGATTTACGGCCTGTTGCGCCTGCTCGGCCGCGGCAGTACGGGCGGCGGCGCACAAGGACCGGATATCGGCCGGATCCGGCGGCACGGCCACGGAGACCCGGGTACCGAGATCTTCGTGCACCTCGAGCGCGGCACTCCGCAGAGCGGTGAGGGCGGCGATGTCGTCGTGGGCGGGCACCCGCTCCGACGTCAGATGGGCGGTGACGCGCGCTGCGGCAGATCGTGCAGAGACGAGCAGCGCATTCAGGTCCTCGGCCCGGGTACTCCAATCGGCGCGTTCCGGCTCCCCTCCCGTGGGCGACCGGTCAGGTGCGAGGTCGGTGTTCGCAGCCTGTGACGACCCCGTCTCCGTGTGGCGAACGTCCTGGGAATAGGGCATGAGAAAGAGCCAGGCTCGCTCCAGGGCGGAGCAGGCGTCGATGGTGTTCTGCACGTCCTCCTTCGGCCACGCGGGCATGGGGAACCTCTGCAGGGCGTGGCGCAGGAGGGCAGTGTGGCCGGGTGAGCAGAGGGGAGCCGAGAAGGCGGCCAGCAACAGCTCCGGACGGGACTCGGAGAACGCGGTGACGGCCTCGTCGAGATGCTGGTCACCGCCGTGCCGCTCGTGCTCTCGGAGAGCGCTGACGAGCGCGGTGATGGTGGGCTGGGAGATGGTGCCCGCAGCCCGCTTCTGCGTATCGGCGTTGCGTTTGCGCAGTGTGGCCAGACACTGCTCGGCAGCCCGCGAACTGAGCCTGGCGGAGGGCACACGCAGAGTCTGGAGCATGGCGATGCGGTCACGGTTGCGTACGCGTTGCAGCAGTTGGAGCAGGGCCGCGGCATCGAGTGCGGTGAGTACGTCCCCGATGGGGTTGCCCAGGCGGTCGATGGCCTCGCACAGCTTCTCGGCCAGGTCGGCCGGCGGCTCGGGCAGCTGAGGCGTGTTCGATGTTTGTCGCGTCATGGTGGACCTCAAGTGCATCCGCTCAAGTCGTCGTGCCAGGAGGGAGGTTGTTCGGTGCCGCGCCGGTGACCGCGGACGAAGGTGTAGCCCTCGGGGAGGGTTGTGTCGGCGTCCGGACCGAGCATCTCGATGCGCCACCGCGCATAGGCAACTCGTGCGTGATCGCTTGCCTGCCGCCCCGAGGGGAGCTTACGACGATCAGGTGGTACGTAGTGCGCTTTTACATGATTTCGTAGCACCCGGTGTTCAAGTGCGCCCGGACGCATTCGCGTTGTGGGCGCCTTGTCACCCGGCCACCAGATGAACAGGTCCGGTTCGCCCGCTCCCGTCTCGCGCTCCAGCAGCCCTCGGTCGGCCATGTCTTCACAGGTATGAATCACTGTCCACATCAGCTGGGGCGGCACGGGACCAGGTCCGAACAGCGCTGCGCTGAGTCGATCGCCCCGCATGGAGCGGGCGTCGAACAGGCCCGGTGTCCCGTGGCGGCGCAGTCCCGCGACGACGAGGGAACACAGGCTGTCGACCGCTGGGGCGTACCCGGTGCGCCCCGTCCGTCGAGGAGCCGGGGGCTGCCGCTCCGGCTCTTGCGGTGTGAGGCCGAGGTGGCGTCGTAGGACGCCGATGTCGCAGTCCCAGGAGAACGGGCCGTGACCGTCGAGATGAAGGGGCTCGTCCAGCGGGGCCGTGATGGCGTGCAGACGACGTCCCCCGCGCGGCACGGTGACGGTAAGTCTGATGCCGGGATAGAACGACCATGGCCAGGCCACGCCGGTCAACCCTGCATCCGTCAGGCCGATCTCCTGTGGTTCCCGGGGGTCCTGCGCATCATCGTCGTGATGAAGTTCGAGGATGAACGGGCCGTCTGGCAAATCCTCCCGGGCGATGGTCGGCAGCGGAAGGGTGCCGTCATCGATGTGGCGCGGCAGCAGACAGCAGGTGTAGACGGTGAGGCTGTCGTCGAGATGCTCGACGGCCGGTACGGGTTCATCAGGTGCGGTCTCCTCCAGCAGGGCTGGTGCCGAAGTGTCCTCCGGCGGGGTGCAGGGCTCCCCTGACGGCTCCTGCCGGACTGGGGCCACCTCCGGGTCCGGCGGTGTGGCGGGGAGGGAGCCCGTGTGCTCGCGGTGTCCGACACCCAGCGGTTCCAACGGGTCGGCGCCGTCGACATACCAGGGAACGGGAGGCTGCTGTGCACGCCAAATGCCGCCCTGTTGCCACAGGTCATCGATACGCAGGTCGACCTGTGCCGTGGGCTGGGTCGCACGGTCGGCGATCGCGAGGTTGACGACAGCTTGGGAGACCAACGCGTTCGTCCCCTCGGTGAGGTCCCGTGCCCCTGCCGCGTCGGCGGCGGCACACAGCAGAGGCCAGATCGCGGTGTAACGCGGAGGGCCGGTACGCGCACGGTGGACCCGCTGGGCGACCTCGTCGACCGTGGAGCCCGGCAGGCCGACCGTGTCGATCGCGGTCACGGCGTACGGACCCCACGTACGCAGGCCGGGCGAACGGCGAAGCAGATCGGCGATGGTCTCGAAGCTCGCGGCGAGTGCCAGGTCCAACAGGTCGGTGTCGTGAGGGTCGTCGATGAGCCCGGCGAGCGGACCGGTGGCCAGCAGAGGACGTGCTTCGCCGAGCAGATACCTTTGGTAGAACGCCGCGTCCTCGAGCAGCGGGAGTTCAGGCGTCTGATACAGGGCGGTGGACGTCAGGTGCCCACGCGTGTCGAGGAGTCCGGACCTGCGCAGTCTGGCGGTCTCCTTCAACTCGATCGCGGAGGGCGGGCCGAACGCGCCGGTGTCCACGACCAGGGTCTCCTCGCGCTCCCAGAGGCCGTCCGGACGAAGGAAGCCGGCGCGGTCGCCCGAACGGGCGGCGGGCATCCAACCGTCGTCGTCACACTCCCGGGATGCGCCGAACTTGCCCACGGCCTCCGCCCACAGCCAGCGTGTTCCGCGCTCGATGCGGATGAACGCGCCGACCGGTACCGCGGACCGGGCCGCGTCCGCGGCGGGACGGACCGCGTGGAAGCACTCCGGATCCAGTAACGCCGAGTGGTAAGCGCCGAGGGCGAGGTCAAAGCCGAAGTGCAGCGCGTTCCAGGCACAGGCGAGGTGCAGGACCCCGCCGCGTGCGACCGCGACCTGGCGCAGATAGCGGCTCGTACGTTCCGCGACAGCCGTATCCATCTGATCCGCGCCGAGCAACAGTTCCGGTACGAACAGCGGTTCGTCGTTGAAGGGCGCCCACGCGGGCGGCTCAGTCAGGGGCAGCATGCTCACACCTCCTGCGGCGGGCGATCGGCGTAGCGGCGCAGCCGCCACAGGGCCCCGTCCTTGGTGGGCAGCACATGGCCGTCCGCATGGAGGCGTTGGAGGGCCGCGATCACGTCCGATGAGTGGATTCCGGGATCCACACCGCGCAGCCGGTGGTACAGCAGGCGCGGCCACAGCGGTCTGCGGACACCGTCCTTGCGGGAGAGGTAGGTCTCCTCGCCGCGCAGCACACGGCGGATCATCGCCGGTGTCAGGCCTCGGTAGTTGTCCCAGAGCAAGGCGTAGATCCACTGGTCGGCCGCGCGCCGGTAGGGTTCGCCGTCACGGTGCACCGCCGGACGTGGCCGCGGAGTGTTCAAGGCCTGCAGCAGACGCGGTGTCCTCGCGGCCGAGACATCGGTGGCCCAGCAGGCCGAGCAGCGGGTCGCCGCGGTCGCGCACACGTGCCCGTCGCCACCGAGCGGGCTGCCGGTGAAGTAGACGCTGAATGCCTCGGTCGCGCAGTCGGCGGCGCTGTACCAGTCGCGCAGGTCGGCGAGGTCCTGGCGGGCGCGTTCCCGGGCGGCGCGCATGCGGGCGTCGAAGGCGTCCGGCAGAGCCGTGCCGTCGGGTACCCGGACCGCCGTCAGGGTGCGCCGGTTACCGGCCTGGGAGACGTCGACCACGCCCAGGTCGTGCAGGGCGGCGAGCGCAGTCCACGCGGCGGCGGGGTCGGGCACCACCGGACCCGCTGCGCTGTCCCGAAGGAGCGCGTACACATCGGTCACCTGGTGGCTTCCGGGCCTCTGCTCGGCGAGATCGCCGACCACCGCCGCGGCCGGGCCCCATTCGGAGCCGACGGGGCGGGCTGCGCCGGGTATCGGCGTGATCCGCACGCGCTCGGGGAAGTCCCCCAGGTCGGTGAGCGCGTCCAGCGAGGCCAGGACGGCCAGCGCGCGTACCACGGAAGTGCGGTATGTATCCCACACGGCGGTCTGCTGAGCCTGCTGGGCCGGCAGCAGCCCCGCCTGGAGGTCGGCGGCCATGCAGTCGGCTGCGAGCCGCTCCGGGTCGAGGTTCCCGGAGACACCGGCTCGCAGCACCGACTGGCCCAGCCGACGCAGTACATCGGGTGAGAGGCCCTGCGCCGCCAGCCAGGCCACGGTCCGCAGCCCGCGCCCCGTTCCGAGTGCCATACCGGTCGACGGGGCGTCGACCTCGTTCTGCGCCCGCCCGGCCTGGTCCCGGCCCGCACGACCGAGCTGCTGGTAGAGCGCCGACAAGTCCGTGGGCGGCGACACCACGAACACACAACGGATGTCGCGGCGGTTCATCCCCAGCCCGAACGCGCTCGTCGCGACGATCAGCAGCGGCGCGAACCCGTCCTCGCCCCGGCCCGGCGCTTCCTTGAACTCCGTGAGCACTGCGGCCTTCTCCGCCTCCGACAACCGGCCGTGGAAACGCCTCACGCGCTGGCTGCCCTGGACAGCGAACTCTCGCAGATGGGCGTAGAGCGCCTCGACCTCCTTCACCGTCAGGCAGTAGAAGATCGCATGGTCCTCGCACGCTTCTGCGACCCGCTCGACGAGACCAGCGACGGCCTGAGGACCGCCCGACCGCATCGTCCGTCGGTAGACCGCCAGTTCGGGACGGAGCGGTGACGCCTGCACTGTCACCAAAGTCTCATCACCCGCCGCCGTGCCCTCCAGGCCGAACAGTCCCTCCCGGAGTCCGGCTCGGACCTGCCGGTTCGCCGTCGCGGTCACCGCCGTGACCCGCACCCCGAACCGCTCTCGCAACTCGCGGAGCAACACCTCCACGCGGCGGAACCCCGGACGGAAGTCGTCACCCCACTGCACGAACGTGTGCGCCTCGTCGACTGCCACCCGCTCCAGAACACCGGTGCGCGCGGCCTGCCTCAGCAGATCCGCGAAACGTCTATCGGCGAGTCGCTCCGGTGAGACGTACACCAGCTTGATGCCGTGCCGACCAGTCCCGCGGAGTTCCTCGGCTACCTCCGTCTTCCCGCCGCGGCTGTTCGATTCCGCCATGGGACCGACCAGCGCCCGCACCGCGCCGCCGACCGCGGACGACAGCTCCAGTGCCTGGTCGGCCATCAGCGCCACCAACGGCGAGACCACCACGGTCACGCCCGGCAGGACCAGCGCCGGCAGTTGGAAGGTGTACGACTTCCCGAACCCCGTCGGCAGCAGTGCCAGCACATCCCGGTTCTCCCCCACCGCGCGGAACACGGCATGCTGCTCGGGCTTCAACGTCATCGGGCCGTCCTGGAAGCGCAGGTGTCCGGCGACCGCCTCGCAACGCTCGGCCAGCCGGGAAGGGAGCGTCCCGTCCTCGCGGGCACGCACGACTTCCTCGGGACTGAGCCCGGCCTGGCGAATCAAACGCGTGGCGGGCAGCAACGTGTGCTCCTCCAACGCCTGCGGTGTGCACAACTCCTGTGCGCGCGAGGCGTCCAGGCGCCCCTGCTCGGCAAGAAAGCGCCAGATGATCTCCCATCCCTGAGCCATCGTCACGATGTTCCCACCCGCCGCCTCGCCCGTGAGCGGATCGGCTGTGAGCAGCCCCGGATCCAGCGACTCCAGGAAGACCTGGCGGTAGGCGCGGCGCAGGGCGGTCGTCCCGGCGAGTTTGCGGTCGCTGATCACCACGACGCCCCGGTGGTCCACCGAGCGCAGCAGCCGTCCCACGGCCTGGCGCAGATCCATCGCCGCCAGCGGCAGGTAGTACTCACGCGTCGCGGCTGCCTCGGGGTCGGCCGCCCCAGCCGCCCTCGCCCGCTCCGCGGCTGCCGCGCGCCGAGCGGCTATGATCGGGTCCGCGAAAGGTGCGAACGGAAGTTTGTTGATCCATACCAGGCCCAGCCGCCGTGCGGGGAAGTCGACTCCCTGCCACATGCCGCGCGTGGCGACGCAGAAGCCGCCCAGGTCATGGAACTCCCTCGCCGCTCGCGCGTTGCCCAGCAGCGGCGCCACCGCCACCGGCAGTGAAGCTCCGTCCACGGCCAGCTGCTCCGAAAGCCGCTCCGACACCGCCTCCGCCGCCGCCGTTGACGTCGTCAGCACCAGCGCACCGTGCTCGAAGGCCCCGTGCCGTTCACGGACCACCTCACGCGCGTAGCCCGCCAGCTGGTGCGCGACCGTTCGGTGGGCGGCCTGCGGATGCTCGGCCCAGCTCGGGAAATCTGAGAGACACAGCAGCCGGGCCTGCCAGGAGGCGTCGAACGGACTCGGCAGCGCGATCCCATCCACTTCGCCGCCCAGGCCGAGACGCTGCCGAACGAAGGCCCAGGACCCCGCGACCGTGAGGGTCGCCGACACATAGAGGATGCGGCCGAAGCCACTACGGACCCGGTGCCACTGCGGATCCGCGCTCAGCTCGATCGGCGCGGAGGAGACCGAGAAGGGGTAGCGGCGCGCTGTCACCGCGGCGGTCACCTCACCACCCTCGCTCGCGAAGACGACTCGATTCGCCAAACCCGTTCTCGCCGTCAGCCCGGGCAGAACCTGTTGCAGCGGCTCGTCCACCAAGTCCTGCGTGCTCTCCGGCGGCTCCTCGTCCCACTCCGGTTCGTCGTCGCCGTCATCAGCAGCCGCCTCGTCCGTGGTGTCCACCGGTTCCGGGGACGTCCCCAGCACATCGCGAGCGTCGGCCACCACCGTCGCGGCCTCCTGCGCCAGCACCCCCACACGCGCGATGAGCAGTGCGGCACGTTCGCGTTCCCACCACGGCGCCTGCCGTACCTCCGGCAGCCGCGTCAGCCGCACCAACTCCCGGCCCGCTGCCTGAGCCCAGCCCCCCAGCCGCTCAAGGCGGCCCAGCAGCTGACGGGCCCCGGCCACCGTGATCAGTCCCCCGTACGGACTCGCCAAGGTCGCGACGCGCCGTCCCGGTTCGCCTCCCACCACGTCGAAGACCCCCTGCGCCGCACGGGGCATCGCCTCGGTCTCCAGCAGCCGTTGTCCTTCGCGCAGCAGCCTCGCGAACTCCGAGATATCGGCGCGTTGGAACTCGCGGGCCCACCGCTCCGTGTCGGCGAACAGGTTCTCCACCGCGCGGATGTCGACCTGCGCCGT
>NZ_AEJC01000409.1 GCF_000317595.1 Streptomyces ipomoeae 91-03 | reverse complement strand
TCGTCGACGGGCCCGGCGATCTGCCGCAGCCCCAGGTCCTCCCGAGCGAGGAGAGCCGAGAGGGACACGGGCGGGGTGGGAGGCACCGCCGGCTCCGTCATGGTGTGCGTTTCCTCCATTCGGTATGGCTCGGATGGAGGAAACGTACACTCCGCCATCGCTTTCCGGTCACCTAGTGTCGATGCTCGTCACCCGCCGCTCGTCACCCGCCGGCCAGGGGCTGGTGGGGCATGCGCCGCGCCAGGTCGAAGAGCGAGTTCCCAGAGTCGTACAAGAAGCAGTACATACGCGATGAAGCGCAGGAAAGAAGGCATACGTCCATGAGCAGCAACGAGACGCCCCTCGTCGGGGCGCCCCGCGGCCCCGTCGACTCCTCCCGCATCCCCCGGTACGCGGGACCCGCGACCTTCGCCCGGCTGCCCCGCCTGGACGAGGTGGGGCGTGCGGATGTCGCGGTGGTGGGCGTGCCGTTCGACAGCGGCGTCTCGTACCGGCCGGGCGCCCGCTTCGGCGGCAACGCGATACGCGAGGCGTCCCGGCTGCTGCGCCCCTACAACCCGGCGCAGGACGCCTCGCCCTTCGCCCTCGCCCAGGTCGCGGACGCCGGTGACATCGCCGCGAACCCGTTCGACATCGACGAGGCGGTGGAGACGGTCGAGGCGGCGGCCGACGAGCTGCTGGCGACCGGGGCGCGGCTCATGACCCTCGGCGGCGACCACACCATCGCGCTGCCGCTGTTGCGGTCGGTCGCGAAGAAGCACGGCCCGGTGGCCCTGCTCCACTTCGACGCGCATCTCGACACCTGGGACACGTACTTCGGCGCCGAGTACACGCACGGCACGCCGTTCCGGCGGGCGGTGGAGGAGGGCATCCTCGACACCTCGGCCCTCTCCCACGTGGGCACGCGCGGCCCGCTGTACGGCAAGCGGGACCTGGACGACGACGCCAAGATGGGCTTCGGCGTCGTGACGTCGGCGGACGTGATGCGCCGTGGCGTGGACGAGATCGCTGACCAGCTGCGTCAGCGCGTCGGCGACCGCCCGCTGTACATCTCCATCGACATCGACTGCCTGGACCCGGCCCACGCGCCGGGCACGGGGACACCGGAGGCGGGCGGCATGACCTCCCGCGAACTCCTGGAGATCCTGCGGGGGCTGGCCGGGTGCAACCTGGTCTCGGCGGACGTCGTCGAGGTGGCGCCCGCGTACGATCACGCGGAGATCACCGCGGTGGCCGCGTCGCACACGGCGTACGAACTCACCACGATCATGACCCGCCGGATCGCCGAGGCCCGTAAGGAGAACGAGGGCAAGTGACCCACGACCACGACCTGGTGCTCCACCCGACGGCGGCGCAGATTTCGGCCGCCCTGAACCCTCCCCCCGGGCGCAACGGCGGAGACCTGGTCGTGGAGACGCTGGCCGGGCTCGGCGCGACGACGGTGTTCGGGCTGCCCGGCCAGCACGCGCTCGGCATGTTCGACGCCCTGCGCCGGTCGGATCTGCGGTACATCGGCCTCCGGGTGGAGAACAACGCGGGGTTCGCGGCGGACGCGTACGGCCGGATCACCGGGGAGGCGGCGCCGCTGCTGCTCTCGACGGGCCCGGGTGCGCTGACGTCGCTCGCCGCGCTCCAGGAGGCCGCGGCGGCCTCCGCGCCCGTGCTGGCGATCAGCAGCCAGATCCCCACGGCGGGTCTGGGCGGCGGCCGGCACGGCTACCTCCACGAACTCCCGGACCAGGCCGCCTCGTTCAGGGGCGTCGTCAAGTCCGTCCACACCGTCCGTACGCAGTCGCAGATCCCGTCCGCGATCGCCGCCGCCTGGCGGTCCGCGCTGACGGCCCCGCACGGCCCGGTCTGGGTGGAGATCCCGCAGGACGTACTGCTGGCCGAGACGCCACTGCCAGTGGTGACGGGGGTGGACGCGACCCCGGAGGAGCCGGCCCCGCGCCCCGAACTGACCGCCGTGGCGGCCCACTTGCTGTCCGGCGCGGCCCGCCCCGCGATCATCGCGGGCGGCGGAGTCGTACGGGCGGACGCCTCCGGCAAGTTGCGGCAGCTGGCGGAGCGGTTGTCGGCGCCGGTCGTGACCACGTTCGGGGGGAAGGGCGCCTTCCCGTGGACGCATCCGCTGTCCCTGCGGTCCTGGCTGGAGGACCGGCACACGACGGACTTCCTGGAAGACGCGGACGTGCTGCTGGTCGTCGGCTCGGGGCTGGGCGAACTGTCCTCGAACTACCACACGTTCAAGCCGCGCGGCCGGGTCATCCAGATCGAGGCGGACCTCGGCAAGCTGGAGTCCAACCACCCGGCTCTCGGCATCCACGCGGACGCGCGGCTCGCGCTCCAGGCGTTGCTGGAGACGATCGAGGAGCCACGGGAGGACGAGTCGGCGCCGGAGCGCGTGCGGGAGGTGCTGGCGAAGGTCCGCGAGCGCATCGACGGACAGCAACTGACGCTGGAGCAGGGCCTGCTGACGTCGATCCGCCGGGCCCTGCCGCCCCGGGCGCCTTCCTTCTGGGACATGACGATCCTGGCGTACTGGGCCTGGTCCGCCTTCGACGCCCGCCACCCCAACACCATGCACTCGGCCCAGGGCTCCGGCGGCCTCGGCTACGCCTTCCCGGCGGCCCTGGGCGCGGCCGTGGCCGACCCCACGCAACCGGTGCTGGCCGTCTCCGGCGACGGCGGCGCGCTCTACTCCCTCGCCGAACTGGCCACGGCCCGGCAGTACGACCTCGACGTCACCTGGCTGATCGTCGACGACGGCGGCTACGGCATCCTCCGCGAGTACATGACGGACGCGTTCGGGGAGGCGACCGGGACGGAGCTGACGCGGCCGGACTTCGTGGCGCTGGCGGAGTCGTTCGGGGTGCCGGGGGCGCGGACGACGCCGGAGACGCTAGCGGAGGACTTGGCCAAGGCCCTTGCCGCGCCCGGCCCTTCGGTCCTCGTGCTTCCGGCCGTCCTGCGGATGTTCGCGCCGACGCACCTACCGGGCTGACGCGCCTCACCGCCTCCTCCCCTCAGGAGCGCGCGTCCGCTCAGTCGGCGCCGCCGAAGCCGCCCGCGTCCACGTCGCCGTAGTCGGTCGAGCCGTAGCCGGTCGAGTCGGAGTCGTCGGCCAGGTCGTCGCCGTCGAGGGCCCGGCGCTCCCGCTCGGCCTCACGGGCCCGGTCGCGCACTCGGGAGGAGACCGCCGTCGCGGTGATCAGGCCCGCCGTGCCGGCCAGGGGGAACGCGAGGCATCCGACGAACAGAACGTGCATCGGGGGACTGTCCGCGTCGCCCGTGACGTGGTTGAGCACCACCGCCCCCGGGATCAGGCCGAAGATCATCACGCCGCAGACGGTGGCCACCGTCCAGCTCTGGTGGAGGTCGGAGACCTCGGACACGTCCCGTGGGGTCGCCGCCCGCCCCGGCCACGCGACCGGTGCGAGGGCCACCGCCTGACATGCGAGGCAGGCCAGCAGGATGACGACGCCTCCCCCGAACGTCATCTCCCGCGACCAGAAGTACACGAGCGCGCCCGCGACACAGAGGACCGTCCCCGCGTTGCCCGCCGGCACCAGCCACCGCCGGCCCCGCGAGGCGTGCCGCAGATCGTCCCAGAACCACTCCCATGCCAGGCGTCTTCTGCTGAGGAAGACCCGGAGTCCGCCGCCCATACGCCGCCGCCCCCTCGTTCACCAGTTCGCACATGCGCTCGCGGTCGGCAGTATGCCCACTCCCGGGGAGCCGCAAAGGGGACGGGCCGCCCGGAGTTCGCGGTTCGGGCGGCCCGTCGGGTGTGGCGGTCGGCCGGTCAGCGCAGGAAGTGGCCGAACAGGGCGTTGGTGTAGGGGGCGGACAGGTCCTTGGGGCCGAAGGCGAGGGCCGACTTGGTGGTGAGGTCGCTCGCGGTGCCGCGCAGGAGCCAGACGGCGCCGTTGGAGGCGTTCTCGGCGGTGGAGGCGGCGGCGAGGTCGCGGTGGCCGTCGCCGTTGACGTCGAGGAGGGCGGTGGTGGCGCCGAACTCGTCGTTCTCCTCGGCGACTCCGGGGACGCCGGCCGTGTTCTGGTGGAAGACCTGGGCACCGGCGCCGGTGAGGCCCGAGGCGCTGCCGTGGAGCAGGGCGACCGAACCGGCGTCGGTGATGCTGCCGACGTCCTCGCCCTCGATGCCGAGCGCGACGTCCGCGTAACCGTCGCCCGTGACATCGGCGACCGAGACGGCGGAGCCGACGCGGTCGCCCTCCTCCTGGGCGCCGGGGAAGCCGGGCAGGTCCTGGTCGAAGGTCTGGATGTTCTCCTCGGTGAGGCCGGCGGCGGAGCCGTACGCGATCCGGGCCTTCTCGGACCAGTCGTCGGCGCCGACCACGAGATCGTCGTATCCGTCGCCGTTCACGTCGCCGATGCCGGTGCCGGCGTCGCCTCCCGTGGTGTCGCCGGGCGCCGAGCCGCGGGTGAAGCCCGTGGCGCCGCCGCCCATCAGCAGACGGTTACCCCAGGTGCCGTCGCCGGTGTAGACCCACTGGACGATGTCGTCGCGGCCGTCGCCGTTGAAGTCGCCGACCTCACCGGAGACGACCGGGCCGGTGATCGAGGAGGGGCCGTTCTCGCAGCCGTGGCCGGTGGCGCAGGAGGCGTCCTCCTCGTACCAGCCCCACCACAGGGACTTGTCGAGCAGGGGCAGTACGGCGGTGGGCTTGCCGTCGCGCTTGATCGGGCCCTTCCACAGCGCGGCCGGGGCGCCCGAGGGGTCGTCGCCGCCCACGTTCTGCGCGGAGAACAGCGCCAGGTCGGTCTTGCCGTCGCCGTCGAAGTCACCGGCCTGGGGCGCGGCCCCGTAGCCGATGCCCGTACCGCCGGTGAGGCCGGACGCGGAGCCCCAGAGGATCACCGAGCCCGCCGCGCCGCCCGCGATCACGAGGTCGCCGTAGCCGTCGCGGTCCAGGTCGGCCTTGGCGAAGGACGCGCCGAAGCGCTGGTTCGCGGTGGCGGACCCCGGGATCCCGCTGGTCGAGCGGCTGACGAGCTTCTTCTTCGCGGTGGACAGGCCCTTCGACGAGCCGTACAGCACGGCCACGTACCCGGCCCTCGTCTTGCCGGACACCGTCGCGTTCGGCGCGCCGACGACCAGGTCGGCGTAGCCGTCGCCGTTGAAGTCGTCCGCCACCGGGACGGACCCGGGGGCGGCCGACGCGGAGCCGGAACCGCCGGTCAGCACCGCCGAGGCGGCCAGGGGTACGGCCAGGAGGGCGGTGCTGATCCTGCGTCTGATGGCTCGGGGCGCTCGGGACATGGCGGGTCCTACTTTCTTGATTGTTGGGTTCGAACTGGTCATTCGTAAGATCAGCGGGACCCAGGGGCTCTGGGTATGGCTGTCATGGCGGCGCCGTGAGATGGCTGGAAAGGCTTGGCCGCCCGGAGCCCCGCGACGACTCGACCGCCAATTGGGAGATGCGACTCGATCGCTGCGTAGGGCAACGTCGGCGAGGTCGTCTGCTGGGCTGTGAACGCGCGACGAGCTGGCGGAGGTGACCGTGCCCCGGATATGGGCCGGAGTGGACATCGGCAAGGAACATCACCACTGCGTGGTGATCAACAGTGACGGCGAACGGCTGCTGTCCCGCCGGGTCCTGAACGACGAGTCGGCCCTGCTGGAACTGATCGGGGACGTCCTGGCCCTCGACGAAGACGTGCTGTGGGCCGTCGACCTCAACCACGGTGGCGCCGCCCTGCTGATCGGACTGCTGCTCGGCCACAGCCAGCCGATGGTCTACATCACCGGCCTGACCGTGCACCGCGCATCGGCCTCTTACCGGGGCGAGGGCAAGACGGACGCCAAAGACGCCTTCGTCATCGCCGGCCAAGCCCGCATGCGCCGTGACCTGGGCCTGCTGCGGCCTGGCGACGAGATCGCCGTCGACCTGCGCACCCTGACCACCCGCCGCACCGACCTCGTCTGTGACCGCACCCGGCAGATCAACCGGCTCCGTGCCCAACTCCTGGAGATCTTCCCCGCGTTGGAGCGGGCGCTGGACCTGACCAACAAGGGTCCGGTCTTGCTGCTGACGGGTTACCAGACCCCGGCGGCGATCCGCCGCGCAGGCGTGAAGCGCATCGA
The DNA here is from genome assembly GCF_000317595.1 of Streptomyces ipomoeae 91-03. GTDB lineage: Bacteria > Actinomycetota > Actinomycetes > Streptomycetales > Streptomycetaceae > Streptomyces > Streptomyces ipomoeae. The sequence goes on along the minus strand of NZ_AEJC01000409.1, from coordinate 11,330 downwards.
GGCGTGGCTGAAAAACCGCAAGGTCCGCGGAGCTGCCGCACTGGCCAAAGCGGCTGTGGAGGCTGCCGAGGCCCAGCACACGGCCCTGCCCGGCGAGCAGCTGGCCGCCGCCATGGTGGTGCGCCTCTCGAAGGGGGTGATGGCCCTCGATGAGGAGATCGCAGAACTCGAAGCCCTGATCGAGGCCCGGTTTCGCGAGCACCCGCACGCCGAAGTGATCGTGAGCCTGCCCGGGATGGGCAAGCTGATGGGCGCTGTGTTCCTCGCCGTGACCGGTGGCGACATGGACGCCTTCGGCAGCGCCGACCGGCTCGCCGGCTACGCCGGCCTGGCCCCGGCCCCACGCGACTCCGGCCGCGTCAGCGGCAACCTCCGCCGACCACGCCGCTTCCACCGCGGCCTGCTCAACGCGATGTACCTGTCGGCCCTGTCGAGCCTGAAGAGCTGCCCGGCCTCGAAGGCGTACTACCAACGCAAACGCGCCGAGGGGAAAGGCCACAAGCAGGCGCTGCTGGCGCTCGCGCGCCGTCGCGTCAACGTCTTGTGGGCCATGATCCGCGACGGAGCGTGCTACCAAGCCACACCACCTGTCACAGCAGCGGCTTGACATCAGCATTGGGAAGCCTTTCGAGTCGGTCTCGGTGTGTGGTGCTCAAGAGTGCTCAAGGAGTGCGACTCGAACAGGGGGGCGGAGGTTGTGCGGGCGGGTGGTTCCGTTCCCGGCCGGGTTCATCGGCTGCCGCGCCGTCGGCCGCCGGCCCCTTCGCCGGTCACGGCCGCAGGCGGGCCGCCGGCCCCTCGAAGTACCCGCGGTGCACGGCGGTCAGGTCCACGCTGGTGCTCCACGGCACCGAGGACCCGATGTTCCTGCCGGCCCACGCCGAGGCCATGGAGACATGGCTACGGGTACGGGTACCGGTACGGGCTGACGGTAGGTGGCGTACGGCAGTGGCCCGGGAGCCGGGCGGCTCCCGGGCCACTCTGCCGGTGAGAACTGCCGCGGGCCTCGGAAGGTCCGCTTCGGGGACCTCAGCCGACGTCGGACGGGTCCAGCCGGTAGATCGTCGCGGTCGACTGGTTGTTCTGGGACGCCGAGCCGGAGCCGGAGCCGGAGCCGGAGTCCGCGTTCGAGGACGAGTCCGACGACGAGGAGTCGCCGTACTCGCTCGCGTCCACCTCCTTGCCGTTCTCCTGGACCCAGGCCGTCACCTCGGAGCTGAGGGTGGAGTTGCCGCCGGGGCCGCCGCCCATGCCTCCGCCGAGTTGGATGTAGTGGAGTTCACCGTTCTTCACGAGTTCCTTGAGCTTGGCGAGGGTCATGGCCTTGTCGCTGCCGGACCAGCCCCACATCGAGATGACGGGTTCGCCGCTGCTGAGGATGAGCTGGGCCGCGCTCTGCGAACTGGACACCGCGAGCAGCCACTTGGCGCCGTCCTGGTTCTTCTTCAGGTAGGAGATCAGCTCGCTGCTTGCGCCGCCCATGCCCATGCCGCCACCGCCCATGCCACCGCCGGGCCCGCCGCCCATGCCACCGGTGCCGCCCTGCGGGGCCTGGCCGCCGGTGCCGTTCGGGGGAGTGCCCGTGGCGCCACCCTGCTGGGTGCCGTCGGACTGCGTGCCGTTCTGACCGCCGGTGGTCTGTCCGTCGGGCGCGCCGCTCGGAGGCGTACCCATCTGGCCGCCGCCCTGCTGGGTGCCGCCGGGCTGACCGTTCGTCTGGCCACCGGCCTGCCCGTTCTGGCCGCCGCCCGGGAAGCCGCCCCCACCGGGGAAGCCGCCCGTGCGGTTGCCGCCGCCGGGGCCGCCCATGCCGCCGTTGCCCGTGGTGGGCCCGGCCGTCGGGTTGGTTCCGCCCATGCCGCCGCCCGTACCGGAGATCTCGCCGGCGGCGTACGCGGCGGGGCCGGCGACGGAGGCGACGACCGCGGCGGCGAGGGAGGCCGCGAACAGCCGTAGCCGCATCAGGTTGCCGGGGCCCCGGGAGCCGTCAGAAGTGCCGGGGTCGTCGGAGCCCGCAGAGTCGCCGGAGCGCATGGGAGCGCCGGGGCCGGCGTCAGTGGAACCGGCGCCGTGGCCGGACAGGCCGGCGCGGAAGACGAGCAACCCCACCACGGCCACCGTCATGACCACCGCGATCGTCGGCCACAGCCAGGTGTTCCAGTCGGTGGCCCGGCGCAGCAGGACGACCGCCCAGACGCCGGTGATCGCGAACGCGGCCGGCAGCACCCACAGCCACCGCTTGTCGCTGCGGAAGGCGCGCAGCAGCATCAGGCCGCCGCCCGCGCACAGGGCCGCGATGCCGGGGGCGAGGGCGGTCGTGTAGTACGGGTGCATCGTGCCCTCGGCGAGGCTGAAGGTCAGGTAGTGCAGGACGGTCCAGCCGCCCCACAGCACGAGCGCGGCGCGCGTGAGGTCCGTACGCGGGGCGCGTCCGCGCAGTACGAGCCCGCCGACGAGGGCGATCGCCGAGAAGGGCAGCAGCCAGGAGATCTGGCCGCCGAGGATGTCGTTGAACATCCGGCCGAGACCGGCGGTGCCGGAGAAGCCGCCGCCACCGCCGCCACCGCCTCCGCCGTTGCCCTCGCCGCCGAGGATCCGGCCGAGGCCGTTGTAGCCCATGATCAGGTCCCAGGCGGTGCCGTCCGTGGAGCCGCCGATGTACGGCCGCTCGTCGGCGGGTACGAGGGACACGGCCGCCGCCCACCAGAAGCTGGAGACGGCCAACGCCACCCCCGCGAGCAGGAGGTTCACGAGGCGCTTCACGAGGCCGACGTTCGCCGCGTACAGATAGACGGCGAAGACGGCGGGCAGGGCGATGTAGCCCTGGAGCATCTTCGTGTTGAAGGCGAGACCGAAGCAGGCGGCGGAGCCGAGCAGCGGCAGGAGCCTGCCGTTGTGCACGGCCCGCAGGGCGAGGGCCGCGCCCGCGACCATCAGGAAGACGAGGAGGGTGTCGGGATTGTTGTCACGGTTGATGGCGACCGTGATGGGGGTCAGCGCGAGGACGAGCGCGGCGACCGCCGCCGCCCCGTGCCCCCAGACCCGCTTCACGGACGAGTGGAGGATCCAGATCGTGCCGAGCGCGGAGGCGATCAGCGGAGCCATCATCTGCCAGGTGCCGAAGCCGAACACCCGACACGACAGCCCCATCACCATCAGCACGAACGGCGGCTTGTCGACGGTCAGGAAGTTCCCCGCGTCCAGCGACCCGAAGAACCACGCCTTCCAGCTCTGCGTACCGCTCAGCACGGCCGCGCTGTAGAAGCTGTTGAGACCGGAGGACGACAGGTTCCAGGAGTACAGCACCCCCGCCAGGACCATGATCCCGACCAGGGCGGGGAGCGACCAGCGCGGCGCCCGCTCGCTCGACGGCACGGACGTGGCCGGGGGCGGGGACTGCGAGGTCACGGACGACTCGGGCGTCTCGGTGATGTGGGGGCGTGGATCGGTGGCAGATGTCACCACTGCACCGTGCGACGACGCCATGGGCGCGCACTGTGGCGCAGCTGGCAGTCAGCTGTGGATTCGCCCGGGGGAAGGTAATGACCTGGGCGAAGGCGGGGAAAACGAGGAGCCGTTGGACGGCCGCTCCGTGTGCCTGCGCGGCAGGGGCACGGGCGGTGAACGGCCGCGTGCCTCGGTGGGCGCGACGGCACCGAGCCCATGCGTCCGGGACGGCCTCGGCCGCCCCGGACGCCATGGTGTGCCGACTCCGGCCGCGGCGCGGCCGACGGTCGCCGGTGTCAGGCGCGCGTGCTACCAGATCGCCTCGACCCACTCCGGGTGGTCGATGAACGGGTTCCGGTTGCCCTGGTAGTTGTTGTAGATGACGTCGTTGCGGCGCTCCTCGAAGGCGTCCGGCGGGTCCTCGTCGTTCCAGGCCTTCAGGACGGAGAGGCGGCCGTGGAAGCGGGTGCCGCCGTTGTTGACGGCGTCGTTGGGCTCCAGGTTGGGCCAGCCGTCGTCGCCCTCGTAGCGGACGGCCATGTAGAGGATCATGCGCGCCACGTCCCCCTTGACCGCGTCGCGCGGCTCGAAGGAGTTGGAGTCGACCAGGCTGCCGCCGCTGTTGGTGAAGCTGCTGCCGCCGTTGTCGAAGTCGAGGTTGCCGCGCGTGGCGTTGACCTGCACGTCCTCGGGGCGGAGGTGGTGCAGGTCCGTGCCGGGGCCGGCCGAGGTGCCGAAGTCGCCGTGCGACTGGGCCCACACGTGCTCGCGGTTCCAGTTGCCGGTGCTGCCGCCGTTGAGGGACTTGCTGCGGGAGATGCCGCTGTACAGCAACTTCACGTTGTTGCTGTTGTTCGGGTCCTGGTCGGTGACCTTCAGCGCGTTCCAGACCGCCGAGTACGAGATCGTCGTCTGGTCGCTGATGATCGTGTGCAGCGAGGACTTCAGCGCCGTACCGGTCTTGCCGATGGCGTTCGCGTAGTACGTGTCGTCGTACGCGGTCGTCGTCGCCGAGGCGGAGGAGGCGGTGGCCGTCGGCAGCACGAGACCGACGAGCACGGCCGACGTCGCCAGGGCGATCGTCTTCCAACTGCGTGTGCGCGCAGCGGGCATGTGGGGTGTCCCTTCCCAAAGGGCCGCGTGGAACGAGGAGTTGCTTCGGAGTCTCGGTCTACGCGGGTTGACTGTGTGGGTAACCGAGAGATTGGCATGGGCGGGTCAGTCCGAGTGTTACGGCGAGAAGGCGATTCGGTGACGTTCTCGGTAACAAGGCAACTGTCGTGCCTCCATTGCCTCTGCCTGCCCCCGTTCAAGGGAAGACCCCCATTGACGTGGGGAATTGGGCGTGTCTGCCGCTGATCGCGTTCGGGTTCGCGTCGGGTCGAGGGCCGGGTTCGTGCGGGCGCTCGTGTTGCGACGGGTCACCCCGTGCCCTTTCGGGCAACCGGTGCGACCTGACGGGCACGCATCCCGTCCTCGGGGATTCGAGCCGGATTTCGGTACAACTTCTGCTCCCGGCCCGCTGTCTAAATGGGCGACCGAAGCGACTACCACGCCTACACCTGACGTTCCTCACATTCCTCCGGCCACACGGGCCCACGGCCCGCGCCGCCTCACGTCGACCGTGTCGACGCCGACGGCGGCGGCGACTTCACCGGCGGAGTTCCCCGCGACGTACTCCGCCGGACTCGACCAGCACCGCGGTTCGCAGTCACTGGCACCGGAACCGCTGACATCACAGTCACCGAAATCCGCATTCGCGAAGGGTTACTTCTGCATGCGCAAGTACAGGACCATCGCCGCCACGGCCACCGCGGCCCTCGCCCTGGGCGGCGCGCTGTTCGCGGCGCCCGCCGCCCAGGCGGCAGCGCCGGGCCCGGCCACCCTTGTCCACGACGGCGGCGAGCTCTGGTACAAGGCCGCCCCCGGTCAGACCAACGACCTGACGATCTCGGCAAAGGTCGAGCAGAGGGGGGACTGGGAGTACGTCTACATCCTCACCTTCGACGACCGGTACGAGATGAGCATCGAGTCGAACGCGGCGGAGTGGGACGAGTGCGTCTTCCCGTCGACGAGCGACCGTACCGTCGTCCAGTGCGCGGTCGAGATCCCGCAGAACTCCGACGACTCCGACATCTACAAGGTCACCGTTCGCGACGGCAACGACAAGGTGACGATCCCCGACAACAGCGCGTACGCCTCGATCTACGGCGGCCCCGGCAACGACGTCATCGACTCGGCCTCCGGTGCCCCCGTGCTGTACGGCGAGGACGGCAACGACCGTCTCCACGGCGGCGGCGGTGTCTGGGCGCTCGGCCCCTTCGGCGGCAAGGGCAACGACACCATCACCGGCTGCGCGATGGACTGTTACGGCGGCGCCGGCAACGACACCCTCACCGGGGACGCCGAGGACAACAACATGTACGGCGACTCCGGCAACGACGTCATCTACGGCAAGCAGGGCCGGGACAACCTCCACGGCGGCAAGGGCAACGACCGGGTGCACGGCAACCGGGGCGAGGACAGGCTCTACGGCGAGCAGGGCAACGACACGCTCTGGGGAGACCAGGACAACGACGCGCTCTGGGGCAACAGCGGCAACGACGTGCTGTACGGCGGCCAGGGCAAGGACACCCTCTCCGGCGGCACCGGCAGCAACAAGCTTCACCAGTAGTGGTTTCGTGAGGAGCAGTTCGTGAAGACCGCCAGGGCCTGTCCGTCGGGTCGTGCGATCCGCAGGACAGGCCCTGGGCAGGCCGACTCGTTCAGATGGTGATCACCCGTCAGGCCCCGGGCAGGGTGGCTCGCTCAGGTGGTGATCACCCGCCCGCCGTTGCCGGGGCGCGCGGGCCGGGAACGTGTGTTCAGCGGGTCTGGTAGTCGACCATGTACACGAAGTACCGCTGGGCCGCACCGCAGGCGACCTTCGAGGTCTTGTTGACACCCACCCACGGGCCGTACGCGAAATGCCTGCTGCCCGTGATGCCGTCCTCGCACGTGACCTTGACCCGCACCTGGCCGGTGCCGGCACGGCAGATCGCGATCCCCGTGTTCTCGTCCGGCTTGCCCACCTGACACTGGCTCGGTGCGGCGCTGGCGGCGGTCGCGCCCGCGATGGGCGCGGCGACGGCGACGCCCATCAGCACCAGCGGCGTCATGGCGAACGATGTCAGCTTGTTCCTGTTCATGATGTGTTCCCCGCTTTTCTTCATGCCTGTCGGGCAGGCCGCGTGGCCACCGATACGTGGCCCATGCAATGGTCACGGCGAGGCTAACCAAGACCCACTCGACGTGTCCATGACTTTACGAAGCGCGGGTGGGGGCCGACTGTTGCCCTGGACAGGGGGCGGGGCAACCGGTGTTACGTGGTCGGCGACGGGACGGGTTGTGAACAGGTGGCGATTGGCAGTTCTTGCGAACTCCTCGGCCATGTGGCGGACATGCTCGCCGACAGGCGCGCGCCACCGTCCCCCGACTCCGCTTCCTGCTGGCCCGGATGAGCGAGTCCCTGACCGACGTCCATCGGATCGCGGAGAGTCGGGGCGCGCGCCTGCCCGTGTCAGATGACGAAGCCGATGCCGAAGCCGAAGACTCCGGAGATTTCGACGAGGGCTACGAATGGTCCTCTGGTCCTCTAGCCCTCCACCGACATCGCCATGTCCGCGGCGTACTCGGCGCGGGCCTGGCGGTCCTCCTCGGTGATGTCGGGGTGAAGCGGAGGAGTCGCGGGCGCGGGCCAGAGCTGGACCAGGTGACGTTCGCCGTGGTCGCCGATGCCGGGTTCGGGGTCGTCGGCGTGGCAGTACAGGCGCATGCGCACCCAGCCGCGGGAGAACGGGGCCCGGAGCGGGGGCTCGTCGTCCGGCCAGGCGTCCATGATGTCGCCCTGTTCGAGGGTCGCGAGGTGGAGCTCGGGGAGGTCGGGGCGCAGGCTGAGCTCCTCCGCGGGCTCCCAATCGTCGCCGGTCTCGGGGGCCGGCGGGGTGTCGTGGATCTGGATGGTGATCCGGAGGGGGCCGGTGTCGGTGGTGGTGAGGACGACGGCATTGGCCTCGGTGGCCGGGCCGCAGCGCCGGCCGAAGGGCAACTCGCGGGGGAAGCCGTAGTCGTCGGTGAAGCCGATGAGGTAGCCGTTCTCGCCGAGGTCGACGGTGAACGAGGATTCACGGACCAGCATGAGAAGCCTCCTTGAGCGGCGTAGGCGGCGCTCCCTCCCAACCGGACTTGCCGGCAGGGGCATTGCCCGATGGATCAGTACTGAGGGGCACCACCCGATGGCCGTTCGCGCGAACTCACGTACAACTATCGGTCATCCTTGCGAGTCGAGTGAGGTGAAGGCGCCCGTGGCGCCTTCTTCGCCACTCAACGGGGATGGGAAGACTTCATGACTCACTGGATACCCCGGACTCACTGGATACCCCGGACTCACCGGATATCCCGGACGTCCAGACGGGTCCGTGTGCTCGCGGCGGGTGTCGGGGCCGGGATGCTCGTGCCGTTGGCGGTGGGGGCGGCGCCGGCCGCGGCAGCCGGGACGCCTCAGGTCGCCTGTACGTCGAACCAGGCCGGGCTGGCCGAGAAGTTGCAGAAGGACATCACGGCGGCGCTGGCCAAGCGCAAGGGCACCGTGGCCGTCGGGCTGTACGAGCGGACCACCAAGACGACCTGCACGCTACGCGCGACCAGCGCGTTCGACTCGGCCAGCGTCGTGAAGGTGACCGTGCTCGCGGCCCTGCTCTTCGACGCCAAGAAGAAGAACCGGTATCTCACCGACCGCGAGACCAAGCTCGCGACAGCCATGATCACCAAGTCCGACAACGCCTCCACCAGCACCCTGTGGAAGCAACTCGGTGTGAAGAAGATCCAGGCGTTCCTGACCGCCGCCGGGATGACCCAGACCAAGCCGGGCGCCAACAACTACTGGGGCCTCACCCAGATCACCGTCCGGGACGAGCAGAAGCTCCTCGCCCTGCTCACCGCCAAGAACAACGTCCTCACCGACAACGCGCGCGCGTACATCCTCAAGCTCATGAACAAGGTCGTGTCGTCGCAGCGCTGGGGAACCCCGGCCGGGGCGCCGTCGACCGTCAAGGTGCACGTCAAGAACGGCTGGCTGTCCCGCGCCACGCACGGCTGGCGGGTGCACAGCGTCGGCACGTTCAACGGAGGCGGCCGTGACTACACGATCACCGTCCTCACCCACGGCAACCCCGACATGAAGTACGGCGTCAACACGATCCAGGCCGTCGCCAAGGTCATCCACAAGGATCTGGTGCCGGTGAAGGCCTCCGTCCAGCGGTACGAGCCGACGGCCACGCCGCAGGAGGCGTTCCCGGCGGTCCCGTCCGGAAGCTGACGCGCGGTGCCGTCCCAGGAGTGACCCGTGGATTCCCTTTACCCGGAGTCCATTTACCGGGAGTCCATCTCGGCGGCATCGAATCGCACGGCGGTTCGCTCTACGGTGACCGCCATGCGCCTGAGAACCGTACTCGCGACCGTCACCGCCGGACTGGCGGCGGCCACCTGTCTGTCCGCCGCCGGTCCGGCCAACGCCGCCTCCGGCAACGCCTGTTCACGCGCCGTCTCGATCGACGGCTACCGGATTTCATCGGCAGTGCATCGGCGTTCACGCCGGTGGTGAAGCCGATCTCGTGGCTGCGGCGCGGAGTGCCGCAGTGTCGTTCCGGCGGAGCCGGACTGTGCTGTGGCGGTGAGTTGGAGAACGGATGTTCCCAGCGACAGCAGGTGTGATCGTTCGTACGATCACCGCATGCGGCTTCGGTACAGCTTTCGTCTGTACCCGGAGCCCGGCCAACGCGCCGCGCTGGCACGGGCGCTCGGGTGCGCCCGGGTCGTATTCAACGATGCGGTGCGCGCCCGTGAACAGGCGCGCGCGGCCAAGAAGCCCTTCCCGACCGTTGCCGTGCTGTCCCAGCAGTTGATCACCCAGGCCAAAACCACATCGGAACGCTCCTGGCTGGGTGAGGTCTCTGCGGTTGTCCTGCAGCAGTCCCTGCGGGATGCCGAGGCTGCGTACAAGAACTTCTTCGCCTCTCTCAAGGGCGAGCGCAAGGGCAAGAAGGTGGGTGCGCCCCGGTTCAAGTCCCGCAAGGATGCGCGGCAGGCGATCCGGTTCACCGCGAACGCCCGCTGGAAGATCACCGACCGGGGGCGGCTTTCGCTGCCGAAGATCGGGGAGATCAAGGTCAAGTGGTCGCGAGTGTTGCCCGTGACGCCGTCGAGCGTGACGGTGATCAAGGACGCGGCCGGAAGGTACTTCGCGAGCTTCGTTATCGACACCGATCCCGGAACCGACCAGACCCGCTGGGACGAGCCGGAGCCGGATGCCGCGATCGGCATCGACCTGGGCCTGACCCACTTCGCCGTCCTCTCCGACGGCACGAAGATCGACAGTCCGCGGTTCTTGCGCCGGGCGGAGAAGAAGCTGAAGAAGGCGCAGCGGGAGCTGTCGCGCAAGCAGAAGGGATCGAAGAACCGGGCCAAGGCCCGCCTGAAGGTTGCCCGTGCCCATGCTCAAGTGGCTGACGCGCGCAAGGAGTTCCATCATCAGTTGTCCACGAAGCTGATCCGCGAGAACCAAGCGGTCGCGGTGGAGGACCTGGCGGTGTGTGGACTCGCGCGCACGAGGCTGGCCAAGAGTGTGCACGATGCGGGCTGGTCCCAGTTCGTGGGCATGCTCGAGTACAAGGCGCAGCGGTACGGGCGCACCTTCGTGAAGATCGGCCGGTTCGAGCCCACCAGCCAGGTGTGCTCCGCCTGCGGCCACCGTGACGGACCCAAGCCCCTGGACGTGCGGGAATGGACCTGTCCCTCCTGCGGCACCCGGCATGACCGGGACCACAATGCCGCGAAGAACGTGAAAGCGGCCGCCGGACTGGCGGCATCAGCCTGCGGAGCGCCGGTAAGACCAGGACATGTTCTGGCACAGCGCGATGAAACAGGAAGTCACGGAATCCCGCCCGAGACCTGCGCCGCGTAGCGGCCCAGGTCTCGGGCGGGACGGCCGGAATCTCCCTCCTTCAGGAGGGAGTACAAGTCAATCCGACGTCCTCGACAAGACGACGTACGAGGGCACGTTCGTCGGCAACTTCTCCGCGCTCGCCGTGGACCGGGACGACTCCCTTCTCGCCCTCTCCGACCGCTCCTCCCTCTTCACCCTCGACGCGAAGAGCCTCCGGCCGAAGGGGGTCGTCCCGCTCGCCACCGAGACCGGCGCGGCGCTCGACTCCGAGGGACTGGTCGTCGACCGGGACGGCACCCGGCTGATCAGCTCGGAGACCGAGCCGTCCGTACGCCGGTACGACCGCGAAGGGCGTCCGCTGGGCAGCCTGCCCGTGCCGGACGCGCTGAAGGTGGCCCCGGCGGGCCGCGCCACCACCAACCAGACGTTCGAGGGGCTCACCCTCCTCCCCGGCGGGCGTACCCTGCTCGCCGCGATGGAGGGTGCCCTGTCGGGGGACACGGCCGGGGTCGTGCGCTTCCAGACGTGGCAGCGGTACGGCGATGGTGGCGCCGGCGCCCAGGACGCCGGCACGGGGTTCCGGCTCGCGGCCCAGTACGGGTACCGGGCCGACACCGGGCTCGGTGTCGTCGAGGTGGCCGGGCTTCCGGGTGGGCGGCTGCTGGTGCTGGAGCGTGGCTTCACCGCCGGTGTCGGCAACACGGTCCGCCTCTACCTCGCGGACACGCGCCGTGCGACGGACACCACCGGGGTCGATGTCCTCACCGGCCAGGACGACGGCGTACGGCTCGTCCGCAAGACCCTCCTCGCCGACGTCGTCGACTGCCCGTCCCTCGGCGCGACCGCCAAGCAGCCGCAGCCGAATCCGCTCCTCGACAACATCGAGGGCATGACGGTCACC
>NZ_AEJC01000408.1 GCF_000317595.1 Streptomyces ipomoeae 91-03 | reverse complement strand
GGCATGTCGGTGGGTGCCAGCTCGGTCGCGCCGCGTGCCAGCATGCGGGTCACGTCCACCGCCACGTTCCCGACGCCGATCACCACGGCGGCCCGCGCCCCGCTCACGAAACCGTCGGCCACGGCGTCCGGGTGCGCGCTGTACCAGGACACGAACTCGGTCGCCGACCAGCTGCCGCGCAGTTCCTCGCCCGGGATGCCGAGCCGCCGGTCGGTGGCGGCGCCCACGCAGTACACCACCGCGTGGTACAGCTCCCGCAGCCGGGCCACCGGCACGCCCGCCGGGCCCACCTGAACCCCGCCGAGGAACCGCACCCGGTCGTGTTCGAGGACGGCACGCAGAGTGTTCTGCAGCGATTTGATCTTCTCGTGGTCCGGCGCCACCCCGTACCGCACCAGGCCGTACGGGCACGGCAGCCGGTCCAGTACGTCGACGCGTACCCCGGGATCCTGTTGGACGAGGCTCTGAGCGGTGTAGCAGCCGCTCGGGCCCGAACCTACGACGGCGACCCTCAGCACGGCGGAACTCCTTACGCGAGGAGATCGCTGATGCCTCAAGGATGGCACCGGGGCGCCTGCCGGGGGAGGGAAAGGACACTCTCCGGCGCGTCCAGGTGAGCGGCCCCCAGGCGCGGGCGTGCGCGGCACAGGCTCCGGAAGGCAGGCAGGGCGGCTGCTGCGCCGTCGGGGTGCCGTGCGCGCTCCGGGTATGCGTGGCTGTGCGGAGCGAATGTGATCATTCGCTTACGTTGCGTATGTGCTAGAAGCATCCTTTCTTGATCTTTCTGATCGCCAGTGGCGGGACGGTGTCGTCTCCGTGCGGCCCGCGTGGGAAGTGCAGGAGCACGGCGGGTCCACGGCCTGGTTCAACGCCCGGCTGACCTTTCCGGACGGGGCATGCGTCGAGGTGCTCGCGGTGGTGGCCAAGGGGCGGCTGTCCCTGGAGGACGTACGGGCCCAGCCGCCGATGTCGCTGGACGATCTGGCGGAGCTGGCCGACTGGATCGAGGGCCCGCTCATCGAGGCGTGCGGCGCCGAACCGGAGCCGGTCGAGGAGCCGGCGCACGAGTCCCCGTACGGGTCCGGGCGCCGGGCCAGGCCGGCGTGGCCGCGTGGGGTGGAGGGGCGGCGGCTGGTGGCCGAGGAGTACCTCGCGGCACAGTGGGCGGGCTATGACCCGGTGCTCGCGGTGATGTGGGCGACCGGGCACAGCCGCCGCAAGTCGCTCCGACTGATCGCCGGGGCGCGGGACGAGGGACTGCTGACGCCCCGCCACGCCCGGCGCTGAGCTGGGGATCGACGACGGCGTGACGGTTACTTCGCGAGATCGCGCATCCGGCTGATCTCGGTCGTCTGCTGGGCGATCACGTCGTCGGCCATCTCCTCGATCGCGATGTTGTTGCCCTGCGCCTTCACGTCCGTGGCCATGGTGATCGCCCCCTCGTGGTGGGTGATCATCAGCTTCAGGAAGAGTTCGTCGAACGCCTTGCCCTTGAGGGTGCCGAGTTCCTTCAGCTGGGCCGGGCTCGCCATGCCGGGCATCTCCTCGTGGTCGTGCGAAGTGCCCTTGTTCTCGCCGTCATTGGCCTTCAACCAGGCCTCCATGGACTCGATCTCCGGCTGCTGGGCCGCCGCGATGCGCTCGGCGAGCCGCTTCACACCGCTGGACTCGGCGCGCTTCGGGGCGAGTTCGGTCATGTCGACGGCCTGGGTGTGGTGCACGATCATCATGCGGGCGTAGTCGAAGTCCGCCGAGTTCGGCGAGTCGTCCTCGGCACGTTGTTTCTCGGCCTCTTCCGGAGACAGGGTGCGGGCCGCCTCACCGGGTTTGCCGGGGGCTATCACCGCGGGTCCGCCGGATTTGGCGGAATCTCCGTCAGGGACCGTTTCCGACCCCGAGTCGCAGCCCGTGAGCAGCAGCAGAGCGGTCGTCAGCGAGGCTGTGACCAGCGATGAGCGGAATGTGCGGCGGACGAGCACAGTGACCTCCTGGGGCACAGGAACGGGCGTACACCTCGTGAGTGTTGACGAAAGTTCCTAACACGCTTTCGCACATCGGTGATCAAATTTGTTCGTTACAAATGCATTGCCGTCTGTTGATCTGTGCATGATGAAGACGATACTTCGGAGGTGCCTGAACCGTTCGACCGCGAACGGCTACACGGGAGGACACAGTGACCCTGTTGAACAACCTTCGGACGCGCCGGAGACGTCTGGGCGTAGCCGCGACCGCGGCCGGACTCCTGGCCGCGTTACTCACGGCCGGACCGGCGGCCGCGATCCCCGACCCCGGGGACTCACCCGGCACGCGGAAGGAGGTCTCCAAGCGCGACGCGGCCGAGGCGCGTGCGGCGATAGCCGCCGGTGAGATACCCGCCCAGGACGAGGTCGTCCACTCGGCCAACATCCAGCACGTGACGAACATCCCCAAGGAGGCGCTGCCGGGCACCAATTCGGACCTCGCCTTCCAGGGCAAGTACGCCTACGCCGGCAACTACGACGGCTTCCGCATCTTCGACATCAGCAACCCGAAGGCGCCCAAGACGGTGGCCCAGGTGCTCTGCCCGGGCTCGCAGAACGACATCTCCGTCTCCGGTGACCTGCTCTTCCTGTCCACCGACTCCTCGCGCAGCGACAGCTCCTGCAACAGCACCACGCAGCCCGCGACCGAGAAGTCGTCGTGGGAGGGCATGAAGATCTTCGACATCAGCGACAAGCGGAACCCGAAGTACGTCGCCGCCGTCGAGACCGCCTGCGGCTCGCACACCCACACGCTGGTGCCCGAGCGCAAGAACGTCTACATCTACGTCTCCTCGTACTCGCCGAGCGCCTCGTTCCCCGACTGCCAGCCGCCGCACGACGGCATCTCGGTCATCAAGGTGCCGCGCAAGTCCCCGGAGAAGGCGGCCGTGGTGGGCTTCCCGGTGCTCTTCCCCGGTGAGGGGGCGGACGGCGGCGGCAACCCGGGTTCGCCCACGAACCCCGGTGTCTCCAAGACCACCGGCTGCCACGACATCACGGTGCTGCCGTCGAAGGACCTCGCCGCCGGTGCCTGCATGGGTGACGGCATCCTGTTCTCCATCAAGGACCCGGAGAACCCGAAGATCATCGACCAGGTCCAGGACAATGTGAACTTCGCGTTCTGGCACTCGGCCACCTTCAACCAGAAGGCGAACAAGGTGGTCTTCACCGACGAGTTGGGCGGCGGCGTCGGCGCCACCTGCAACGAGGCCACCGGGCCGAACCGCGGCGCCGACGGCATCTACGACATCGTCGGCAAGGGCGACAACCGCAAGCTCGTCTTCAAGAGCTACTTCAAGATCCCGCGTCACCAGGCCGACACCGAGAACTGCGTCGCCCACAACGGCTCGCTGATCCCGGTCAAGGGCAAGGACATCATGGTCCAGGCCTGGTACCAGGGCGGCGTCTCCGTCTGGGACTTCACCGACTCGTCGAAGCCCAAGGAGATCGCCTACTTCGAGCGCGGTCCGCTGACCACCGACACCCTCACGGTCGCCGGCTCCTGGTCCGCGTACTACTACAACGGCTACATCTACTCGAACGACATCGCGAAGGGCTTCGACGTCCTGAAGATCGACGATCGTCGCACGGACCCCGCCAAGTAGGTCCACCTGCGCGAGCTCAATGTGCAGACCCAGCCGGACTACTTCGGCTTCGGCTGGTAGCGAGGCGGGGTCGAGTACGAGCCCGCTCAGATAGCGAAGTACCGCGAAAGATCCCTGTCGTACGTCCCGCCGGGCCCTTCGGGGGCCGGCGGGACACCCGACTCCCAGTCCAGTCCGTAGCGGCGGAACAGCTCGGCCCGCAGCGTGGTGATCGGCAGCGGTTCGTTCGGCAGCACCATCGCGTACACGGCGCCCATCAACAGGGCCCGCAGCAGTGGGTAGTCGGCTTCCGGGTCGGTGGAACCGTGCCGGGCGACCGTGTCCCGCAGCAGATCGCGCAGCCGCCGCTGTTCCGGGCACCGCACATGGTCCCGGGGAGCCTGGAGCAGCCCGGCCATGTGCTGGCGCATCAACACCGGCCGGTCCCGGGCCAGTCGGAGGAACGCGTCGATGGCCCGTGCCATCCGCTCCCGCCCGTCCCCGGTGCGCGGCTCTCGCTCCAGCGCCTCCTCCAGCGTCCGGTGCATCAGCCGGTGCACCGCCGACTGGAGCAACTGGCGCTTGCCCGGGAAGTAGTACGACACCAGCCCGCGCGCCGATCCGGCGCGGTCCGCGATGTCCCCGAGCGTCGTGGCCTCGTAGCCCCGCTCGTCCACCAACTCGACGGCCGCCTGCAGCAGTCGCTCCCGAGAACGCCGCCGCAACGCTTCATTGACCGAGGCGCTGCGCGGGGACATTCTGTAACTCCTGCGTTGACTGGCTGCCAGCCAACTATACTCAGCGCTCCCGGGCGGCGACCCTGCGTGGTCCTTCCCGGCCGTTGTTCGTCCCGGGCCGCACGGGGGACGGTCCGGGACGGACGTCCAGCGGTGGCGAACAGTCGAAGAGTTGCAGAGTCGAGCGGCTGAAGAGCCGAAGTGTCGAAGAGCCGAACAGCCGACTCGCCGTGGGGAGGCGAGCGACCGGGTGCCCGGTCGGCGGTCTCTCAGCCCAGCAGATCCAGCACCGGCCGCAGCCCGTCCGGCCGCTGAGCCACCGGCAGGTGGTCCACGAAGTGCACGCCGCAGCCCAGTGCCGCCGCACCCCCGTCGGCGCGCCGGTCGTCGCCGACCATCAACGCGTCCCGCGCGTCCACGCCGAGCGCCTCGCAGGCCAGGGCGAACAGTCGCGGGTCCGGCTTCTGGACGCCGTGCTCGTACGACAGGACGTACGTGCCCACATACGGGTCCAGGCCGTGGGCGCGGAACACCGGCCGCAGATCCCAGCCGATGTTGCTGACGACGCCGATGGCCACCCCGCGCTCCCGCAGCGCGGCGAGGACTTCGGCCGCGTCGGGGTACGGGTGCCAGGCGGGCGGCGTCATCTGGCGGTCGTACAGCGCGTCGTGGAGCGCGGGATCGGGGAGGTCGACGCGGCGGGAGAGGCCCGTGTACGCGGCCCGGTGCTGCTCGGCGCTCCGGTCCCGGACCGCCCACAGCTCACCCAGCTCCCCGGTCGGCGGCTCCGCCGGCGCCGCGCCGCCCGCCAGCGCGCCCGCCCGCTCCAGCGCCTCGGCGGTCCGGATCAACTCCGGTTCGGGCAGGGCGACCCCGGTGTCCGCCAGCACCGCGCGCAGCCAGGACTCCGTGGACTCGACGCGAAAGAGGGTGCCGGAGAAGTCGAACAACACGCCTTTGATCGTCATGTCGGCGATCCTTCGTGCCCCCTCCGCTCCGGGTCAAGTACGCGCCGCGTCATACCGTTTCTCGCGGGGACGTGCCACTTCTCGTGCGCCAGCATCGCCAGCACGACCGTCAGCGCGCCCAGCAGCCAGCCGCCCGCCACGTCCGACGCCCAGTGCACCCCCAGCCAGATCCGGCTCAGGCCCACCCCGACCACGGAGACCACCGCCCCCCAGAGCGCCCAGCGCAGAAGGACGCGTCCGGCGCCGTACCGATGAAGCAGCCAGAGCAGCAGACCGCACACCACCGTGGCCGTCATGGCGTGACCCGAGGGGAACGCGGCATAGTGGGCGGAGTCGACGGGGTCGGACCACACGGGCCGCTCCCGGCCGACGGCGGCCTTCATCACCTGCTGTACGACGGTGCCGATCGCGCAGGTCACCGCCAACCATGTGGCCGTCCACCATTCTCTGTGGCGCCAGATCAGCCAGATCACCATGGCCGCGGCCAGGAGGCGCATCGTCACCGGGTCCCAGACCCAGTCCGTGAGGATGCGGAACGCGTGCGTGGTCCCCGGTTCGTCGACGGCCCAACCGTGTGTGGTGTTCGCGACGCTCTTGTCCAGCGACATCAGCGGCCGCCAGGAGAGCGAGACCAGGGCGAGCAGCAGGACACAGGGCACCGTGAGGGCCGCGGCGGCGCGTGCGGTGCGGTTGGTCGTCGGCCGGTGGGGCGGCGCGTCGATGGTGGGGGAGTGCATACAGCGATACTCGCCGACTCGTGGGGCCTCAGGCCAACGCCGGGGCGTGAGACGACCGTCACGCGCTGCGACCGGAGAAAACCCCGGGCGCCAACCGTTGTTCTTGACCTGTTCTTTGTCGCTTCATTGCCAGGTCTCGACTATCCGAGTGCCCGCAATCCCGGGACGAATGTCACCAACACCGGCACCACGGGCACCAGGGCCGCGCACGCGGTCAGCCGCAGCCGGTGCGCCGGCGAGAGCCGGTCCGGGGGAGCGAGGAGCCGGTGGACACGTTGCGGCACATGGTCCTCCGGGGTCGGGCAGGGCCCGAACACACCGCGGTCCTCGTTGAGCCCCACGAGCGCGAGGGCGGTGGTGAGGCGGCCGTGGCGGCGGGAGGCCATGTCGTCGGCGGCCAGTTCGACCAGACGGTGCATCTCGTCGCGGAACGCGGCGAACACCGGCACCCGCGGGAAGCCGCCCGCCAGCGCCGCCGAGCAGTACAGCAGCCAGTCGTGGCGCGCCCGCGCATGCCCCTGCTCATGCGCGACCACCGCGTCCACCTGCCGCCCCTTCAGCCGCCGCAACGCGGCCGTGGTGATGACCAGCCGGGGCGCCGCCCCCGGCAGCCACCAGGCGTCAGGACGCTCCCCCTCCACCACCACGAGCCGGTCGGCACCCGGCTCCTCACCGGGCAACAACGGGGCGCGCAGCAGCAGTTCGGCCCGGCGTCGCGCATGGCGCCGCCGGGTCCGGACGATCTCACGGACCAGCATCGCCCCGGTCCACAGGCCCCCGCACGCGAGCGCCACCGCGATGGCCGCCGCCCAAGCGCCGCCCGTGCCCAGCGCGTACGCCTCGACGACCGCACGCGGCGCGGGCGCGAACACATGCCCGCGCACCACCGTCCAGGCGCCTGCCGCGCTCAGCGTCATCGACAGCACACAGCACAGCAGTACGGCCGCCACCACGCACTGCCACATCCACAGGGCGACCACCGGTTCACGGTCCGGCCAGTCGGCCCGGGCAAGCAGCCGCGGCGCGACGACGGCGGTCAGGGCGCCGAGCAGCAACAACGCCGCGGGGACCATCATGGGTCGAAGCCTATGAGCGCGGCGGGCCACGGCGACACGGCCCGAGACACCGAAGTGACGCAGACCACGGTTTCGCACGGCGGTTTGTGGCGGTCCTCCACAGAGGGCCCGATCCGGCGCGGCGCTCGACCGGCGGCCTCGAACGGCGGTGCGGGTGCGGCGCGATGCTCGGCCGACGGTCTCGTACGGTGACGCCGATCCGCCGACGGCCTCGCACGGCGGCCCCGTTGTTCAGACCGTGAGCAGCATGGCGAACATGCCGATGCCCATGGACAGGCGGCAGGCCCGGGACAGCTCCGGGCGGTCGCCCCAGCCGACCGTCCGGAGCACCGGCGCGGTCGACGGGACCCGGGCGCCGGCCGCGGCCGGTACGGGGAGCAGTCGGACACCCGCCCACAGCACATAGCCGCCGAAGTACAGCAGCAGCACCCCGGTCACCAGGGGC
>NZ_AEJC01000407.1 GCF_000317595.1 Streptomyces ipomoeae 91-03 | reverse complement strand
GAACAACGTGCCGAGAACCTGGAACGTGACAACAAGCCCTGGAACGGCGGAGATGGATGCTTCGATCACAGAGGAGCCTCAGAGTCGGCGTCGGGGCGCTCAAGCAGCGCCCCGACGGCTATCGCATAGGTCAGCAGACGCTGAGGGGCGGAGTGTAGTACTTACCCGTGCTGGCCACCATGTAGCCGGTGATGGTGCAGCTACCGGTGTCCGACTTCTTCTTGCCGCCCCAACTGTGCTTGATGACAGAGCCGGCGACTGCGGTCTTCTGAGAGTCCTTGAAGATGGAGTTCTTGGTGACCATGGCGAGCTGAATGGTCACCTTGCTGCCGCCGGTCTTCTTGTACTCCGTGGCGGAGTAGTATATGGAGCAATTGCCGCTGACAGCACAGCCATCGTCACCGTGGATGTACAGCGTGCCGTTGTCCAGTTTGGTGCTCTTCGTGCCGAAAGCGTACGCGTTCGTCCCGGATAGGACGAGCAGGCTGGTCAGAGCCGCAACCGCGATTCGCTTCTTCATGCGTGACCCCCCATTTGGGTAGAGCGATCTTGCGCGGAAGCAAGATCAATGCGCACGGCAGTCAAGCGAACACCCGCCCCCCGAGCAAGTCCATTTTGACCTTCGTCTGAATCGCTCTGGGTTCGGTAGAGATTTCAGTTGTCTTTGTGACCTGGGATTTCGTTGATTCCATGCAGTGATTGGCCTCGCGCTCGACGGGTGGAACGTGGCCTATCTCACCATGAGGGCGCCGGTGGTTTTACCAGTCGACCCACTGAACGGTGGCCAACTCGACCTGGGAAAACGATTTTCAGGGGCACTGGGGATCAACTCGGGCTTGTATGGAAATGTCGCGGAGTTAACGGATCGTCGCCCAGCGCAAGTCGATTATTCGTCAGGGGAGGGCGGAATCTATTCGGGCCAGTCGGTACCTTTCCGGCCCTTCCCTGAGCCTTCAGCTGTAGATGCTTGAGGGTGTTGTAGGTGCGGTCTGGCTGAGTGGCGGCATTGCGGGCTCGGTGCCAGGCGCGGGCGAGGGGAGCAGCGGCGCCAGGCGGACCAGTGCAGGGCGTGGGTGATGCGCTCGTCGTGAGGCGGCTGAGGACGGAGCGCTTCCTCCACCCGCCACCGAACGCCGAGCACCGTCACGAGTTCTTCGACGGTGTGTCCTCGGGCCCCAGGCCAGGTAGTAGTCGCGGTCGTCCGGCGCCTCGGGGCGGCGCCGGACGACTGGTCAACTCAGTTGGAGGTAAGGGGCGGCGGGATCTGTACTCCGGTGTCGTGGCCGGGGCGTAGGACGAGGTGCTCGTCGAGGAACGGGCTTGCGATCAGTTCGTGCATGCCGACTCTCCGCCCTTTTCGGGGAGCGGCAGCCGTGCGCCGCGGCTTTCGGCGACGCGGAGGACGTCCCGCAGGGATTCGGTCAATCGGGCGGAGAGATAGCGGAGTTCCACAGCACCCGTCTTCGGGTCGTCGATCAGCTCCCGGGCGTGCCCCAGCAGTTCGTTGCCCATGCCGAGCTGAACGGACTCGATGTCGTCAGCGAGTCGGGAGACGTAACCACCCCCGTTCTCGTCGGTGAGGAGGTAGCAGGGCTTACCTCCGGGGCTGGACCAGGGGAGAAGCCGGGTTGCGCGGGTCGGACTGCTTGTGTCGTTCGCGGGGTCCATCATGCGGCCACCGCCGCACCTTGGATCCGGTCAGGGTCTGCGTTGATGCCGTGTTCGGCAAGCCGGAGTGCTTGGTAGCGCCGCCGCTGCTGTTGGTGTTCGGCCAGAGTGAGTAGGTAGGGGCGTACGAGTGGGGAGTCCTCGCCGTGGAGTGGGTGTGGGTGGGTGAGGGCGGGTGTTTCTGTACACGTTGTCGTAGCGAGCGAATGGGCTGGGGTGCCCCCTGAGCGACGGGCCGTACGGCGTCGACCGAGCGGGGGCAGCAGCAGTCTCATGAGCATCGTGCAGAGAGCCACGTAGAAAAGGGCGATACAGTGCGCCATGTCTACCTGCTTCCTTCAGGTGGGCCGTGCCCCCGGACCGCTCGCAGTGCGGTTGCGGGGGTTTGCCATGTCTCGCCGGGTGTCGACCTGCCGAGCGGAAAGGCAGGCCAATTTCCGTGCGACGTTGGACAGGTCACGGTTAGTAGCGGTGCGATGACAGCATACTCGCAGAAAATCTGTGAGTGAAGGAAATCTGTGACTCGCAGTCGGATCTCACACCTGCCAGACTCGGAGGGACTGGAGGGAGTGCTCATGAGCGAGGGTTTCGGGCTGGTGGTGCGTTTCACGATGCGCGACGAAGCTGCGGCATCTGCCTTTGATGAGCTGTGTGCTGACACCTTGAAAGGGATCAAGGGCCAGGAGCCAGGCACGCTGGTGTACGTCACTCACGTTCCCGACGACCAGCCGCTTGTTCGTGTCTTCTATGAGCTGTACGAGGACCGCGCCGCGTTCGAAGCGCATGAGGCGCAGCCGCACACCAAGCGGTTTCTCGCCGAGCGGGAGCAGTATCTGGCCGGTGTTGAAGTGACGTTCCTCAACGCGGTGGCCGGGAAGGTGGCGGGGCGGCCGTGACCTCGGAGGGGCGCCGGGCCTTCGGCGTACGAGTGGCCGAGCTGCGCAGACAGCGCGACCTCACTCAGAACGAGCTGGCCGCAGCGATCGGGCGGACGGCGAGTTGGGTGTCGCAGGTCGAACGAGGCATCCAGCCGGTGAACCGCCTGGATGTACTACGGCTGCTCGCCGATGGTCTCGGTGTCCCCCTGCATGTCCTCCAGCCAGAGGCGCCCGAGGCAGTCGGCGCCGCAGCCGGAGTCGCGGATGACACCGCGCCGAACGATCTGGACCAGGCACGACTGGTGATCTCGGGCCATCCGGCACTCGACGTCGTCCTTGAGCCTCGTGAGGATTTCCGGACCGGCGCGGTCGCCGAACTGCGGGAGGAGGTGGAACGGGCCTGGGAACTCACCCATGGCGACCGATTCGCCGACCTGAGCCGGACGTTGGGGGCTTTGCTGCCACGGCTGGAACGCGCTGCTCGGACAGCCCCCGACGACGTCCGGCCTGAGATGTACCAGCTGCTGGCCCGCGCTTATCAGGCGCTGGCGGCGGACCGGGCGATCCGTTCAGCCGAACTCGCCGGTGACCGCCTCGGGGTTTTCGTTGGCGTCTTCCGGTTGGTCCACGCGTTCGTACGACTCCAGCGCCTGGACCAGGCCGAACACGCGGCTGCCGCAGCGCTCAACACTCTCGCCAGACATGCCGAAGCCGAATCGACCCCTCCTGAGGAACTCTCGGTCGTCGGTTCGCTCCATCTTGTCCTCGCACTGGTACACGCGCGCGCCGGCGAACGCTCGGTTGCCCGCGAGCAGATCGACAAGGCCCGGGCGGTGGCCGCCCGTATCGGAGCCGAGCGCAATGACTTCAATCTGGAGTTCGGCCCCACAAACGTAGAGGTTCAGGCGGTCGCCACCGCGGTCGATCTGGGGGACGCCGGAGAAGCACTGGACATCGCCGAGGGCTTGGATGCAACCGGCTTGTCCGCCGAACGGCAGGCCAGGCTCCTGATGGATGTCGGCCGGGCGCATGTGCAGCGGCGGCAGTTCGGAGACGCGCTCGCGCATCTGCTGAGAGCCGAGGCGATCGCGCCCGACATGATCCGGAGTCATGTCGCGGCTCGCGGTGCGATCCGTGAGCTGATGCTCATGGCGGGTCGGTCGGCTTCACCGGAGCTCCGTGGTCTGGCTGAGCGTTCGGACGCGATGGAATAGGCGAGCCGACCATTCACGACCTTCAAGGACCTTCAAAAACCTTCAAGAACAAAGGCTCCGCCTGGTTCGGCAACCTCGGCACCGGGAACCCGGCGGCCAAGGTGCGGCTGATCGAGGCGCCCCGGGTCTCTCAGCGTGTGGCGCGGCCCTCCACGGTGACCGCGTCGCGCGTGGTGACCCCACCCCTGCGGGCGATGGCCTTGGCGATCTTCTCGGCGTCGAGGGCGAGTTCGCGGAACATGCCGCTGATGGGGTTGGTGAAGCCGGTGAAGTAGAGGCCGGGGGCGTTCTTGGGGGAGCGGGGGCCGTGGACGACCGGTCTGCCCCGCCCGTCCAGGACGTCGAGGTGTCCGACGAGCCCTTCCAGGGCGCGCCGGTAGCCGGTGGCGGCGATCACGGCGTCGGGTTCGACGCGGCTGCCGTCGGCGAGGACGACCTTGCCGTCCTCGAACCCCTCGACGGCGGCCACGACATCCACCCGCCCCTTCCGCACGGCGTCGATGAGGCCGACGTCCTGCACCGGGATGGACCCCTCGTTCACTCGGGAGTAGAGGCCCGTGTCGGGCCGGGGCAGCCCGTGCGCGGAGAGGTCCGGCACGGCGAGCTTGGCCATGGGCCGGGCGAGCCGGTCCACCAGGGCCACCGGGAGGTGCCGTACGAGGATGCCGGTGTACTGGGCGGCCCACCCGGCGGTGGAGCGCCGGACGATGTGCGGGGCGGTGCGCACGGACAGCCGGACGCGTGCCGCCCCGCCCTCGACGAGGTCGACGGCGATCTCGGCGCCGGTGTTGCCGACGCCGACGACCAGGACGTCGCGGCCGGCGTAGGGCTCGGCGTTGCGGTACTCGGCGGCGTGGACCAGTTCGCCGGTGTACGTGTCCCGGCCGGGCCAGTCGGGAACGCGGGGCGTGTGGTTGTGGCCGGTGGCGACGACGACCGCGCCGCCGGTGAGTTCACGGCCGCCGGTGGCGTGCAGCAGCCAGCCGGTGCCGTCGGGCGACCGTTCGATACGGGAGACCTCGACACCGGTCACGATCTCCAGTTCGTGCACCTCGGCGTACTTCTCCAGGTACCGGACCACGTTGTCCCGTGACACCCACCGGCCGAACCGGCGCGGCATGGGCAGACCGGGCAGCGCCGACAGCCGCCGGGTCGTGTGCAGGTGCAGCCGGTCGTAGTGCCGCCGCCACGACGCCCCGACCCGGTCCGCCCTCTCCAACACCACCGCCCGCACACCCCGCGCCCGCAACGCGTACGCGGCGGCGAGCCCGCCCGGCCCGCCGCCGATGACATACACGGGGCGATCGGACGCCGGCGTCGTGGCTGCCGCGGACGGGGCTCCCCCGGAGTCGGGTTCCTCGGTGTCGGATCCCTTGGGGGCGGATGCTGTGGAGTCGGCCATGAGCCCGAGCGTATTCCCGCACTCCATTGATGGGTCTCGGTCAAGCCCGGAATTGGTTGCGGATTGATCACGCCTGTAGGAGACCGGGGTGGGGCTTGTGACGTAGATCTCTTGGAATGTGGGGAGATGGTGGCGCAGTCTCGCCGTGCGGGGGAGTGGTCGGCTCGATGAGGGTGCCGTTGACGTACCCGTGCAGGTCGAGCATGACGACCGGCTGTTTGTCGATGGAGATCTGCCGCATCGCCCGCGTCTCGGGCTGGGAGGCGGTGACGAAGTCCCGGTTCAGGTCGAATCCGCCCGCGTTCGCGCGGGTCCCCGCGATACGGCCGTCCGGGTTGGCGGTGATGTTGAAGTACAGGCGGTTGTGGGCGAGGAGGTCCTTCGTCCTCGCGTCGGTCGCGGTCGCGAGGCGTTCGATGAGCTTCATGGCCGCGTCCGTGCCCTCCCACTCGTTGCCGTGGATGTTGTTGTTGAAGAAGACCGGCGCTTTGTACGACTTCTTGAGGGCC
>NZ_AEJC01000406.1 GCF_000317595.1 Streptomyces ipomoeae 91-03 | reverse complement strand
GCGGCGGGCTCCACCTCTTTGTTGCGGAAGGTGAGCGGCCGCCCCCATACAGGCTAGGGGCGGACACTCCGTTCACTTTTCAGGAGCCTGCCGCAAGCCACTGCGGTGGGCTCCACCTTTTGGATGTGAGCGGCCGCCCCCACAGAACCTAGGGGCGGACGCTCCGTGAATCTTCCCGGAGCTCGTCGCAGGCCCAACTGCGGCGGGCTCCACTTGTCTTCGTACGGTACCGGCGAGGGCCGCCGTCTGCCACCAACCCCGGAGGCCAGGGCTGTCTCGTGCGCCCCTTTCACAACCTGTGCGCCGCCCCCGTGGGCGTGGCCCCCCGCGTGTCCAGCAGGAGCTGGGCCTTCACCGACAGCCCCTGCAGGTCGTACGTCCGATGCTGCTGGAGCAGGATCGTCAGGTCGGCGTCGGCGGTGGCCTCGTAGAGGGAGTCCGCTCGGGGGACGGGACGGTCGAGGACGCTCCAGGTGGGGACGTGGGGGTCGTGGTAGCTGACGTGGGCGCCCAGTTCGAGGAGACGTACGGCGATCTCGTGGGCGGGGGTGCCCTGTTGGTCGGCGACATCGGGCTTGTAGGTGACGCCGAGGAGGAGGACGCGGGCCCCTCGGGCGGACTTGCCGTGCTCGTTGAGGAGGGCGGCGGCGCGCTGGACGACGTACTGGGGCATGCGGCTGTTGACCCGTTGGGCCAGTTCGACCATGCGCAGCGAGCGGGGCGAGTGGCCGGTCAGGTCCTGGGGGAGGGCGTGGCCGCCGACACCGGGGCCCGGGCGGAAGGCCTGGAAGCCGAACGGCTTGGTCTCGGCGCAGCGGATGACGTCCCACAGGTCGACGCCCAGGTCGTGGCAGAGGACGGCCATCTCGTTGACCAGGGCGATGTTGACATGCCGGTAGTTGGTCTCCAGGACCTGCACCGTCTCCGCTTCGCGTGGTCCACGCGCGCGTACCACCTTGTCGGTGAGACGGCCGTAGAAGGCGGCGGCCGACTCGGTGCAGGCGGGGGTGAGGCCGCCGATCACCTTGGGGGTGTTGGCGGGGCCGAAGTCGCGGTTGCCCGGGTCGACGCGGGTGGGGGAGTACGCGAGGTGGAAGTCGCGGCCGGCGCGCAGTCCTGAGCCGTCTTCGAGGAGTGGACGGAGGAAGTCCTCGGTCGTGCCCGGGTGGACGGGGGACTCCAGGATGACGGTGGTGTGCGGGCGCAGGCGGGCGGCCAGGGTGCGGGCGGCTTCCTCGACCAGGGTGAGGTCGGGTGCGCCGTCCGCGCCGCACGGGGTGGGGGCGCAGATGACGGCCGTACGGACGCGGCCGAGTTCGGCGGAGTCGGTGGTGGGCTTGAAACCGCGGGCGAGCATACGGCGCAGTTCGGCGGGGGTGAGGGAGCCGCCCTCGGGGCCGGTGCGGTAGCCGAGCGTGGGGATGCCGACGGCGACGGCGGCCTGGGCCAGCGGCAGGCCCAGTTGGCCGAGTCCGATGACGGCGAGATCTGCGGGCATGGCGTGGGCCGTCCTTCCCAGTAACCGAAGCGGGACAGGCGCGCAAGCCCGGTGGACTGGATGAGCGAGCGCAATGTCAGACTAGGAGTAAATATGACCGATATGCGGGATTGGAGGGCTGTTTTTCTTCGCGCGTCCCGCGGAGTTATCCACAGGCTGGGGGCTGGTGGTGGCCGAAGTCGGGCAAGCCGGTCAGAATTCTGGGCATGGGGGATGTGAGCCGAGTCTTGCCTGACGGGTGAGGCCAGCGCGACAAACAGCGGGAGGCAGCGGTGAGGACAGCGGCACTGGGACCGGCGCAGCGCGCCGAGTCACTGGCGGGTATGGCTGAGCGCGAGCTGGATGTGCTGGTCGTGGGTGGTGGCGTGGTCGGTGCGGGCACGGCCCTGGACGCCGTGACACGCGGCCTGTCCACGGGCCTGGTCGAGGCACGTGACTGGGCGTCGGGCACCTCCAGCCGTTCCAGCAAACTGATCCACGGCGGCCTGCGCTATCTGGAGATGCTCGACTTCGCCCTCGTGCGGGAGGCGTTGAAGGAGCGCGGGCTGCTGCTGGAGCGGCTGGCGCCCCACCTGGTGAAGCCGGTGCCGTTCCTCTACCCGTTGCAGCACCAGGGCTGGGAGCGGTGGTACGCGGGCTCGGGCGTCGCGTTGTACGACGGGATGTCGATGGCGCGCGGGCACGGCCGGGGGCTGCCCCTGCACCGTCATCTGACGCGTCGGCACGCGCTGCGGGTCGCGCCCTGCCTGAAGAAGGACGCGTTGGTCGGGGCGTTGCAGTACTACGACGCCCAGATGGACGACGCGCGTTATGTGGCGACCCTGGTGCGTACGGCGGCGTCGTACGGGGCGAAGGTCGCCAACCGTGCGCGTGTGACGGGTTTCCTGCGGGAGGGTGAGCGGGTTGTCGGTGCCAAGGTGCAGGACGTCGAGGCGGGCGGCGAGTACGAGGTCCGCGCGCGGCAGATAGTGAACGCCACCGGGGTGTGGACCGACGACACCCAGGCGATGGTCGGCGAGCGCGGGCAGTTTCACGTACGGGCCTCCAAAGGCATCCATCTGGTCGTGCCCAAGGACCGGATCCACTCCACGACCGGGCTGATCCTGCGCACCGAGAAGTCCGTGCTGTTCGTGATCCCCTGGGGGCGGCACTGGATCGTCGGCACCACGGACACCGACTGGGACCTGGACAAGGCCCATCCGGCGGCGTCCAGCGCCGACATCGACTATCTGCTGGACCGTGTGAACTCGGTCCTGGCGGTGCCACTGACCAGGGACGACGTGCAAGGGGTGTACGCGGGGCTCCGGCCGTTGCTCGCCGGGGAGTCGGAGGCCACCAGCAAGCTGTCGCGCGAGCACATCGTCGCCCATCCGGTGCCGGGGCTCGTGGTCGTGGCCGGCGGCAAGTACACGACCTACCGGGTCATGGCCAAGGACGCGGTGGACGCGGCGGTTCACGGGCTGGATCAGCGGGTCGCCGAGTGCGTCACCGAGGACGTACCGCTGCTCGGGGCGGAGGGGTATCGGGCGCTGTGGAACGCGCGGGCGCGGATCGCGGCGGGCACCGGGCTCCATGTGGTGCGCGTGGAGCATCTGCTGAACCGGTACGGGTCCGCCACCGAGGAGGTGCTCGACCTCATCGCCGCCGACCCCTCGATGGGGGAGCCCCTGCAGGCCGCCGACGACTATCTGCGGGCCGAAGTGGTGTACGCGGCGTCGCACGAGGGGGCACGGCACCTCGACGATGTGCTGACTCGGCGTACGCGGATCTCGATCGAGACGTTCGACCGGGGGACGCGCAGTGCGAGGGAGGCCGCGGAACTGATGGCACCCGTGCTCGGGTGGGACAAGGGCCAGATCGAGCGTGAAGTCCAGCATTACGAGAAGAGGGTGGAGGCCGAACGGGAGTCGCAGCGGCAGCCGGACGATCTGACGGCCGACGCGGCGCGGTTGGGGGCGCCGGACATCGTGCCGTTGTAGGTCGGGGCGTTTTACGAGGTGCGGGGGCAGAACTCGGCTGTGAGCAGGGCGGGTTCGAGGGCGGGGTCTGCCAGCGTGTCCGTGTTCACGCGGAAGGTGAGGACGCGACGGCCGTCGACGGTGGCTGCGGTGCGCACGTAGCTGCCGGATATGCGGCCTCCGTGGCCCCACACCGTGGTGTGGCACGGGAGTCGTACGGGGTGGAGGCCCATGCCGTACATGCCGTGTGCGGTGCGGGTGTTGAGCATCTCGCGCAGTTGGGCGGGCGGGAGCAGGGTGCCGTGTAGGAGAGCCGCGTAGAAGCGGTTCAGGTCGGTGAGTGTGGTGACCAGCTCACCCGCCGCGCCGGCCACGCGGGGGTCGAGGTCGGTGACGTCGGAGCCGTCGGCGGAGTAGGCGCGACCGTGCGGGTCCGGCAGGGAGGTGCGGGCGCCCGGGAAGGAGGTGCCCGTCAGATGGAGGGGCGTGATGACGCGGCGCTCGGCCTCGGTGGCGTACGAGTGGCCGGTGACCTGCTGGATGACGAGTCCCAGCAGCACATAGTTGGTGTTCGAGTAGGCGAAGCGGCCGGGGGTGGTCGGAGGGAGGGTGAGCGCGATGCGTAGGGCCTGACGCGGGGTAACGGGGATGGTGCCCTTGGTGACCTTGGTGTAGTCGGCGATGCCGCTGGTGTGGGTGAGCAGGGCGCGCAGGGTGACGGTGCGGCCGTCGATGGCGGTGCCGTGCGCTCGGACCAGGCCGGGGAGGTGATCCTCCACGGAGTCCGACAGGGACAGGCGATGCTCGGCGGCCAGTTGCAGGACGACCGTGGCGATGAAGGTTTTCGTGATGCTGCCGGCCCGGAAGTGGTCGGCGAGATGGATGGGCCGGGGGGCCGAGCCGGGGTCGGCTCCGGCGTTCCCTTCCCGGGCGGGGCTGTCGGGTGCCTCGGCGTGGGCGAAGTGAGTTGTGGAGTCGCCGGTGATGAGCAGGGCGGCGGCGGGGGCGTGGCCTTGGCCGACCAGGAGGGGGAGGAAGGCGTCCGGACGTGGGGTGGTGTGAGCCTGGGAGGCGGTGGGGGCCAGGACCAGGAGGGACACGGAGACGGCCACGGTCAGGCGTGCCCTGAGGGTTCGGGGTGGTGGCATCTCGGGTCCTTCCTTGTCGCGGCACATCATGCGGCATGCGGCCAGGGGGGATTTGGGTGGGGTCCTCCGGAGTGGTGTGGCTTGTTGAGGGGGGCCTGGGCGTGGGGCGGTTGGCGGGTGGGTGACAATGGAGGCTCTGTCAGGGCGGGTTGTATGAGGGGACGCATGTCGGAGGCGGAGCGGGCTGGGGAATCCCGTCAGGACACGGACGCACGTCTCCTCGCCGGGCGGTACCGGCTGGGAGGGGTGCTCGGTCGCGGCGGCATGGGCACGGTGTGGCGGGCCAAGGACGAGACGCTGGGCCGTACGGTCGCCATCAAGGAGCTGCGGTTCCCGTCCAGCATCGACGAGGACGAGAAGCGGCGGCTGATCACGCGTACGTTGCGGGAGGCCAAGGCGATCGCCCGCATCCGCAACAACGCCGCGGTGACGGTCTTCGACGTCGTTCACGAGGACGACCGGCCCTGGATCGTCATGGAGCTCGTCGAGGGCAAGTCGCTCGCCGAGGTCATCCGTGAGGACGGGGTGCTCGAACCGAAGCGGGCCGCCGAGGTGGGGCTCGCGATCCTCGACGTGCTGCGTGCCGCGCACCGAGAGGGCATCCTGCACCGCGATGTGAAGCCGTCGAACGTGCTGATCGACAAGCACGACGGTCGGGTCGTCCTCACGGACTTCGGTATCGCACAGGTCGAGGGAGACCCCTCCATCACCTCGACCGGCATGCTCGTGGGCGCGCCCTCCTACATCTCGCCGGAGCGGGCGCGCGGGCACAAGCCCGGTCCCGCGGCCGACCTGTGGTCGCTCGGCGGGCTGCTCTACGCGGCGGTCGAGGGCGTGCCGCCGTACGACAAAGGGTCGGCCATAGCGACGCTGACCGCGGTGATGACCGAGCCGGTGCCGGAGCCGAAGCGCGCCGGGCCGCTGAAGGACGTCATCTTCGGGCTGCTCACCAAGGACCCCGAGCGGCGGCTCGACGACGCCGGTGCGCGGGCCATGCTCAACTCGGTGATCCACGCGCCCGACCCGAAGGCGGCCCAGCCGCTGGACGCGACGCAGCTCGTGCCGTTGCCGACGCTTCCGGGGGAGCCTTCGGATTCGAAGAAGGATGCCTCGGGCGGGGCCGGGGGCGGCGCGGCCAAGCGGGGCGAGAAGGGCGGCGAGCGACCGCGGGCGCCGCGGTGGTCCATGCGGAAGGGCGGCTCCGGGGATGCGGCCGGCGCCGGTGCTGGGGCGGCTGCCGCCGCCGCGCCCGCTGGTACCGCGCGGGGTACGTCCGGTGGGGCCGGTGCCGCCAAGGGGGTTACCTCTACGGCTTCGGCTGCTGCTGCGGGTTCTACGGCTGCCGTGGGTTCGAGCGCGGTTTCGGCCAGGTCCGCGTCCGTGGGGGCTTCGTCGCGTGCGGGTGCCGTGAGCGGCCCGGCGGCCGAGAAGGCCGGAACCGCCTCGGGGCAGGGCTCGGGCACCTCGGTGGGTGCGACGGCCGGGGCCGGGGTGCGTGGTGACGTCGGTGGGGGCAACTCCACTTCGGCTGGGCGGACTGCGGGGTGGCCCGAGATGCCGCCGCCGGATCTGCCGCCGCGGCCCGTGCCCAGGGCGCCGATCACCGATGTGGTGTCGCGGCGGACCTTGACGGTCATCGCGGTGGCGGTCGTGCTGGCCGTCCTCGGGACCGTGCTGGCGCTCACCTACGGCGGCGACGACGGTGCCTCGGACAACAGCCAGGGCAGTGACACCAAGGCGGCTGCCTCCAGCGGGGTGAAGTCCGGGAGCGGCGGCGAGGCCGACAAGGACGAGGACGAGACCGAGAACTCCGCTCCCAGCCCGGACGGTCAGACGACGCAGGAGGCCAGTGCGTCCGCCGGTACGGCGAGTGGTTCGCCGGACACCGGGTCGGGTGCGTCGAGCGGGTCGGGGAGCGGTGACGGATCCGGGGAGTCGGGGGTCACGGCCTCCGAGACGTACAAGAGCAGTCAGGGGTTCTCGATCGGGCTGCCCGAGGGGTGGAAGTACCAGTCGACGAGTGCTGCGGGTGCCCGGTTCGCCGGGCCCGACGGGCAGAAGCTGCTCATCGGGTGGACGACCACGCCGAAGGACGACCCGGTCGCGGACTGGGAGAACCAAGAGCAGTACATGACACGCTCGAAGTACAAGCGGCTCCGAATAGAGGCGGTGGACTACCGGGGCTGGAACACGGCCGACTGGGAGTTCACCTATGTCGAGAGCGGCACGAAGTACCGGTCGATCGACCGGGGGTTCGTGGTGAACCCCCGGCAGGGGTACGCGTTGATGTACACCGCCAAGGCGTCCGAGTGGAGCGGTGACTTGCGCAAGGACACCTGGCGGACGTTCACCACGACGTTCAAGCCCAAGTCGTAGGCGGCCGAAGGGCGCGGGGCGTAGGCCACGGTCGGTGCGTGCGGTGGTATGCGCCTGTGCGACGGCATGCGCCCGTGCGGCGGTCCGAGCGCCCGGGACGGCTTGCGGTCGGGGGTCGGCGGACGGCCGTTGTGCGCCGGTGCCCATGTCGTTATGGACATGTGAGAGTCCGTGCCGCGACTCGGGGCGCTCTGCAAGGGCGTGAGGGGGCGCGAGGCGGTGTGAGCTCCCTCTATGTGAGTTCGGCGTGGAGAGTTGTGCCCGGAGGGTGAGTTCGGGGGCGGGTGTTCCGGGGAAGATCGAGGGCGTTCGAGCGCTTTCGAGGCGGGTGGAATGTCGCATCCCCTCAATGAGAGTTGCCTCCGGCACGTATCGTGAATGGCTGCGGACCGTATGCATCCAGAGCGGAACGGGACGCAAGGCGAACGGAATTGACCAACCAGGGGGCCGGGGGAGGGCATCGTGGACGAATACGCGGGACGAGTACTCGCGGATCGCTATCGCCTGCCGCTGCCGCCGTCCGACGAGTACGAACTCGCCGACACCCGGGCCTTCGACACCTACAGCGGACAGGAAGTCCTGATACGGCAGGTGCCGCTGCCCGAGGTCGTCGAGGCGGAAGTGCTCGGCGCGGACGGGCTGCCCGAGGGGTATGTGGCACGGGACGGCGGGGCGCGCCGGGGCGCGGCGCGGACCACGCGCCGGCCGACCGACCCGGCCGTACTGCGGGCCGTCGAGGCCGCGCAGGCCGCCGCGCAGATCCCCGACCATCCCCGGCTCGACCAGGTCTTCGATGTGTTCACCGAGGGCGGGTCGCTGTGGATAGTGAGCGAGTTGGTGCCCGCGCGGACGCTGGAGACGCTGCTCGAGGAGCAGCCGCTGTCCCCGTATCGGGCCGCCGAGGTCGCCTCCGACGTGCTCACCGCGCTGTGGGCGCTGCACGCGCATGGGTGGGTGCACCGGAACATCACCGTTCGTACGGTGCTGGTCTGCGACGACGGCCGGGTGATGCTCACCGGGCTGGCGGTCGGGGCCGCGGAAGAGGCGTTGTGTGGGTATGACCCGGTGCCGGTACGGGAGCGGGACTTCGAGGGGAGTCCGGGGCAGCCGGGGAATCCGGGCGCGCAGGGCGGTGGCCCTGGAGTGTCTCAGGACGCCGTGGGGCCTCGGGGCGGCTCGGGGGCGCCCGGCGGTGGCTCGGGAGCGCCCGGGGGTGTCGTGGGGCGTGGGGCATCGGCTGCCGGTGGTGTCTCGGCCGGGGGTGCTCTGGCGGGCGGCGCTCTGTCGGGTGGTGCCGGGGGCGGTGCGTTCGGCGGTGGCCGTGGTGGCAGGCCCGGGGTGGGCGGTGAAGTCGAGGATCCCGAGGCCGCGCGGCGGGCCGCCATAGAGGCGCGGGCCGGTAGTGCGGCGCCGGTCGCGGACGCGTCCGGGGGGCAGCGGGCGCTGGACGCCGGGGACGATGTCCGGGCGGCGCGGGCGGGTGCGATCGCGGCCTATCGGGCCGGAGCCCGGGCCGCGGCTCGTGTGGACGTCGGCCAAGGGAGTGGCCCCGGCACGGCGTTGCCCGAGCAGCGGCCGGCGCCCGGGGCGGATCGGGACGGTACGGCACCGTCGGCTCCCGGGCGGGCCGGGGAGCCGACCTCCGGGACGGGGGCCGGTCCCGTGCCGCCCGGCCGGATCGCCGACCCGTACGGCGTCCGCACCAACGGCGGTGCCACGAACACCTGGCATGGCGCGCTGCCGCGCGGCGGGACGGTGGCGCCCGGCGGGAACGGGCAGGGGAACCAAGGGATCTCGGGGAACCCGGCTCTTCCTCCCACCGATGACTCCGGTTCCGGCATCGGTGCCCACACTGACAACGGCCCCCAGGGCCTCACCGGCACGGGTGGCTACAGCACACGGAACGGCGGCTCGCTCGGGGACGGCGCCCAGGGCGGCGGTGCGGCGGGTACGAACAGCGGCGGCCCCTACAGCGTCCGGGCGCTCGGCAGCTCGAACTCGCCGTACGGCGGTGGCCCGTACGGCGGCGTGCGCGGCGCCGGTGGTCGGGCCGACGTCACCTTCACGCTCGACGACGAGCACGCGAACAGCACGTACGACACCCAAGGCGCACAGACGCCTCCGGCGCATGACACCCAGGGCGGACAGACACCCCCCGCGTACGGCCCCCACACCACGCAGGCGGCCCCGGCGCGCGACGTCCACGGCGCACAGGCGACCCCGGCACACGGCACCGCCGTGACTCCGCCGGGCGGCACGCACCTCACCCCCGCGCACGGGCACGCAGTCACGCCCACGCCACCGCACGGGCACATAGTCACGCCCACGCCACCGCACGGTACG
This sequence comes from Streptomyces ipomoeae 91-03, assembly GCF_000317595.1. Taxonomy (GTDB): domain Bacteria; phylum Actinomycetota; class Actinomycetes; order Streptomycetales; family Streptomycetaceae; genus Streptomyces; species Streptomyces ipomoeae. The sequence goes on along the minus strand of NZ_AEJC01000406.1, from coordinate 54,356 downwards.
CACACCACCCCCTGGGACCGTGTCGTCCCCGCGGGTGCTCCTCCGCGTGGTCCTGCCACCGCGCTGGCCGCTGAGCGGGCGCGGCAGGCGCGGATGGCGTTGGTGGGGCCGGTGACGGAGCGGTGGGCGCCGGAGCAGGCCGGGCCGGTGCATGAGAACTGGCAGTTGGCGGCGCCGATCGGGCCCGCGACGGATCTGTGGGCTCTCGGGGCGTTGCTGTTCCGCGCGGTGCAGGGGCATGCGCCGTACCCGGAGGAGAACACCGCCGAGCTGGTGGAACTGGTCTGCTCGGAGCCGCCCGCGTTCGCGGAGGAGTGCGGGCCGCTGCGGCCGGTCGTGGAGTCGTTGCTGCGCCAGGATCCCACCGAACGGCTGGACTTCGAGGAGCTGCGCGGCTGGCTGCGCTCCCTCGTGCGGTCGGCGCCGGAGCCCGAGGCCGGTGCGCATGTCGTCGCGGCACCGCCCGTGAACGCGAGCCGACTGCCGATCGTACGGCGCCGGGGCGAACTCGTCCGCAGGCGTCGCGCAGGGCTGCCCGCGACCAGCGCGCACGCCCGCCACAGGCGCGCCCGGCCGGAGAAGCCCCCGCGGCCCCGCAGCCTGGGCCGGAACCTGCTCCTGCTGGTCCTGCTCGCGCTGGCCGCGGCGGTCACGTACGCCATGGTGTTCATGCCGAAGGCCGAACCGAGCAGCGACGGCGGCGACACGGGCACCCGTACGGACACCGCCGCGCGGCCGAGTTCCGCGCCGGAGGCGAGCAGTGAGCCCCGGCCCGACCAGAACGCCGGTACGCCCGACGGAGGCGAGGGCGAGGCGAGCCCGTCGGAGTCGTCCGGGTCGACCGAGACCCAGACCGGCAACCCCGATGTCGCCCAGGGGTTCACCCTGCGCAAGGACCCCGCGGGCTTCGAGGTCGCCGTCGCCAACGGGTGGGACCGCAGCCCCAAGAACGGGCGCGGTCAGATCGCCTACTCCCAGGGTCAGTTCGAGCTGATCCTCGTACCCGGGCGGGACAGCACGCAGACGTACGGCAGCGATCCGCTGAAGTACCAGCGGGAGGACGAGCGCGAGCTGCAGCCGTTCCGTGACTCCACCTGGGCCACGTCCGGCGGGATGCGGTTGATCGAGGTCGGCGGAGTGACCATGGCCGAGGGGCAGTTCACCTGGCAGGACTCCGAGGGGCGCGGCGTCTTCGTACGGAATCTCGCGATACTCGTCGACGGGCGTTACCACGTGGTGCAGTTGCGCGGGCCGGAGGCCGAGCGGGACGAGGTGACGCGGTTGTACGAGCAGGCGTCGAAGACGTATCGGGTGACCGGCTGAGCGTCGCCGCGCCGCCGCGAAACCTCGCGAAAGGCCTCGGAGAAGCCTTGCGAAAGCCGCGTAGAAGCCTCACGAGAGCCCCAAGGAAGCCCTGCGGAAGCCCCACGGGAGCGAGGGCGGGAGCGAGGGCGGGAGCGACAGCCGTCACAGTGATGTCTTTGTGCGGTCGTGCCGGTTTCCCGAGGTGAGGGCCGCTCCTTAATCTGACCCTGTCAAGAACATTGCGGGGCAACGTGAATCAGATGCAGGGTCTGCTCCTCGCGGACCGCTACCGGCTCGTCGACATCATCGGCAGCGGTGGCATGGGCAGGGTGTGGCGTGCGCACGACGTGGTGCTGCACCGGGCGGTCGCGGTCAAGGAGTTGACGGCGGCACTCTACGTCTCGGAGAACGAGCAGACCGTACTGCTGAGGCGTACCCGGGCGGAGGCTCGTGCGGCGGCGCGGATCAACCACTCGGCGGTCGTCACCGTGCACGACGTGCTGGAGCACGACAACCGGCCGTGGATCGTCATGGAGTTGGTCGAGGGCGTCTCGCTGGCCGACGCGGTCAGGGAGCGGGGGCGTGTCGAGCCGCGGGAGGCGGCGCGGATCGGGATGTGGGTGCTGCGCGCGCTGCGGGCCGCCCACCGGGCCGGCGTACTGCACCGCGATGTGAAGCCGGGGAACGTGCTGCTCGCCGAGGACGGCCGGGTCATGCTGACCGACTTCGGCATCGCCCAGGTCGAGGGCGACACGACCATCACGCGGACCGGGGAGATAGTCGGGTCCGTCGACTACATAGCCCCCGAGCGGGTGCGCGGGCAGGAGCCCGGGCCCGCGTCCGACCTGTGGTCGCTGGGGGCCACGCTGTACACGGCGGTCGAGGGGAAGTCGCCGTTCCGGCGCACCACACCGCTCACCACCATGCAGGCCGTGGTGGACGAGGAGGCCGCCGAGCCGGTGGCCGCGGGGCCGTTGGGGCCCGTCATCACCGCGTTGCTGTGCAAGGACCCCGCCGTTCGGCCCGGAGCCGAGGAGGCCGAGCAGATGCTCGCCGAGGCGGCGGAGGGACGCCGACCCCGGCAGGCGGAGGCGTACGTGCCGACGGGGCGGCAGGCGGGGGGTTCGGGGCCGGGGCCGGATGGGGCCGCGCGGGGATGGGACGGGGCCACGGACGGGCGGGGCGTACGGGGTGCGCCGGGCGCGGATGTCCGGGAGGCGCGGGGTGAGGGCAGGGGCGTACGAGGGTCGCGGGGTGAGGGCGTACGGGATGTGTCGGGGGCGGAGGCGCGTGGGGCGGGCGCGTACGAGTCCGGGCACCACGCCTCGGTCGTGAGCCCCGGCGTGCCCGGAGCCCACACGGTTCCTGTCGAGCACGGGACGCCGGCCGGCTCGGCGGGGCCGGTGGTCATGGCTCACCGGCCCGCCACCGCTGCTCCCCGGCGGCGCGGGAGTGTTCGTACGGTGGCGCTCGTCGTGCTGGTGGCGGCGCTCGTCGGGGGTGGGGCCGCCGCCGCGTTGTACTACGTGGACGAGGTGCGGGCGGGGAGCAGTTCCGTCTCGACCGGTGCGGAGCGAACCGCCGGTACGGCCGACGCGACGGGTGACTCGGGGGCGGACGGCGGAGAGCAACCGGTGACCGACGGCGTGCCCGACGGGTGGGTACGGGTCGAGGACCCGGAGGGTTTCAGCCTCGCTCTGCCCAAGGGGTGGAAGCGGCAGGTCGAGGGGGCGCAGATCGACTACACGCCCGACAACGGGGAGCACTTCGTGCGGGTGGCCGTGGACGAGTCGCCGGACTTCGACAGCCCGTACCACCACCAGGTCGATCTGGAGGAGCAGGTGCGGGACCGGCTGGCCGGGTACCAGCGGGTGAGCCTGGAGGAGAACATCTACCGGGACCGCCCCGGGGCGCTGTGGGACTTCACCTGGACCGCGCTGGCCAAGGACACCGAGTTCCCGGGGCCGCGCCGGGCCATCGAGCAGACGTATCTGGCCCGGGACGGTGTCGAGTACACGATCTACATGTCCTCGCCGGTCGAGGACTGGGAGACCGCGCGGGAACAGTTCGAGACGGTGCTTCGCAGCTGGCGGCCACCGCAGAACTGACGGCGAGGGCGCCTGCTCTGCGCCCGCCGGGCGTGACGCCCAGCGAACGAAGGCCCGGCCGCCTCGCGTCCCCGCCCGTTGGCGGGGGAGTGCCGGCTTGGTGCCGTCGGCGGGGGAGTGTCGGCTTCATGGCGCTGCGGGGGAGCCTCGGCTTTGTGCTGCCGGCGGGGAGCATCGCCTTCGTGTCGCTGGCGGAGAGTGTCGGCTTCGTGCCGCTGGTGGGGGCGTGTCGCCTTCGTGTCGCCGGCAGGGGAACCTCGCCTTCGTACCGTCGGCAGGGAGCGTCGCCTCGGTGCCGCCGGTGGTGTGCCCCACGGCGCCGTCACCTGCGTGGCCGACTCACGTCGCCGCCCGTCGGGGCCCGCGCGCGGTGTGTGCACGGCGGTTGCCGGACGTGCGTACGTCGCTTGTCGGCCAGGCCGGGGCCGCGGCACCGGAGGGTTTGGGTCCGGTGCGGCATGATGGGGCGCATGGGGACCGAGGGGGAAAACGTCCGTGTCATAGCGGGCCGTTACCGGCTGGAGGCCAGGATCGGCCGCGGCGGTATGGGCATCGTGTGGCGTGCCACCGACGAGCTCCTCGGCCGGCAGGTGGCGGTCAAGGAACTGGCCCTCGACGACTCCCTCCCGGAGGAGCGGTCCCGGCAGCGGCGCGAACGCACCCTGCGGGAGGCGCGGGCGGTCGCCCGGCTCAGTCACCCGCACATCATCGTCGTGCACGACGTCGTCGAGCAGGACGAACGCCCTTACATCGTCATGGAGTTGATCGACGGCGGTTCGCTCGCGGAGCGGATCGCGACCCATGGCCCGGTCGACGCGCGCGAGGCGGCCCGGATCGGCCTCGATCTGCTCGGCGCGCTGCGGCGGGCCCATGACGCCGGGGTGCTGCACCGCGACCTCAAGCCCGCGAACGTCCTGCTGGAGGCCGGCACCGACCGGGTCGTCCTCACCGACTTCGGCATCGCCCAGGTCGCGGGCGCGACCACGCTCACCGAGAGCGGGTCCTTCGTCGGCTCCCCCGAGTACACCGCGCCCGAACGGATGTCCGGGGTTCGGACCGGGCCGGAGTCCGACCTGTGGTCGCTGGGCGCGCTGCTGTGCGCCGTGCTGAGCGGGGAGTCGCCGTTCCGGCGCGACTCGCTGGGCGGAGTCCTGCACGCGGTCGTCTTCGACGAGATCCGCCCACCGGCCCAGGCCGCGCCGCTGCTCCCCGTCGTACGCGGGCTGCTGGAACGCGATCCGGACCGTCGGCTCGACGCGGCGGAGGCGGAGCGGATGCTGCGGGCGTTCCGGGAGACCGGCCGGACACCGAGGGCGGCGCACGAGCCGAGGACACCGAGAACGCCGAGGCTGTCGCGGGCACCGAGCGGGTACACGCCCACCCGGTGGGATGCGCCGCACGAGCGGGCCGAGCCCGGGGCCCAGGACGCGCCGTCGGCCGGTGGGCGGGCGCAGGAGCCGCCCGCGTCCGACTCGGCGGCGGCCCTTCGAGAGCAGCCCGCGCAGGGGCGGCAGCCGCAGTCCACCCGGAGTGTGCTGGTCGCCGCCGCGCTGGTCGCCGCGATGGCCGGGGCCGGGGTCTCGGCGGCGGCACTGCTCATGCGGGACGGTGGCGACGGAGGTGGATCGCCGTCGACTTCGGCGCCTCGTACGCCGGGTACGGCGACCGCTTCGGACACGGCGACCGCTTCGGGCCCGTCCGGCGCGGCCAATACGGCTGGTACTTCCGGTACATCGGACAGGTCGGGTGCTGCAGGTACGTCGGCCGGTGGCACCCCCACCCGTACGCCTTCACGTGCCGCGACCGCCCCCACCGTGCCCTCGGGGTATCGACTCGCCGAGGACGAGCGGGGGTTCAGCCTCGCCGTGCCGGAGGGATTCACACGCGAGCCGCAGGGGGAGCGGGTCTTCTACATGGCGCCGGGGAAGGAGATCCGGATCGGGATCAAACTCGGCGCCCCGGAGGAGGGCGGGCCGCTTACGGTGATGCAGCGCGCGCACGAGAAGGGGCCCTCCACCAACCCCGGCTATCGGTACGGGCGGGTCGCCGAGACCACGCACGACGGATGGAACGCCGCGCTCTGGGAGTTCACCTGGGACGGCTTCAGCGCGGCGGAGGGGCCCAGACACACGTACGACCTGTGCTGGGAGCAGGACGGGCGGCTGTACGACGTGTGGGTCTCGGCGCCGGTCGGGAAGGTGAGCGAGGCGAGGGAGTACTTCGACGTGGCGGTGGACACGTTCGTACGTGGCTGAGGCGGACGCGCTCGTACGTGGCTGAAGCCGGCCATCGGGCGCCGTGGGGCAGGGCCTTCGCACATGACCGATAGGGAGATAAGCGATGTCCCGCGTCACGGGTCTGTGACCGGAAAGCGACCGGGGTGGAAGCGGGCGGGGTTGCCGCGATACAGATAAGCGTATGAGCAGCAACGGGGGAGCCCCTTACGGATCGGGCTACGGACCTGACGAGCCGACGAGTTTCGGACTGCAACCGCCACAGCCGGCTGTGCCGTACCCGGGGAACCCGTATGCGCAGCCCGCACCGGTGGCTCAGCGACCGGTACCGTCGCCGCAGCCTCCGCAGGACCCCGGTACCGGACGTCTGATCGCGGGACGCTACCGGCTGCTCGCCAAGCTCGGGCATGGCGGCATGGGCACGGTGTGGCGGGCGAAGGACGAGACGGTGGACCGTGAGGTCGCCGTCAAGGAGCCCCGCGTACCGGACCATCTTCCCGAGCGCGAACGGGCCAACGCCTTCGAGCGGATGCGTCGTGAGGCGCGCGCGGCGGCCAGACTCGATCATCCGGCGGTCGTGAATGTCCACGATGTGGCAGTGGTGGACGGCCAGCCGTGGATCGTGATGGAACTGGTGCAGGGGCGTTCACTGGGCGCGGCGCTCCAGGAGGGCACCCTCGGGGTGCGGGACGCGGCGAGAATCGGCCTCGAAGTGCTCGGTGCCCTGGAGGCCGCGCACGCGGCGGGCATCCTGCACCGTGACGTCAAGCCCGACAACGTCCTCCTCGGCCGCCACGACCGGGTCGTCCTCACCGACTTCGGCATCGCCCAGATCGAGGGCGAGACCAACCTGACGGACACCGGCGGCTTCGTCGGATCGCCCGAGTACATCGCTCCCGAGCGGGTGCTGGGCCAGCGCCCCGGCCCGGCGTCCGACCTCTGGTCGCTCGGCGTCGTCCTCTACGCGGCCACCGAGGGGGTCTCGCCGTTCCGGCGCAGCAACACCCCCGCGACCCTGCAGTCCGTGCTCAACGCCACGCCCGCGGTACCCGCCTCGGCCAAGGGGCCGCTGGCCGAGGCCATCAACGGCCTGCTGCAGAAGGACCCCGCGGGCCGTCCGACCGCCGCCCGCGTGCGCGACCTGCTGGAACAGGCCGCCAACCCGCCGGCACCGGCGCCCACCCAGGTGGTCCTCGGCATGGACGGGTTCGGTCCCGGGCAGGGGCAGGCACCCGGCGGCAAGGGCGGTGGCATACAGATACGCCTCGGCCGCAAGACCCTGGCCGGGCTCGGCGCGGCGGTCGTCGCGGCGGCGGTGACGGCGTACCTGGTGATCGCGAAGCCGTTCGCGGGGCCGCTGCCGGAGGGGTGGAAGCAGCGGGACGCCGGCAAGAAGATCGGTGCGAGCGTCGGTGTGCCCGGCGGCTTCGTGAAACGCCCGTACGAGCCGGACGAGACGGACGGGACCATCGTGAGGTTCGCCGACCCGAGCGGCGCGTTCTGGATCACCGTGGACCGGGACATCAAGAAGGACGACAAGGACGGGGAGATCCCGAACACCGCGCTGGACATGGCGTACTCCGACTGGGCCGTGCTCAAGGACGGTGAGTACAGCTGGGACATCTCCGCCGAGCCCGCGCCCAAGGGGGAGCCCCACGAGGCCAAGTACAAGGAACGCAAGGCCGCCGAGAACACCATCTTCTACTCGACGACGGACAGTCAGAACCCGGTCCGGCGTGAGGCCCGACTCCTCTACTACCGGGCGGGCAACGGCGACGTGTACCGGCTCTGGGTCGACTATCCGGCCAAGGGGCACTTCACCGAACAGGGCCGCGAGATCGCCGACACGGCGTTCGCGACTCTGGAGATCCACAACATGTAGGCCCTGGGGCGTCTCGGCGATCCGTATCCCTCGGTGCCTCAGGAGAGGCTGACCGCCAGGTCGTTGGTGACGGTGAAGAAGAAGCGGGCCTCCGGCGCCTCCGGGGTCTGTGGGGATGCGTCGGCTGCCGTGTCGAGCGCGACCGCCGGGTACTTGTCCGTGTCCTTGCGGTCCACGATGTCGCCGAACAGGCGTCCGAGGCGGATGGGTTCGGCGGCTGCGGTGGGGCGCAGGAACAGGTCCCAGACGGTCTTGTCGGGCCCGGCGGGCTCCGGGAGGGAAGTCAGCCGGGCCTGGAACGTACGTTCGTCGAGCCCGCCGGCGGTCGTGACCGGCGCCTCGAAGCCGGCCACGTCCTCACCCCGCGCGACGCCCACCAGGGCCGCCCCGTCGCCGAGTTCGGCCCCGTACAGGACGCCCTCCACGGCCATCGCGCCCTCGCCGACCGGCAGCGCGGTGACCTCGGCGTGGGTGGTGCGGTGGAAGGTCCGCAGGGCGAGGTAGCCGTCCTTGGTGGCGTACGGGATCCACCACGCCACCGGGCTGCTGCCGTCGGCCCCCCTCACCTCCGGCCCCGTGCCCTCGGCCTTCGCGATCTCCGCCGCCGCGCTCAACAGCCCCCGCTGCTCGACCAGTCCGGCCCGCAGCCGGCGTCGCGTGCCGTCCGCGGCCCGTTCGACGTGGAGGTCCCAGCGGCCCTCGGCGAGGGTCAGGTCGGCGCGGCTCAGCGTGGTGGTCCAGGGGCTCTTCGGGTCGTCCGCCGACTCCCGCTCCAGCGGCACGCGGAACTCGTCGTCACCGTGCCGCCGACGCAGTACGAGCACGACGCCCCGCCCGGCCGCGCCGGGCACACCGGAAGCGCCGACCGAGATCCGTACGCCCCCCGCCGCATCGACCCGGCAGTCGGCCTTCGGACGCAACGGCCGGGGCTTGGCGCCCTGAGCAGGGGCCCCGCCCGAAGCCGCGGCGGCATCGACCGGCGTCGGCTGAACCGGTCCGGCGGCGCCACGGGGCTTGGAGCGGGTCGCCCCATCGGCACTCGCCGACACCGATGCCCCCGCATCCCCCGCCCCCCGAGGCCACAGCGCCCCCAGCCCCCGCCGTACCCGCCGCGTCAGCCGCACCGCAGCCGGCGTACGGGCCTCCCGCAGTTCCGCGATCAGCTGTTCGTACTCGGCGGCGATCGCGCGCGGCGCGTACCGCTGGACCGTCGCGCGGGCGGCGGTGCCGAGGCGGCGGCGCAGGTCCGTGTCGTCGATGAGGCGGAGCAGTCCCGCGGCGAGGGCGTCCGGGTCGCCCGGCGGGACGAGAAGGCCGTCGGAGCCGTCGGTGATGATCTCGCCGGGGCCGTGGGGGCAGTCGGTGGCGACCACGGGGACGCCGGCGTGCATGGCCTCCAGGATGGTCATGCCGAAGGACTCCCACTCGGAGCTGACGGCGGCGACGGAGGCCTTGGCCCACTCGGTCTCCAGGGTGGCGTGCGGGCCCATGAGGAAGACGTGGTCGTTGAGGCCGAGCCTGTCGATGGCGGTGCGGAGAGCCGCACGCTCGGGACCCTGGCCGTAGATCCGCAGCCGCCACTCGGGGCGCTCGGTCGCGACCTTGGCGAACGCCTCGATCAGCAGGTCGTACCGCTTGACCGGGAACAGCCGCCCGGCGGCGACCACCAGCGAGGCCCGCAGGTCGGAGGGCTCGGCCTTGGGGCGGGGCGCGGCGTTGGCGATGTTCGTGATCCGGGTGCGCAGCCCGGGCAGTCGGCGGCGGTGGTCGGCGGCGTCCCGTGCGGAGACGGTGACGAAGGCGTCCAGGCGGCCGATCGCCTCGTTCTGCGCCGCGCGCACCCCGGGCACATGGTTGTCGTACGACAGGTGCTCCTGCCCGATGAGCAGCGGGCGGCGGCGGGACGGGCCGGAGACGCCGACCGAGCCGTGCCCGGCGAGGAAGACGACCAGCGCCGGGCGGGTCGCGATGACGACGTCGGCGTCGGTGGTGTCGAGGAAGGCGCGCAGGCGTTCGTCGACGAGCGCGGTGTAGCGGTGGGCGAGGACCTCGGTGGGCGGGACGACGGCGGACGGGCGGGACATCAGCTCATGGCCGCCGTCGTACGACGCCGAGTCGGTGCGTTCGTCGACGAGCGGGACCAGACGTACCTTGCCGCTCACCCCGAGCAGGGGCCGCTCGGCCGTGCGGAACATCGAGACGATCTCGACCTCGTGGCGGGCCGCCAGCGTCCCGGCGAGGTTCAGGGTCGAGCGGACGGTGCCGCCGATGGCGTACGCGTTGTGGAGCAGGAAGGTGATCTTCATCGGTCCTATGACGTCCTCTCGGTGATCCACGACAGCACCCGGTCGGCCACGTCCGACTCGTCCAACAGTGCCCCGCCGTGCGAGGAACCGGCCACCGTCTCCACCATGACCCCATTGGCGGGCATGTTGTGGTCGACCTCCTCGGCCGCTTCGAGGTCGAGCGAGTGCTGGACCGGTACGAAGTCGCCCTTGGAGTGGATCAGGTACATGGGGGCGTCGTCCGCATCGGAGGCGCGGCTCTTGGCGGACATGTCCCGCCAGGTGTCCCAGCAGCCGGGGTGGGCGGAGGTGCCGGTGTCCGCCGGGTCCGGGTAGCAGCGGGCGAGGATCGAGGCGTTGTCGCGGAGCTTGCGCTGCCTGTCGGTCGCGGTGGCGGCGTTGCCGTCCTGCCAGGCGCGGTACGGGGAGGCCACGGGCGACAGCGCGACCACGCCGTCGACGCGGTAGGAGCCGGAGCCGTATGTCGCCACGGCGGTCGCGATCTGGCCGCCGGAGGAGGAGCCGAAGAGGATCAGCCTGTCGGGGTCGAGGTCGAAGTCGGCGGCGTGGTCCTCGATCCAGTCCAGCGCGGACAGGGCGTCGGTGCGCTGGGCGGGCCAGGGGGCGTCGAAATTCAGCCGGTAGTCGACGGCGAAGACGGCGTACCCGGCGTCCGCGAAGCGACGGGACCAGGTGGCCCAGCCGGTGTCCTCGTACCAGTGGCCGCCGTGCAGGATCACGATGCCCGGCTGCTCCCCGCCCTGCTCCTCACCAGCGGGGTTCCAGTAGGCGTCGAGGGTCTGCCGGGGGTGCGAGCCGTAGGAGTGCGCGGCCTCGTGGCGGCCGTCGGCCTCGCTGCCGCGCGCGTCGACGACGAGGAGGGTCCCGACGGTGGCGGCGCAAAGAATGAGACAACCCCAGAGCCGACGCACGGCTACCTGCCCTTCCAGAGGACTCGAGAAGACCTGACGGCAGGCGACCGGTGTCCCCGGGCACGGGATTCGACCGAGACGTCCGCGGCCGGGGGGATTGCCCACACGCCCTGCCGCAGCCGGGGGAGCGCTCACGCGGCCTGCTGTGCGTGAGCAATCCGGACTATAGGCGGCCGGCTCGAACGACCGCCAACCGCGAGGCCTCCGACGTCACGCAACGCTCCGTCACCGTTTCCTGGACGGCGGTCACCGCCACCCGCGTCGAGGACTGGGGCACGCGCCGGGCCCGCTACATCGAGCAGGGTTCCGTCGACACCTATGTGTCGCTCGGCTCCGGGAACTGGCGGCACACCAGGTCCACCACCGTCCACGACGACAGGACCGGCCGGGTCCTGCGCGTCGACGACGACGGCGAGGTCGGCGTCGCCGACAACGAGTGCACCCGCACCGAGTACGCCGACAACGCGAGCCTGCGCCTGTACGTGTACGTGTCGCGGGTGGAGAAGGTCGGCGTCGACTGCTCCGCCACCCCGAACCGCAAGACCCAGGTCATCTCCGACGAGCTGACCTACTACGACGGTTCGACCACCCTGGGCGCGGCCCCCACCGAGGGCGACGCGACCATGACCAAGCGGCTGTCCGCGGGGCCGTCACCGTTTCCCGCGGCTTGGCCCTACCATGCCGTGACGAGTGCATGATCGGCGCGAAGGGCGAGCGAGCGTGGGCATCGAACACCTGGACGTGCGGGCGCATGCGAGACAGCGGTGGGCGGCCCGGTTCGCGCTCGGCCTCGCGGCGCTGGCCGTACTCCTGCCGCTCGGCTACGCGAGGGGGGCGAGCCTCTTCCTGGTCGCGGGACTCCTCCTCGGTGTCGGCCTCACCGCCGCCTCGCTGTGGTGGGTGCTGACCCGCCGGGGCGCTCCCCGGATCGCGGCGGGCGTGCTGGCCGTGGCCGCGCCGCTCACCATCATCTGGTGGTTCGCCGTCGTCAACCTGCTGTGGGTCGTGGTCGTCTCGCTCGGGCTGTGGGGCGTGGCGGTCTGGCTGGGGAAGTTCGCCCTCAGCAGCACCAAGTCCCATCAGGTGCAGATCACGGAGCACCGCGTGCCCCCGCCCGAACGCCCCTTCCTGATCATGAACCCCAAGTCCGGCGGCGGAAAGGTCGAGCGCTTCCGGCTGAAGGAGAAGGCCGAGCGACTCGGCGCGACGGTCCACCTCCTCGACCCCACCCACCACGAGGACGTCGCCGTACTGGCCCGGGACGCCGTCCGAAACGGCGCCGACCTGCTCGGCGTGGCCGGCGGTGACGGCACCCAGGCCCAGGTCGCGGCCATCGCGGCGGCATACGACGTCCCCCTCCTCGTCATCTCCGCCGGCACTCGCAACCACTTCGCCATGGACCTCGGCCTCGACCGCGGCAACCCCGCCGCCTGCCTCGACGCCCTCACCGACAAGGGCGTCGAACTCCACGTCGACCTCGGGTACGCCAGCGGCCACCCCTTCGTCAACAACGCCTCCTTCGGCGCCTACGCCGCCGTCGTGCAGAGCCCCGCGTACCGCGACGACAAGGTCGGCACGACCCTCCAGTTGCTGCCCGACCTGCTCACGCACCAGCGCGGCCCGAGACTCACCGCCCGCATCGGCGACGCCGTCATCGACGCGCCCCAGGCCGTGCTCGTCAGCAACAACGTCTACCGCAGCGACGACCTCGTCGGCCTCGGCCGCCGCGAGCGCCTTGACGCCGGGGTGCTCGGCGTCGTCGGTGTCCGCGTCGACAGCGCCGCCGAGGCCGCCGGGCTGGTCCTCGGCCCGAACGCCCCCGGCCTCAGCCTCCTCGTCGCCGACGAGATCGTCGTCGAGGCCGACCGCCCCGAGATAGAGGTCGGCGTCGACGGCGAGGCCCTGGTCCTGCCCACCCCCGTCCACTGCCGTATCGCCCAGAAGGCGCTGCGCGTACGCGTCCCCCGCGACCGCCCCGGTGTCCCCGAGCCCAAACCGCCGCTCGACTGGCGCCGCCTGCGCAAACTCGCCGCCGCCGTCGGCCGTACCGCCCTGCCGAAGCACCGCGAACGGTACGGCTGGATCAAGGAGTTGTGGGACCGCCGGCGCTAGCCGGGCCGCCGGCCCACGTGCGCGTGGGGCGCCGGGGTCGGTCGCGGTGCCGGTTCTCCGGTGTGCGCGGGCCGCCCGCGTCGAGCGCTCGGGGCGGTACGTCGACAAGGTCCGGCCGCGCGCGGTACTGATGTTGGCATGAGCGACGACGGCGAACATCCGCACGACGCACCTCAATACGGCGACTCGGTGCCCCGAGCCGACGACCGCCCGGACGAGCCCTCGGACGACTCGCCGGACGAGCCGCTGGACCAGCCCCTGGACGGCCGTCTGATCGGTGGTCGCTACCGCCTCACCGAGCGCATCGGCTCCGGCGGCATGGGCACCGTATGGAAGGCCGTCGACGAGCTGGTCGAGCGTGAAGTCGCCGTCAAACAGCCCCGGTTGCCGGGCGACCCGGACGACCCGGCGGACGAGCACCGGCAGCGGGCCGCCCACCGGCTCTACCGCGAGGCCCGCGCCGCCGCCCGCGTCGACCACCCGTCCGCCGTCACCATCCACGACGTCGTCATCGAGGACGGCCTCCCCTGGATCGTCATGGAGTGGGTCCGCGGCGAATCCCTCCACGAACTGCTCCGCCGAGGCGCGCTCACCGCCACCGAGACCGCCCGCATCGGCCTCGCCGTGGTCGGCGCGCTGCACTCCGCGCACCGTGTCGGCATAGTGCACCGCGACGTCAAGCCCGCGAACGTCCTGCTCGGACCGCACGGCCGCGTCGTCCTCACCGACTTCGGCATCGCCCATGTCCAGGGCGAGGAAGCCCTCACCGCGAGCGGGGAGTTCGTCGGCTCCATCGAGTTCATCGCCCCCGAACGCATGTCCGGCCGCACCGCCGGCCCACCCTCCGACCTGTGGTCCCTCGGCGTCCTCCTCTACGCCGCCGTCGAGGGCTGGTCCCCGTTCCGCCGTACGACCCTGGAGTCCACCCTCGCCGCGATCCTCTCCACCGAGCCCCCGGAACCCGAACACGCGGGCCCCCTCGCCCCGCTGATCCTCCGCCTCCTGGCCAAGGACCCGGCTGCCCGCCCCGAGGCCGACGAGGTGACGACGGCACTGGAGGCGGTGGCGGCCGGGAAGGCCTCCGGCCCAGGCAAGCGGCTGGGGGAGGACGCGGGGACGCTACGCCTCGGCAGGACGGCACCCCCCGAACCGCAGGAGACGGCGTCCGCCGAACCGCCGACTTCCGCTGGGCCGGCGGCCTCCTCCGAACCGCCGACTTCCGCTGGGCCGGCGGCCTCCTCCGAACCGCCGACTCCCTCCGACCCATCGGCCTCCTCCGACACCCCGCTCCCCGCCGAAAAACCGGCCCCCACCCGCGGTGTCGGCCGCCTCCTGGTCATCGCGGCGGCCACCGGTGCCGTCCTCGCCGGCGGCGGGGTCTGGCTCGGCACGTCGCTCGCGGGGAACGACGCCGAGTCGGTGTTCGACGCGGAGGTCCCCTCGAAGGACATGGACGACCTCGTCGGCCCCAGCGCCACCCCTGGTGACAGTTCCGGCGCCGACCCGAGCCCCACGGCCGGCACCCGCTGGATACCTCACGAGGAAAAGCAGCTGAACGCCGTCCTCTCCCTCCCCGGCGCCTACGAACGCGGACGCGCCGAGGGCGGCAAGGACGGCCGCCCCCGCACGGTGACGTACGACGGCGAGAAGGTCATCCACGTACGGCTCACCCAGTGGGACAAGGCGCCCACCTCGCCCATGAAGCAGGCCAAGGACTCCACGGACATCGTGTCGGGCGACGTGAAGTCGACGGCCCAGTACACGAGCACCAGCTTCCACGACCAGGAGGCGGTACTCGCCGACACCACCCACTACCTGGACGGCACCCCCACCCGCGTCATGGAGCTGATCGTCCGTACCGACGACAGCCGGATGTACGAGCTGCGCGTGGACATGCCGAAGGGAACGCCGGACGAGAAGAAGGGCACGGCGGTGTTCAAGGGAGCGCGTGACCGCCTGAAGATCCTCGCGATGTGACGAAGTCGAGTTCGCGGCCGAACCTCAGACGCCCAACGCGCTGATCAGTGCATTCATGCCACCGATCACTGGCGCGGTGTGTACGGCCGGTGAAAGCACGTTACCGCCGGGTACCCAAAGTCGTCCGCTCCGGAATACCCTGCGCGTCATGACGGACTCGCAGGCCCCCGAAAAGACCGGCACGGCACGGACGACCGGCACCAACCCCCTTGCCCCCGCCCCCGCCGGCGCCCGTACCGCAGCCGACGTGGTCACCCCGGAACTGGTCGCCCAGCTCACCAAGGGCGTGGTCGGCTCCGGCAGGACCGCCAACCACACGCCGTTCACCGGCGAGAAGCTCGCCGACCTGCCCGAGTCCACCCCCGAGGACGTGGAGAAGGCCTACGAGCGGGCCCGCGCCGCCCAGGCCGTCTGGGCCCAGGTGCCGGTGCGCGAACGGGCCGCCGTCCTCCTCCGCTTCCACGACCTCATCCTCGAACGCCAGGCCGAGGTCCTCGATCTGATCCAGCTGGAGACCGGCAAGGCCCGTCTGCACGCCCACGAGGAGGTGCAGGCCGTCGCGGTCGCCGCCCGGCACTACGGCCGCAAGGCCCCCGCGTACCTCAAGCCGAAGCGGCACACCGGCGCTGTACCGACCCTCACGAAGGTCACCGAACTCCGCCATCCGCGCGGCGTGGTGGGCCAGATCGCCCCCTGGAACTACCCGCTCGAACTCTCCGTCGGCGACGCGATCCCCGCCTTCGTGGCGGGCAACGCGGTCGTGATGAAGCCGGACACCGAGACCTGCCTCACCGCCCTCTGGGCCCGGGACCTGCTCATCGAGGCCGGCCTGCCCGCCGAGGTCTTCCAGGTCGTCATCGGCGAGGGCCCCGTCGTCGGCCCCGAGGTCGTCCGGCACGCCGACTACGTCTCCTTCACCGGCTCCACCCGCACCGGCCGCGAGGTCGCCCAGGGCGCCGCCGCCCGCCTCGTCGGCGTCTCCCTCGAACTCGGCGGCAAGAACGCCATGCTGGTCCTGGAGGACGCCGACATCGACAAGGCGGCGGCGGGCGCCGTCCGCGCCTGTTTCTCCTCCGCGGGCCAACTCTGCATCTCCATCGAGCGCTTGTACGTCCACGAGTCCATCGCCGATGCCTTCCTGGAGCGCTTCGCCGCCCGCACCAAGGCCATGCGCCTCGGCACATCCCTCGCGTACGGCGCCGACATGGGCTCCCTGGTCGGCGACCGCCAGTTGGAGACGGTCACGCGGCACGTCGACGAGGCCGTGGCGAAGGGCGCGAAGGTGGTGGCCGGCGGCGTCGCCCGCCCCGACATCGGCCCCTACTTCTACGAGCCCACGATCCTCGACGGCGTCTCGGAACCCATGGCGGTCTGCACGGAGGAGACCTTCGGCCCCGTCGTCTCCATCTACCGCTTCACGGACGAGGACGCCGCCATCGAGGAGGCCAACTCCACCGCGTACGGCCTCAACGCCTCCGTCTGGACCAAGGACGGCCGCCGAGGCCACGCCGTCGCCGCCCGCCTCCGCGCCGGAACGGTCAACGTCAACGAGGGCTACGCCTCCGCCTACGGCAGCGTCCAGTCCCCCATGGGCGGAATGAAGGACTCCGGCCTGGGCCGCCGCCATGGCTCCGAGGGCATCCTCAAGTACACCGAGGCCCAGACGGTGGCCCAGCAACGCCTGCTGCCGATGGCCCCGTCGTTCGGCATGGACGACGAGAAGTACGCGCAGTTCATGAGCCGCAGCCTCCGGGCGATGAAGGCACTCCGGTTGCGCTAGCTGCTTTCGCTTTCAGGGGCGCGGGGAACTGCGCGAGCAACCACAGACGGCCCGCACGGACACTCAACGAGGAGCAAACGTGCCTCAAGGCGCTTACGACTACGACGTCATCGTGATCGGGTCGGGCTTCGGCGGGAGCGTCACCGCCCTGCGCCTGACCGAAAAGGGCTACAAGGTCGGCGTCCTGGAAGCGGGCCGCCGCTTCACTCGCGCCACCCTCCCCAAGAACTCCTGGGACCTCAAGAACTACCTCTGGGCGCCGAAACTCGGCATGTACGGCATCCAGCGCATCCACCTGCTGGGCAACGTCATGGTCCTGGCCGGAGCCGGCGTGGGCGGCGGCTCGCTCAACTACGCCAACACCCTCTACGTACCGCCGAAGGCCTTCTTCGACGATCCCCAGTGGAAGGACATCACCGACTGGCAGGAGGAGTTGCGGCCGTACTACGACCAGGCGCGCCGCATGCTCGGCGCACGGCTCAACCCGACGACGACCCCGTCGGATGTCCACCTGAAGGCCGCCGCCGAGCGGATGGGCGTCGGCGACAGTTTCCACATGGCCCCGGTCGGCGTCTTCTTCGGCGACGGAGACGACGCCGACGGTACGGCCAAGGCCGCGCCCGGCGAATCCGTGGCGGACCCCTACTTCGGCGGCGCGGGCCCCGCACGCAACGCCTGCACCGAATGCGGCGAGTGCATGACCGGCTGCCGCCACGGCGCGAAGAACACCCTGAACGAGAACTACCTGTACCTCGCCGAGAAGGCGGGCGCGGTGGTCCACCCGATGACGACGGTCGTCGCGCTCACCGAGGACTCGCAGGGCGGCTACGCCGTGACGACCCTCCCGACCGACAACCGCAAGAAGGGCAGGGCCCGTGTGCTGAAGGCCCGCCGGGTCGTCCTCGCGGCCGGCACCTACGGCACCCAGACCCTGCTGCACCGCATGAAGGCGAACGGCCAACTGCCGCACATCTCGGACCGGCTGGGCATGCTCACCCGCACCAACTCCGAGGCCCTGGTCGGCGCCCAGACCGACAACCGCCGCTACCGCAAGGCCCACGGCACGCCCAAGGTCGACTTCACGCGGGGCGTGGCGATCACCTCGTCCATCCACCCCGACGAGAACACCCATATCGAGCCGGTCCGCTACGGAAAGGGATCGAACTCGATGGGCGGCCTGTCGATCGTCCAGGTCCCGTACGCCGGCGCCACCGCGTCCGGAGCGTCACGCGTCCTCGGCTGGCTGGCGTACGCCGCCAAGCACCCGCTCCTGGTGGCCCGCTCGATCTCCAACCGCCGCTGGTCGGAGCGGACGATCATCGCCCTCGTGATGCAGTCCCTGGACAACTCCCTCACCACCGGTCTGAAGGCCAAGGGCCTGGGCAAGGGCCTGTTGACGGCCCGCCAGGGCCACGGCGCCCCCAACCCCACCCAGATCGAGTCCGCCACGACGGCCGCCTCCGCCATCGCCACCGAGATCAACGGTTTCCCGGGCAGCAACGTGGGCGAGCTGATGGGCACCCCGCTCACCGCCCACTTCCTCGGCGGCTGCCCCATCGGCGTCACCGCCGACGAGGGCGTCATCGACCCGTACCACCGCCTCCACGGCCACCCCGGTATCTCGGTCGTCGACGGCGCCGCGGTCTCCGCGAACCTGGGCGTCAACCCGTCCCTGACGATCACCGCCCAGGCCGAGCGCGCGATGTCCTACTGGCCCAACAAGGGCGAGCCCGACCCCCGCCCGGCCCCCGGCGCGGCCTACGAACGCCTCCGCCCGGTGGCCCCTCACGCCCCGGCGGTCCCGGCGAACGCCTTCGGCGCGCTACGGCTGCCGCTGATGCCGGTGCCGACGGTGCCGACGGTGCCGCCGAAGAAGTAGAAGAAGTAGAAGAAGTAGCAGAGGACGAAGCGCGCAAGAAGAAGGCGAAGCAGAAGCAGGAAGTGAAGAAGGACCCGCACCCCCCTCCGAGCGCGGGTCCTTCTTCTGCGTCTCCCTGCGTGCGGGGCATGACGCCTTGCGCAGTCCCAGGTGTGACTTATGCAGGGTGTGACCGGCGAGGTGTGTGAAGGGTTGCCCTTGCGATCACACTTTTTTGGAGTGACGTGAGTCACGTCTTGATGAGGCTGGGGTGACGGAAGGGACGGGTTGACGTGGCTGCCGGGATTGCCGGGACGCGATGTCACAAACGTGATCTGGACATGATCTGATGGGCCCCCTGTGCAGCCTCTGTGAGGCATGAGACGAGCACCATCGAAAGTGATGAGGACGGGGAACGTGACGGGGATCGTGAAGTCGGGGAAGCCGGGGTCGGGGACGTCGAGAATGGCGCGGGCAGTGGTGACCGTGTCGGTCGTGACCGCGCTCGGATTCACCGCGGCCTGCGGCGGTGGCGGCGACGAGGACAAGGACGCGAAGGCGTCGGCGACGGCGACTGCCTCGGCCGCCGACGAGAAGAAGGACACGGCGGGCCAGGCCGCGCTGACCGAGGCCCAGCTGAAGAAGGCCGTGCTGGCCGATGGTGACGTCAAGGGATACGAGATCGCGGAGAAGTCCGCGGCCGAGATGCCCGCCGAGACCGTCCCCGCGAACCCGGCGGCCTGCCAGCCCCTCGCGAACATGTTCTACTTCACCTCCGACCCGGGTGCCGAGGCCCGCGTCGGCCGCACCCTCACCGAGAAGAGCGACCTCACCGGCACGGTGGTCACGGCCGCCCTCCTCGCGTACGAGCAGAGCGACGCGGAGAAGGTGATCGCCGATCTGCGTACGGCGACGAAGAGCTGCACCAAGTACGAGCAGGTCGGCAACAAGTACAGCGACGTCGAGGCCCTTTCCGCGCCGAAGCAGGGCGACGAGGCCGTCGCGTACAAGCTGAAGGGCGACATCGAGGGCACCTCGATACCGATGAGCTTCACCGTGGTGCGCAGCGGCTCGACCCTCGCCGCGTTCTACGCGATGAACATCCTCGACGCGAAGAAGGCCCAGGTGCCGACGGCGGTCCTGGAGGCCCAGCTGGCGAAGCTGGAGAAGGCGACCGGCTGACGGCCCGGATATAGGCACGGCATCGGGCCCGGATTCAGGTACGGCATGACGAAGGGTCCCGCGGAAGGAGTTCGCGGGGGCCCTTCTCGGTGAGCACGACGACTGCGACTATGGCTGTGACTGCGGGCTGTTCTGGCATCGTGCTGGACGGGGAACGGCCTCCGTAACCGTTTCGACCACCCTTGAACAGATTCCGCCGGTCGGCCCCGGGCGTCCCCGGAGCCGACCGTTCTCTTGAGTGACCGGGCTGCTGTCCCCTGCAGTCCGGTCACAACCCTGGAGCGAGGTCCCACGACGCACGGCACGATCCGCACGCCTCATCGCTCCAGCGGAGCCACGCGTGGTTCTTTCGGGCCCGGACCTGGCTGGCACGGACACCGGGACCAACGAAGCGTGTCGTACGGCGGTCACGCGCCGTACGGGTGAGAGAGAAGGCGTACGTACGTGCGCCACGAGTGCGCTGCCGCCGCGCGCCGGGAGCACGGACCGGACCACTGAGCGCCGCCCGGCGAACCGATCGGGGAGACCGGCAGGCCTGACGGCGGCACCGGTCAGGCCTGCCGGCCGGACCGGCGGTCGACCGGAGCGGGTCGGCGGTCGACCGGAGCGGGCCGGTGGTCGACCGGAGCGGGTCGGTGGTCGACCGGACCGGAGCGGGCCAGGGGTTGATCTGAGCGGGCCGGTGGTCGGCCGGGGCGGACCAGGGGCGATCGCGGCGCCGGGCCGGCGTCGGTCAGATACGTCCTCGGCACAGTTCCAGCAGGGTCATGGCGAGCGCGGTGCCGGGCTTGCCGAGGGCGTCCCTGTAGTGGGCGAGGACCTCCATCTCGCGCGACAGGTTCACCCGCCGTCCGCCCGACTCGATCCGAGCCTCCTGGATCACGGCCGACACCGCCATCCGTTCCTGCACCAGTCCGATGATCCGGTCGTCGAGCGCGTCGATCCGTTCCCGAGCACCACTGATCACATCAGCGGCCTCAGCGGTACGCGCACCGGTCCTGTCGCTCGCGGTCACACTCATCTCAGGGCTCCTCATCCGTTGGAGACGGCCCCCCGACCCGACAAGCCCCGAAAACGCCGAACGCCCCGGACCTTGTCGGCCCGGGGCGCCTGGGAAGTCGCTTGTCAGCAGCTCAAGCAACACGACCATGGCAGCCGGCGGGCCGGTTGCCATAGGTAAAGACAAAGGTCGAGTGCGAGAACATGGGGCTCAGTATGCCACGCCATGGCCACCCGATCCGGGAGTCTTCGACGCTCGCCCTGTAGCCGACCGAGTCGGGTGGGTGGGCGGAAGAGCTCGGGGGCCGGGGGCGGAGCCCCCGGTGGCCCGCATCAACAGAGGGTGCCCCGGTAGACTCGGCAACCACAGACCCCCGCCCAACCGCCGGAAGGCACCCCGTGTCATCAGCGACCCCCGCTGCCAACGCCCCCGACACCGTTCTGGTCGTCGACTTCGGTGCGCAGTACGCCCAGCTCATCGCCCGTCGCGTCCGCGAGGCCCGGGTCTACAGCGAGATCGTGCCGAGCACCATGCCGGTCCCGGAGATGCTCGCCAAGAACCCGGCGGCGATCATCCTCTCCGGCGGCCCCTCCTCGGTCTACGCCGAGGGCGCCCCCCGCCTCGACCGCGAGCTCTTCGACTCCGGCGTCCCGGTCTTCGGCATGTGCTACGGCTTCCAGCTGATGGCCCAGACCCTCGGCGGCACGGTCGACAACACGGGGGCGCGCGAATACGGCCGCACCCCCCTGCACGTATCCAAGTCCGGGTCCACCCTCTTCGAGGGCACCCCCGACGAGCAGTCGGTGTGGATGTCCCACGGTGACGCCTGCTCCGCCGCCCCCGAGGGCTTCACGGTCACGGCCTCCACCGACGTCGTACCGGTCGCCGCCTTCGAGAACGACGAGAAGAGGCTGTACGGCGTCCAGTACCACCCGGAGGTCATGCACTCCACGCACGGCCAGCAGGTCCTGGAGCACTTCCTGTACCGCGGTGCCGGTCTGACCCCCTCCTGGACCACCGGCAACGTCATCGAGGAGCAGGTCGCCGCCATCCGCGAGCAGGTCGGCGACAAGCGCGCCATCTGCGGCCTGTCCGGCGGCGTGGACTCCGCGGTCGCCGCGGCCCTTGTCCAGAAGGCCATCGGCTCCCAGCTGACCTGCGTGTACGTCGACCACGGCCTGATGCGCAAGGGCGAGACCGAGCAGGTCGAGAAGGACTTCGTCGCGGCCACCGGCGTCCAGCTGAAGGTCGTCGACGCGGAGGAGCGGTTCCTCAAGGCGCTCTCCGGGGTGTCCGACCCCGAGGAGAAGCGGAAGATCATCGGGCGCGAGTTCATCCGCGTCTTCGAGCAGGCACAGGCCGAGATCATCGCGGACGAGGGACCGGCGGTGGAGTTCCTCGTCCAGGGGACCCTGTACCCCGACGTGGTCGAGTCCGGTGGCGGCACCGGCACCGCCAACATCAAGTCCCACCACAACGTCGGCGGCCTCCCCGAGGACCTCGAGTTCAAGCTGATCGAGCCGCTCCGCAAGCTGTTCAAGGACGAGGTGCGGATGGTCGGCCAGGAGCTCGGCCTCCCGGACGAGATCGTCCAGCGCCAGCCGTTCCCGGGCCCCGGCCTCGGCATCCGCATCGTCGGCGAGGTCACCAAGGACCGCCTCGACCTGCTCCGCGAGGCCGACGCCATCGCCCGCGAGGAGCTGACGGCGGCCGGTCTCGACCGTGACATCTGGCAGTGCCCGGTGGTCCTGCTCGCGGACGTCCGCAGCGTCGGCGTCCAGGGCGACGGCCGCACCTACGGCCACCCGATCGTCCTGCGCCCGGTCTCCTCCGAGGACGCCATGACCGCCGACTGGTCGCGACTGCCGTACGACGTCCTCGCGAAGATCTCCACCCGGATCACCAACGAGGTCACCGACGTCAACCGCGTCGTCCTGGATGTGACCAGCAAGCCGCCGGGCACGATCGAGTGGGAGTGACCCTCCGGTCGCTGAAGGTCAGGTCCGCTTGAGGGTCCGCACCGGCTCTCCGGGCTTCCAGACCTGGACGACCAGATACTTGTCGTCCTCGACGTAGGTCCGTACGACCTCCGTCAGCTCGGTGCGGAAGAGGTGGAACGGCTCCGGCGGTTCCACCTCTTCGCCGTACGCGGCCTTGACCTCGGGATCGTCGACCTCGACGGCCCGCCCGCCGATCCGTACGTCACCCCCGCCCATCTCCGTACCCGGGCCCGGATTGGCCTGCAGCGCGAAGCGCGGGTCGCGGCGCAGGTCGAGCGCCTTGAGCGAGCCCGGCATCATCCCCAGCCACAGCTCACCGTTGCGGAACGTGACCTCCAGCCCGGTCGTACGCGGAGAGCCGTCCCTGCGGAGCGTGGCGAGGGCGTGGTGGGTGAAGGCGCCGAAGCGGGCCTCGACGATGGCGGCGAGCTCGGGTTCGGCGGCGACGAAGACCGCCCAGTTGTTCGGTGGCATACGACGAGTCTCACGCGGATACCCGACAACCTCTGTCCGGTTACCCCGGCGACCTTCGCCCAGTCGCCCCGGCCGGGGCACGGCTTGACCCGGGCGGCGCACGGTTTGGGCCGCGAGGTCGCACCGCTCGCCCCAGCGGCCCCGCTACCGCGCTTCCGTGACTTGCGTAACGGTTGCGTACTCTCTTCACGGGACGGACCTGTTCTGCCCGGGCGACCGGCGGTAACTTCCGCTTCGTAAAGGAAGTCAGTCTGGAGGACACATGCACGGGCCCACACCGCCCCTGCCGCTACCCACCGACCAGCTGCGGTTCGCCATGCCGCCGATGCACGAGACGCCGGCGGACGAGCGACAGCACCGCAAGGAACGGCTGGCCGGGGCCCTCAGGATCTTCGGGCGGCTCGGATTCGAGGACGGCGTCTCCGGGCACATCACCGCGCGCGACCCGGAGTTCAGCGACTGCTTCTGGGTCAACCCGTTCGGGATGCCGTTCAAGCACGTCACGGTCAGTGACCTCGTGCTCGCCAACCAGGACGGGCAGGTGATAGAGGGCCGCTACCACGTCAACCAGGCCGCCTTCACCGTCCACGCCCAGGTGCACGCCGCCCGCCCCGACGTCGTCGCCGTCGCCCACTGCCACTCCGTGCACGGGCGCGCGCTGGCGGCGCTCGGCGACCTGATAGAGCCGATCACCCAGGAGTCCTGCGCCTTCTACGAGGACCACGCGCTCTACGACCACTACACGGGTGTCGCCGTGGACGCGGACGAGGGACGACGGATCGCGGCGGTGCTGGGCAGCCGCAAGGCCCTGGTGCTGCGCAACCACGGGTTGCTGACCGTCGGCGACTCGGTGGACGCGGCCGCGTGGTGGTTCCTGTCGATGGAACGCTCGGCCCAGGTCCAGCTCACCGCGAAGGCGGCCGGACGACCGCTCCTCATCGACCACCGCTTGGCCGTGGCGACGCGCGAGCAGGCCGGTGGGGATCTGGTGGCGTGGATCAACTACCAGCCGCTGTGGCAGGACATCAGCCGGAGCGAGCCGGATCTGTTGAGCTGACGGTCGTTCCTGCCGGGTGCGCCGATGCCGATCAGAAGTCTCGTAGGACCGCTGCCTTCGTCGCCGCGAACTCCTCGTCCGTGAGCACGCCATCGCGGTGCAACGCGCCCAGCTCCCGCAGGCGGCGCAGGAGGACGTCGTGGTCGGGGGGTGGGACGGCGGCTTCGGCCGGTCGCGCTCTGTCCACGTGGCCGTTCGCGCGAGTCGACGGGTGGGGGAGTCGGGCGGTGACGGCCGTGGCGACCAGGGCCGTGAGGAGGTCGCGGCGGGTACTGCCCCACAGGTCGAGGGCGAACGGGTCCCTCTCGGGCGGCAGTTCGGAGAACACGGTCTCGCGGGTCACGAAGCGCAGGAAGCCGTCCTCGTGACCGGAGTTGGGCAGCCACTCCACCTGGACGAGATCGGCGAGATCGATGATCCGTGGGCCGGTCGCGCGTTTGACGCGGTCGGAGGTGTCGTTCCAGTCGATCCTGACCTGCGTACCGTCGAAGGAGACCGTGCCGTCGCTGGACCGGACGGACACCGGAACCGGCGGCCCGGGCAGCAGATAGGCCTTGGCGGGCTCCTTCGTGGTCTGTTCGAGGAGCATGGCCTGCCGTATCTCCTCCGCCACATACTCGGCGACCCCCGAGCGGTCCAGATCGACCGTCAGCCGGTACGGGTCGGCCGCGTCCGGCAACCGTCCGCCGGTGGCCTGGAGCAGCGGATCGCTGCCCTCGCGAAGTCGTAACCGGAGCCGCCCGCGCTTGCGTTCGGGCTCGAACACGACACCGGACACCGCCTCCAGCGGCACCGCGATCTCCCCGTACGTCTGCCGGAACAGCGCCACGGAACGGTGCAGCCCCGGTGTGATCCGGACCGTGCCACCGTCGAAGGCCCAGGTCCCGTCCCGTTGGATGATCTCGGCCATGGAGAGATTCTCGCAGCCGGGTCAACACGGGGACCGGCGCTTCACCCCGCGCTCTCCTTGCGCTCAGCGCCCCTGCCGGACGCGGGCCGTGTTCCGTACGGCACAATTCGCTGACATCACGGGGCAGTTGTACGTCCGCACGCCTGTGGTAGTGCGCGGACGTACGTACGAGGCCCCGGTGATCGCGGTGACGACGCCGATGCGGATGACGGCGTCGATCACGGTGGTGGTGCCGGCGATGGTTTCGATGGTTCTGGCGACGGCGAATGCCGAGGGGAAGCGGCCGCGTATGCGGACGCGGCGTGGGAAGGCGGGCTCGGGCGTGGCGGTGCAGGAGGCGAGAGGGGGCATGGGCGCGGGGACCCATCAGGGCGGGTGCATGTGTGGGGACTGCCCGCACGGGGCGCGCGCGGGACACCGGCGGGCGGTCGCCGAGTTCCTGCTGAAGCGGGAGGAGTTCGCGTCGGGGCAGGGGCTGCCCGCGGCGGTCGCGCACTCCGCGTCCGCCTCCCGGCAGTGGGTCTCCGATGAACTCACCCAGTCCGCGGCCGTCGTCGCCGAACGCGGCCGGGCCGAGGGCGAGGCATGGCTCGGCCGACTGTGGCTGCGCACGGCGATCGTCGTGTGGATCGCCGTCGTCGCGCTGCTCCTCATCCAGTCGCTCACCGCGATCGGCGCGGGCTGGACGGCCGCCCGCACCTCCGGCCTCGTCGCCGCCCTGCTGGTGGCCGTGGCGCTGACGGGCACCGGCTATCTGCACCGGGCGCGCGGCGGCGCCCTCGCGCCGGTCATCGGCGAGGACAACCGTCT
This sequence comes from Streptomyces ipomoeae 91-03, assembly GCF_000317595.1. Taxonomy (GTDB): domain Bacteria; phylum Actinomycetota; class Actinomycetes; order Streptomycetales; family Streptomycetaceae; genus Streptomyces; species Streptomyces ipomoeae. The sequence continues at coordinate 28,450 of NZ_AEJC01000406.1, read as the reverse complement.
CTCCACCTCCCGCGCGGTCGCGGCCGGCTGGGTGCTCTTCGTCGTCTTCACGATCCTCGTCCTGGCCGGCCGTCTGGCCGCCGCCTCCGACCACCGCGACCGCGACGCCCTCATCTCCGGCCTCGACCTCGCCCGCGGCGCGGGCATCGTGACCGTCCTGGCCGTCGTCTGCGGCATCGCGGTCCTGGTCCGCCGTGTCGTGGGCCTGCGTGTCCTCGCCCAACGCCTCCAGAAGGTCCGCGCCCACCGCCCCCGCGCCGCCGACCTCCTCACCGACGACTCCGGCCGAGGCAGCTTCACGGACATCCAGTACGTGATCATCTGCACCGTGGCCCTGATCTTCGCGGCGGTACGCCTGGCCCGCCGCCCCGACCAACTCCCCGACCTCCCCTGGGGCCTGGCTCTCCTGGTCCTGGTCTCGGCGGCCACCTACGTCGCCGGCAAGTACGCCGAGGGGGGCCGCCCCGTCATCCTCTCCGTGGTCCGCGCCCGCGAGGCCGGCGATCTCGACGCCCCCATCCGCAACGGCGACGACATCGAGATCCGCGGCGCCGGCTTCGTCCCCCCGGGCGCCCAGACCGCCGACCGCCTCTCCCGCATGGTCGTCCGCATCGGCCCCGTCCACGTCCATGTCCCCCTCGTCCCCGTCCCCGGCGGTTTCAACAACCCCACCGACACCGTCCTCACCGTCCCCGTCCCCGCCGACATCGAACCCGGCAAGGTCGAAGTCCAGGTCGTCACCACAGCCGGCGTGGAAACCAACCGCTACACCATCGAGGTCTCAGCCGACTGAACCACCGACCCACCGATTCCGCTCCGAGCCGTCAACTCCGCGCACCACCGCTCGGACTTCCCACACCGTCCAGCCCTTCCGCGACAGCGGAATACCTCGTACCGCCCCGAACTCTCCCACTGCCCAGCACTGCCACACCGCCCACAGCCGCACGTTCGAGCAGCGGAGCCCACGAGTTCAGAGATGCTCCACGCACCTGGCTCCGACCAGGAGCACAACGCCCCTGACCGGCGCCGGGGCGAAGCCCCGAGGCGGGACGAAGGGGTGGCAGCCCCTGGGGATGGGAGGGGTAGGGGCGGCGGGGCGCGAACAGTCACTGGGGCCGGACGACCACAGGACGAGACCGTGCAAGCCGGAAAAACTCCGACGCGTCATTGAACGCTCCCACCCCTCCGGCCGTATCGTCTGTTGAGGGGTCAACGGCACGGCGGACAAGAGGCGGCGCAGACTGATGACTCACGGCATTCGCACGGACTCCCACACCCCCTACCGCGACGGCGGCGGAGACTGGCGAGACGCAGCCACCCGTTACGCCCTCCTTCCCCTACGCGTCTTCCTCGGCATCACCTTCATCTACGCCGGCCTGGACAAACTCACCGACAGCGCCTTCATGGCGGACTCCGGCTCCGGCTCCATCGGTGACATGATGAGCGCCGCCCGCGACGCCTCCGCGATCCCGGCCCTGATCGACATGGCCCTCAAGAACCCCGTCGGCTTCGGCTACGCCATCGCCATCGGCGAACTGGCCGTCGGCATCGGCACCCTCATCGGCCTCCTGGCCCGCCTGGCCGCCGTAGGCGGCGCCCTCATCTCCCTCAGCCTCTGGCTGACGGTCAGCTGGTCCGCCTCCCCGTACTACTTCGGCAACGACCTCCCCTACCTCATGGCCTGGATCCCCCTCATCCTCGCCGGCGCCCCCATCCTCTCGGTCGACGCCGCCCTCCGCTCCCGACGCGGCAGCAGGCATCGCGTCGGCAACTACCGCTGAGACCCAGTGCGCACCGGCCCCCCAAGGCCACCGCACCGTCAGCCCACGAAGCCGCCGCGCCCTCGGGGCCCACGAAGCCGCCGTCCACACTGACGCCCCACTGTCCACCCCCCACTCGTTCCACCGCGGCCACGACGTACACCGGCGTGCTCAGGGCCTCGACCCTCACTCCGGCTGCCCTGCCGAGGCGGGCCGCCCCTGATCCGAGGCCGGCGGCCCCACCGAACCCTCAAGCCCTATCGGCCCAAGTCGTTCCCCCGATCCATGGGCCCGGTGGATCCAGCTGTCCCTGTCGGCCCAGCCGACCCTGCCGCGCCCTTCGCTCCTGCCGTACCCGTCGACCCTGCCGTTCCCGCCGTACCCGTCGACCCTGCGAGCCCTGTCGTCCCCACCTGCCCCCTCCGCCCCGACGCCCGATGGCCACGTATCGCGTGGTTCAGGAAAGCCACCACGCCCGCGAGGCACAGGCCTGCGATGACGAGCGGTATCACGACGAACCACGGTGTCTCCCAGGCGCCACGCGCGTCGCCGAGATAGAGGGCACCGGCGAAGGTGAGGAAGGCACCGGCGACGAGCTTGCCCGGCTTGAACTCATGCCGCAGCACGGGCCACCTCCGCCTGTCCCACACCGACCTCCAGGTCGACGGTGATCGTGCCGCCGCTCTTCGTACCCTTCGCCGGGGACAGCGTCAGCTGATCACGCTTGTCCGGTGCCACATCCACGTCCTCCTTGTCTTCACCCGGCAACTGGATGTCACCGAGGCCCACCTCTATGTCGAACCGCACGGTGACGTCCGACGGGACCACCACCTTCACCTTGCCCGCGCCCACTTCCACGCTCGTGGCCAGCGTCTGCCCCTTCGGCACATCCACCTTCGTCAGGTCCAGCGTGCCCACGCCCGTCCCCAACTCGTACCGGTCGGCCAGGCTCGCCGCGTTCCGGGGTGTCCACTCTGTACGGGCCCACTCGGTGGTGATGTCCGCCGGGAGCGCCGCCGCGCAGGCCAGGAGGCCTGCCGTGATCACGGCCAGGAAGATCGAGCCCGCTCCCGTACGGCCCAGGAACGCGCTCACGGTTATGCCCAGGCCGAGCACGACCAGCGCGCAGGCCAGACCGGTCTGCAAGCTGGCGGCCAGTGCGCGGTCCTCCCACGTCGCGCTCGTGCCGAGGCCGCCGGCCAGCAACGCGAGCAGGAAGACCCAGCCGCCTATCCAGCGTGGCCCACGCGGTTTCGGCCCGCGCGCGGTGCGTATGTCCTGGCGGTGGGGCGTGCCCCGGGCGATGTTGACCGCAGCCGCGATGTCCCGATCGCGGCTCTCCCACGGGCCCCACAGATAGCCCGTGCCTCCCACATGCGTGCCGTCCTTGACTATCGGGTCGCGCCACCAGGAGGGGTAGGCGGCGGCCACGGGCGGCGCCTGGGCCTCCGGCGGGGCGTCGGCGACGGCCTGCGCGGCCAGTGGATCGGGGTCCTGGGCACCGCGCTGCTGCGACCAGTACCCCGCGCCGGCCAGGAGCAGGGACACGACCACGGAGAAGGTCAGGGCGGTGTTGTTGCTCAGCATGGTGAGGAACACGCCGCAGCCGACCAGTGCGAAGAGCACGGCCGCCAGAGCGTGGCCGTCGACCCTGCCGGTCAGCAGCTTGCGTACCTCGTTCTCCTCCTCGTCGTCGTACGGCACGAAGAGCCAGGCGAAGCCGTAGAAGATGAGGCCGAGGCCGCCGGTCGCGGAGAGCACCGCCAACACGATCCGGAAGATCACCGGATCCATGTCGCACTGCCGCCCGAGCCCGGCACAGACACCGCCCACCATCTTGTACCGCCGGTCGCGACGGAACTTGGACGGAGGCGCGGGGGCTCCGCCCGGGTCGCCGGGAGCGGCGGGACCGGCCGGACCACCGGAAGCGGCAGGCCCAGCGGTACCGTCCCCGGCCGAACCACCTGGGCCCGCGGGCCCAGGGGCGTCCGCCCGAGCTGCCGCGTCGGTGTTGCCCGCTTGGTCCGCTTGATCTGCGCGTGCGCCCGCGCCCGTGCGTGTACCCGCGCCCGCGTACGGGGGTGTCCCCGTACCCGCTTCCTCGTCCGCGCGCGGCTTCTTCGCCGTGCCCGGTGGGGGCACGGCGTCCTGCGAGCCGGTGGTCGGCCCCTCGGTGCCGGGACCCGAGCCGGGGCCCGGCTCCCATGCCGCGTGCTGGTGATCCGTCATGCGTCCATCGTGACCGCCGAGCCGGTCCGATGGCAGTCGGGATGACCCTGGTCGAACCCTGATATCGGCCCGGGGAGGCGTTCGATCATGGGCCGTCCGAAGATCAGGGGCGTCTCGGGGGTCGACCCTGATGCCTCGATCCGCCATGCGTGTGAACATCGATGGCATGCCGGAAGCCGCAGCACTGCCAGTCGACACTCCGCGGCCCCCGCGCAAGCTCTACCGCAGCAGCGACGGTCGCTGGCTCGGAGGCGTGGCGCGAGGGCTCGCCGGACATCTCGGCCTGCCTGTGACCTGGGTGCGGCTCGTGTTCGTCGGGCTGTTCATGGCGGACGGCCTGGGCGCCCTGGTGTACGCGGCGTTCTGGTTCTTCGTGCCGCTCGGCGTGGGCGGAGTGGACAATCAGCGGCCCCCGGCCATCGCCACCGAAACCTCCCCCGACGGCCGCCGCAGACTGGTGGCCCGCAAGCCGGACCGGGGCCAGATCGTCGCCCTCCTCCTCATGGTCGTCGTGGCGATGGTCTTCGTCGGCAATGTGAACCTGGGCGACGGCGCCACCGCGTATCTCGTGCCGACCGTGCTCGTCGCTGCCGGTGTGGCCCTGGTCTGGCGCCAGGCGGACAACGCGCGGCGGGCACGCTGGGCCGAGGTCGGCCGTCGTCGGCGCACGCTCACTCTGCTCCGTACGGTGGCCGGAGTTCTGCTGGTCACCGCGGGCGTCTCCGGGATATTCGTCCTGCAGGGCTCCGCCGCCCACCTCAGCTCGGTGCTCCAGGCGGCCCTCGCGGTCCTCGTCGGCATAACGCTGCTGGCCGGCCCGTACCTCGTCCGTATGACGCAGGACCTCTCCGAGGAGCGCCTGATGCGCATCCGCGCCCAGGAACGCGCGGAGGTAGCGGCCCACGTCCACGACTCGGTGCTGCACACGCTGACGCTGATACAGCGCAACGCGGACAACCCGAGCGAGGTCCGCCGGCTCGCCCGCGCCCAGGAGCGCGACCTGCGCAACTGGCTGTACAAGCCCGAGGGCACGGGCAAGGACGAGGACGAGCAGCCCGGCACGCTCGCCGAGGCCGTACGGCGCAACGCGGCCGAGGTCGAGGACAAGCACGGCGTCCCCATAGAGGTCGTCGTCGTCGGTGACTGCCCCCTCGACGAGGGACTGACCGCGCAGATGCAGGCCGCGCGCGAGGCGATGGTGAACGCCGCCAAGTACGGTGGCGAGGGCGGCGCCGTACAGGTCTACGCCGAGGTCGAGGGCAGCACGGTCTTCGTGTCCGTCCGCGACCGCGGCCCCGGCTTCGACCTCGACGCGATACCCGCCGACCGCATGGGCGTCAGAGAATCGATCATCGGCCGCATGGAGCGCAACGGCGGTACGGCACGGCTCCGCGCCGTACCGGACGGCGGCACGGAGGTCGAGTTGGAAATGGAGAGGGCGGAGACGACGTCATGAGTGACGCGAACGGGGCGAACGACCTTGCCGCACAGGACGGTTCGGGCACCGGACCGGTCGAGGGCCAGGAAGGTCCGGCCGTGCCGGCAGCCGGGCCGGCCGAGGGCGAGCCCGATCGGGCCGGCGGCTCCGGGCCCGGGCGGCATGTGCGGGTCGTGCTGGTCGACGATCACCGTATGTTCCGTACGGGAGTTCAGGCCGAGATCGGTCAGACGGACCGTACGGGTGTCGAGGTCGTGGGCGAGGCGCCGGATGTGGACCAGGCGGTCTCGGTGATCACGAGCACGCGGCCCGAGGTGGTGCTCCTCGACGTCCATCTGCCTGGTGGCGGTGGCGTCGAGGTCCTGCGCCGTTGCTCGGCGTTGATGGCGGACACGGAGCAACCCGTGCGGTTCCTCGCCCTGTCCGTGTCGGACGCGGCGGAGGACGTCATCGGGGTGATCCGCGGTGGCGCGCGGGGCTATGTCACCAAGACGATCACGGGCTCCGATCTCGTCGACTCCATCTTCCGGGTCCAGGACGGGGACGCGGTCTTCTCGCCGCGCCTGGCCGGGTTCGTTCTCGACGCCTTCGCCTCCACGGACGCCCCGCCGGTCGACGAGGATCTCGACCGTCTCACCCAGCGCGAGCGCGAGGTGCTGCGGCTGATCGCCCGCGGCTATGCGTACAAGGAGATCGCCAAGCAGCTGTTCATCTCGGTGAAGACGGTGGAGTCCCATGTCTCCGCCGTGCTGCGGAAGTTGCAGCTCTCCAACCGGCATGAGCTGACGAGGTGGGCGACGGCACGACGGCTGGTGTGACCGGTGACCGTCACGCCGGGGTGACCCGGGGCCACGGGCGGGCGGGGCGGCGTACGACCGCCGTTCCACCGCGCACCCGCCTGGACTTTCGGCCGCACCTCTGCGTACCAGTCGCACCTCTGCGTACCCGCCGTGCCTCCGCGTGCCGGCCGCCCCACGGCGCCCGGCGCGCCTCCGCGCACTGGCCGCGCCTCTGACGCTGCCGACTGCGCGCGCTGCCTTGGCCATGGTGTCCCGCGCCCCACTTGCCGGGCTCCCGCCCACCCCGCGCCCCTGCCCCGAGCCTCCGCCCCGCTCAAGCCACCCGCGTGGCTCCCGCGTACGGCATCTCGTCCAGTGGTGCCACGCGTACCGGGGCCGAAGGGTTCGGGGCGTGGATCATCTGGCCGTTGCCGACGTAGATGCCCACGTGGCTGATGCCGGAGTAGAAGAAGACCAGGTCGCCGGGGCGGAGTTCGGAGCGGGCGACGCGGCGGCCGGCGTTGATCTGGGCATAGGTGGTGCGGGGGAGTGAGACACCGGCGGAACGATACGCCGCCAGAGCCAGGCCCGAGCAGTCGAAGGCGTTGGGGCCGGTGGCGCCCCAGACGTACGGACTGCCGAGCTTGGAGTAGGCGTAGGAAATGGCCGCGGCGGCACGGGAGTTGGGGGCGTCGGCGATGGAGATGGCAGGTGAGACCGGGCCGGTGATGAGGCGCCCGGAGGGCGAGGAGAAGCGCGAGGCGCGTCCCGCGCCGGCGCCCGGCGCGGAGAGGCGCACACGGTCCTCCTCTGTGAGCCGGTCAAGAAGCCGGCGTGCTTCGGTCAACTTCGAGGTGACCGTCTTCCTGTGCCGCTTCAGATCGGCCTGCCGGGACTTGAGGGTGCCCAGTTCGACGCGGGCGGCCCCGCGCAGCCGTTCGATCTCCCGCAACTGCTGCCGTACGGACGCCACGTCCGCCGCCTGTCGGCTGCTGACCAGCTCGGCGAGTTCGGCGCGGTCCAGATACTGGTCCGGGTCACCGGAGAGCGCGAGCTGCCACGAGGGGTCGATGCTTCCACTCCGGTACTGCGCCGCCGCCAGCGGACCCAGTTCCTCGCGCGCCGAGTTGAGCCGGTCCGTACGGCGGGCCGCCTGGTCGCGCAGTTGCTCCAGCTTTTCCTGAGCCTTGTCGGCCTTCTCCTTCGCCCCGTTGTACTTCTCGGTGGCGACCTCCGCCTCCTCGTACAGTTTGTCCACCTTCGCCTTGACCTGGTCGGGTGTCGGCTGTGGATCGGCGTGCCCCGTGCCGTCGAATCCGGTCGCGGTCGCGGCGCCCGCGAGGGCGATTGTCGCGGCGGAGCGGAACGATTGGCCGCCGAGCGAGCGCTGTCTGGGCTTGCGGTGCGCTGCCACGTGGACTCCATGTCCTCTCGTACGACCGCCGTCCGTACGCACACGTTCGGTGCGCACAGACCGCCTGGGGGAGCGGTTACGCGTCCGGCGGCGGCCCGCACAGGGGGGAGCGGGACGCCGCCGGACCTCCTCGGCGGTGGTGTCCGACTGCCGCCCCTGGCCCGGGCGGCGGTGGGGAGCCGGTCACCTGGTGCAGGACGCTAAACCTGTCCGTGTCGGCCCCGTAACACGTTGTACGGAAGTGGCGCGCACCGACCGCGAGGTGACCGTATGTGACCGTGATCCGGTCCTGGCGCCGCCGACTCCACGCTCTGCGATGACCGATGCGGCGATTTCGAGCCGGAAGGGACGAAATGATGCTATGGGGTGCATATATGCAAGATTGTTTGACTGTCGACGGGCCCCGATGGCGGATGGCGCGTCCTTGACGGCGGCGGGCCCGGTGTCCAGCAGACCAGAGGCTCCTTACTAGGCTCCGCCCATGGACGTACTCATCCACCTCTTCGTCGCCCTCCACATCATCGGCATCGCCTCCCTCCTCGGCGGTTTCCTCACCCAGATGAAGGCCATGAGTCAGGGCACCGCCCGCTTCGTCCCCGCGATGCTCCACGGCGCCCTGACCATGCTCGTCACCGGCGCTGTTCTCGTCGGTCTCAGCCAGGCCGACGACCAGCCCGTCAACAACCTCAAGATCGGAATCAAACTTGCCCTGCTGATCGTGATCCTGGGCCTGGTCTATGTGAAACGGGACGACGAGACCGTCGACAAGCCCCTGTTCGGGCTCGTGGGCGCACTGACCACCGCGAACATCTTCATCGCGGTGCTGTGGACGTGAGTGACCGGCGCGTCGCCTACGCCGGCCGCACCACGCTGTGGATCGACCCCTCGCCGTCGTAGAAGATCGACTCCTCGCGAACGTACGCCCCCGGCTTCGGGGCGTGGATCATCATGCCGTTGCCGATGTAGAGGCCGACGTGGCCGATGTTGTCGTAGAAGAAGATGAGGTCGCCGGGCCTGGCGGAGGTGAGGGGGATGGTGGTGCCGGCGGTGACCTGGTCGTAGGTGGTGCGGGGGAGATCGACCCCGGCGGCCTTCCAGGCGGCCTGGGTGAGGCCGGAGCAGTCGTAGGAGCCGGGGCCGGTGGCGCCCCAGACGTACGGCTTGCCGATCTGCGCGCGGGCGAAGGTGAGGGCCTTGGCGGCTTTCGAGGCGTAGGTGGAGTCCTCGACCGTCGTGGTCGTGGTGGTCTCGGCGGCCGTGCCCGTGGACGTGTTCGTCTCAGTGGCCGCGCCTGTGGAGGTCTCCTGCTGAGCCTCCTGCGTACCCTGCGCCGTTGACTGGGCCGCCGCCTGCTGACGGGCCAGTTCCTCGGCCCGGCGGTCGGCCTCCTCCTGCTCGCGCTGCTCGATCGCCGCGAGCCGGGCCTTCTCCTCGGCGGTCAGCTGCGACAGCAGCTCGCGGGCCTTGGCGAGCTTCGCCTGGACCTTGGCCTTGCTCGCCTTGAGGGCGTTCTGCGACTCGGTGAGTTGTTCGAGGCTGTCGGTCGCCTTCTGGCGCTGCTCGGCCGCCTCGGCCTGCTGTGTGATGTAGTCGTCGACGGCGGCCTTCTGGCGGTCCGTCAACCGATCCATCAGCTGGTTCTGGTCGAAGTAGTCCTGCGGGCTGTCCGCCAGCAGCAGCGCCGCCGTGTCGGAGGAGGCCGCGCCCGTGCGGTACTGCGCCGCCGCGAAGGAACCCAGTTGCTCCCGTGCCTCGTTGAGCTTCTCCGTGCGCTGGGCGACGTCGTCGAGAAGGGTGTCGACCTTCTTCTTCTGCTTGGCCGTCTTCTCCTTGGCCGAGTTGTAGCTCTCGGTCGCCGTCTCCGCTCCGCGGTAGAGGGCGTCCACCTTCTTCTCGACCTCCTCCAGGCTGGGCCTGTCGTCGGTCGAGGGGGCGGCCTGGGCCGTCTGGGAGAGCAGGGCCACGGAGGTGAGGGCGGCGGTGGCGAGAGCGGGGGTGCGTATGCCCGCGCGCGTTCGGCCGGCCGGACGCGGCTTGCGGTGCGCCATGGTTCGGCGACTCCTTCCGTAATCCGCCTACCGAGTTAGCTGTCGGGTTCGGGCGCAAGCTTCGGAAGGTTTGCCCTACGACCCTCGCCGCGTACGGCGGTCGGGTCGATTCACCCCAGAGGTCGGTGGGTCCCCGGCTCCGGCTGCCACGGGAAGGCGTACCGGACTCGGCGGAGGCCGTGCGGCCCGGCGACGTTCGCCGGTTGGGTCGTACGGCCCACCAAAACGCTAGCCAACTCGTGTGGCCCGTGTGAAGGTTGATGTTCGATATGCCCGATACGTTTTCGTGACCTTGGCCTCGCGGGCGCGATAGGTGGTACGTTCGATCGCTCACCGTAAGAGAACAGGTGCGGTGAGTGATGATCGGGCGTCCGAAGATCGTCCGGTGCGTGAGTCCGGAATCATTCGGTACGGACTTCCCGGGGCGGCCCCTCGCTGTCAGTGGGGGCGCCTAGACTCGGAGAGCGATGAGCAGCCTCTTTGACGACAGCTTCCTGGCGGACCTCCAGGCCCCTCGTGGGCACGAGGAGGAGCCTCCGCCACCGCCCGAGGACGATCACGTACCGGAGTCGGTTCCGGACGATCTGTTCGGCGGGAAGTTCGACGTGCCGCCGGACCGGGACGCCTACTACCGCGACGGTGCCCCCCGCCCGGCGATCGACGCGGCGGCGCTGCTGGAAGGGCTGAACGAGAACCAGCGCGCGGCCGTCGTGCACGCCGGCACCCCCCTGCTCATCGTGGCCGGCGCCGGCTCCGGCAAGACCCGGGTGCTCACCCACCGCATCGCCCATCTCCTCGCCGAGCGGAACGTCCACCCGGGCCAGATCCTCGCGATCACCTTCACCAACAAGGCCGCGGGCGAGATGAAGGAGCGCGTCGAGCAGCTCGTCGGCCCGCGCGCGAACGCGATGTGGGTGATGACCTTCCACAGCGCGTGCGTACGGATCCTCCGGCGGGAGTCGAAGAAGCTCGGCTTCACCTCGAGTTTCTCCATCTACGACGCCGCCGACAGCAAGCGCCTCATGGCCCTGGTCTGCCGCGACCTGGACCTCGACCCCAAGCGCTTCCCGCCCAAGTCCTTCAGCGCCAAGATCAGCAACCTCAAGAACGAGCTGATCGACGAGGAGGACTTCGCCGCCCAGGCCTCCGACGGCTTCGAGAAGACCCTCGCCCAGGCCTACGCCCTCTACCAGTCCCGGCTGCGCGAGGCGAACGCCCTCGACTTCGACGACCTGATCATGACGACGGTCAATCTGCTCCGCGCCTTCCCCGATGTCGCCGAGCACTACCGCCGCCGCTTCCGGCATGTCCTCGTCGACGAGTACCAGGACACCAACCACGCCCAGTACGCCCTGGTCAGGGAGCTGGTCGGCACCTCCGAGCACCCCGTCGGCGTACCGCCCAACGAGTGGGACGTACCGCCTGCCGAGCTGTGTGTCGTGGGTGACGCCGACCAGTCGATCTACGCCTTCCGCGGCGCGACGATCCGCAACATCCTCCAGTTCGAGGAGGACTACCCGGATGCGACGACGATCCTCCTGGAGCAGAACTACCGCTCCACGCAGACCATTCTGAGCGCGGCCAACGCGGTCATCGAGCGCAACGAGTCCCGCCGCCCCAAGAACCTGTGGACCAACGCCGGCGCGGGCGCGCAGATCACCGGCTATGTCGCCGACACCGAGCACGACGAGGCGCAGTTCGTCGCCGACGAGATAGACCGGCTGACGGACGCGGGTGAGGCGAAGGCGGGCGACGTCGCCGTCTTCTACCGTACGAACGCCCAGTCCCGTGTCTTCGAAGAGGTCTTCATCCGCGTCGGCCTGCCCTACAAGGTCGTCGGCGGTGTCCGCTTCTACGAGCGCAAAGAGGTCCGCGACGTCCTCGCCTACCTGCGCGTCCTCGCCAACCCGGAGGACTCCGTCCCCCTGCGTCGCATCCTCAACGTGCCCAAGCGAGGCATCGGCGAGCGCGCGGAGGCGATGATCGACGCCCTCGCTCAGCGGGAGAAGATCAGCTTCCCGCAGGCGCTGAAGCGCGTCGACGAGGCGTACGGCATGGCCGCCCGCTCGACCAACGCCGTCAAGCGGTTCAACACGCTGATGGAGGACCTCCGGACGATCGTCGAGTCCGGCGCCGGCCCGGCCGCCGTCCTGGAGGCGGTCCTCGAACGCACCGGCTACCTCGCCGAGTTGCAGGCCTCCACCGACCCGCAGGACGAGACCCGGATCGAGAACCTCCAGGAACTCGCCGCCGTCGCCCTGGAGTTCGAGCAGGAGTCCGGAGCCGGTGCCGGCGAGGGCGCCGACGCGGGCGAAGGCGCCGGTGCAGGTGCGGCGTCCGGTGGGCTCGCCGACTTCCTGGAGCGGGTCGCTCTGGTCGCCGACTCCGACCAGATCCCCGACGACGAGGAGGACGGCTCGGGCGTCATCACGCTCATGACCCTCCACACCGCCAAGGGCCTGGAGTTCCCGGTCGTCTTCCTGACCGGCATGGAGGACGGCGTCTTCCCGCACATGCGCGCCCTCGGCCAGACCAAGGAGCTGGAGGAGGAGCGTCGCCTCGCATACGTGGGAATCACCCGCGCGCGTGAACGGCTCTACCTCACTCGTTCCTCCATGCGCAGCGCCTGGGGCCAGCCTTCCTACAACCCGCCGTCCCGCTTTTTGGAGGAGATCCCGGCCCCGTACCTGGAGTGGAAGCGGACAGGAGCCACCGCGCCGGTCTCCTCCGGCCCGGCCGCCGGCATCGCGTCCTCTCTGTCGTCGTCCCGCTCGCGTTCCTCGGCCTCCGGCGCGTCGGGCTTCGCCACCCGCCGCACCGACGAGAAGCCGGTGGTCTCCCTCGCCGTGGGCGACCGCGTCACCCACGACCAGTTCGGCCTCGGCACGGTCGTCGCGGTCAAGGGCACGGGCGCCAACGCGGAGGCCACGATCGACTTCGGCGACGCCAAGCCGAAGAGGCTGCTGCTGCGGTATGCGCCGGTGGAGAAGCTGTAACTCGGTGGGGCGTGCCCCCTGGAGTGGGGCTCTCGACGGGGCGCGCCCGGGAGTGGAACTCAACGGGGCGTGCCCAGGTCGGGGACATCCCCGGGTATCGGTGCGGTCGCTCGACAGGCGCGTCCGGACTCACACGGCGAGCATGAACGCGAAGGCGCACAGAGCGAATCACGAAGCCGACAGAGTGAGCCGAGAGCCGACTCGGTAAATGCGCCCTGGACTCGATAAGGCCAGCCGCAGCTCGATCAAGTCCGGTCCGGCGGCTGAGGACGAGGCCGGAGGCCGATGGGAGCCGGGGGGCCGGGGGGCTCACCCCAGTAGGGGGTGCTCAAACCTACCGGCGCGTGTCCACCTACGTCGGGTCCAGCCCATGGCTACGGAGCCACGGCAACGGGTCTATGGCGGAGCCCCCGGCCGGGTGCACCTCGAAGTGCAGGTGCGGCCCGGTCGAGTTGCCCGAGTTGCCGGAGTACGCGATGACGTCGCCGGCCTTGACGGTCGTACCGGAGGCGACCTTGTACGTGGAGAGGTGGCAGTACCAGGTCTCGGTGCCGTCCTTGGCGGTCACGATGACCATGTTGCCGTAGGCGCTGTTCCACTGCGTCCGTACGGTGCCGTCGGTCGCGGCCATCACCGGCGTGCCGTAGGAGACGGGGAAGTCGATGCCGGTGTGCAGGGACATCCAGTTGACGCCGGCCTGCCCGTAGTACGCGCTGAGGCCGTGCTGTGAGACCGGCAGCGCGAATTTCGGGCGCAGCCGCTCCTTGCGGGCCGCCTCCGCCGCCGCCTTCTTCTGCTCCAGCTCCTGCTGGGCCTTGAGGTCGATGCGCTCCTGGGTGCGGCTGGCCCGGTCGGCGAAGTCGTCCGCCTCGGCGGAGAGGCTTTCGAGCTGGGTGTCGAGCTGGTTGTTGGCCATGGACGGTTTCACCGCGGTGGCGTCCGACTTGGTCGCCGCCGTTGTCTCCGTGTTGTCGTCCCCGCCGACGCCGACGGAGGCCGCCGCGATCCCCGCGACACCCATGACACAGGCCGACGGAACGGCCACGGTCAGCAGGGCGGAACGTTTGGCCGGAGCACGACGACGCGAACGCGAGGCCGCGCGGGCAGCCGCCCGACCGGGGCTCGGGTTCCGGGGGGCGGCCGGGGTGACCTCCTCCTCGCCGTCGAGAAGACCGGCGCGGTCCGCGTCGTCGACCTCGAACTCGCCGTCCGTTGGAAGGGGGTGGTCCTGGTCGTACGGGGCGATCTGCTCGAAGGTCGCCGTCGCCTGCTGGGCGAACACCATGGCCTCGGCCGAGGGATGCTCGTGCGCGTCGCGTGACTCGGGGGTACCGCCGCCGTGGTCGTACGAGTCAGGAGTGCCGTCGCCGTGGTCGTGTGACTCCGGGGTGTCGCCGCCGTGCTCGTCGATGGTGGCGGACGCGCCGTCGCTGTTCCACTGCGTGGCGTCGAACACGCCCGTTGCGAAGTGCTGGATGCCGACCCACTGCTGGGTCTGGTCGGCGCCCAACTGGCTCGTCCGGTCGAGCTGTTCCGCCTGCAGCCAGCCGCTCGCGTCCCACTGGCCGCTGGAATCGGGGCCCGTGGACTGCGCCGGAACCTGGGCGAGGTGCTCATAACCGGCCGACCAGGACGTCGTGTCGTAGCTACCCGTGTCGAACGCGGCATGGTGCTGCGCGGCGTACGGGTCGTAGTTCAGCGTCTGGTGGCTGCCCGTCGACCACTGCGAGGCGTCGTAGGAACCGGTGCCGTTGTCGTTGCCCGGCAGGTCACCGAAGAGGGGGTCGGTCGCGAAGGTGCCGGTGGCGGTCGCGTGCGCGCCGGTGCCGGAGTCGGGACCGGACTCAAAACCAGTGGCGGTGTAGTCCCCGTACGTGGTGAAGTCGCCGCCGAAGGTGGCTCCCTGCTGGCCGTACGACGCGAAGTGCGCCGGATCGGCTTCGGAAGCCGGAGCCGGGGATGTTGCGGTCCCCGACGGGTGACGATCGTTCACCAACTTCTCTTTCGCCTCGACGACAGGGGCTGGCAGAGCAGTGCGGCGACTGTACCCGGCGGTATGCGGGCGCGACAATCTTCAACGGGTTTCACGGCCGTAGGAAACGGGCATTCGAGCGTCTTTCGGCGGCCTGTGGGTACGACTTTGGCTTTGTGTTCGAAACCTGTTCGATATCGGACGGCTGTGTGCGGGGGTCGTGGGGCGGCCGAGTTGCGGGGGCCGGGGCGTTCCGCGACGTGACGGCGGGCCTGCGGTGGGGCGCGTGGTTGTTGTCCGGAGGGGTATCGCGGCCCGGACGCGTGGCGGGGGCGCATGGGCATACGCCGGGTTTACGCCAAGTTCAGTCCGCTTTACGTCAGGATCGGACTGCCCTGCGCCACGATCTGATCGTCCTGCGCCGCCTACGCCACGGTCAGGCCGCCGGGGCGGGCGGTGGGGCGGGCTCCCGTGGAGGGTGTGTCGAGCGCCTCGCATATTCCTGTGGCGACGGCGGGGTGCACGGGCAGGGCGAGGTGGCCGATGCCCGTGACCTGGACGTTCTGCACCATCAGGTCCGGGTGGTCGATGCAGGCGGTCTCCACCGGGTCCATCAGGTGGTCGAAGTCGCTCCAGAACGCCACGAAGCGCGTACGGCAACCCGGCGCCGGTTCGCGCAGGTCCTCCAGGACCTGCGACCCCGGACGCATCTGGCGGACGATCGGGTGCGCGTTCGCGAGCGGTACGACCCGGGTGCCGCCGTGCGGGGTGCCGAGCGTGATGAGCGTACGGACGCGGCGGTCGCCGCCGAGCCGCTGCACGTAGTACCGCGCTATCAGTCCACCCAGGCTGTGCCCGACGACGTCCACCTGCTCCTGCCCCGTGCGCTCGCAGATGTCCTCGATGTGCCGGTCGAGCAGCTCGGCGGCGGTGCGGATGTCGCAGGTGAGGGGCGAGTAGTTGAGCGACTCGATGTGCCGGCCGCCGTGCTGCGCGAGGGCGCGGCGCAGCAGGACGAAGACGGAACGGTTGTCGATGAAGCCGTGCAGGAGGACGACCGGGGGTTTGTCCTCGGTCGGGAGGCGGGGGGTGTCGGCTGAAGGGAGTGCGGGCGGGGTCCGGCGCTCCTGGGCGATCCCGGACGGGTAGAGCAGCAGATGCCCGGCGAGGATCGCCAACTCCAGGGCGGTCGCCTTGACGAGCGCCATGGAGAGCCCTGCCAGCCTGATCGGCAGCAACCGCTCACAGAGCGGTACAAAAGGCGCTATCGCCCCGATGACCTTCATGCCCGACCTCCCGGCGACAAACGGGCGGCCGATTCTGCCTCCCCCCGTATGCTTTTGTGAAGAGCCGAAATCACGGGTGACGGATGACGGATGACTTGTGTGCGCAACGTAGGCGGTACGCGGACGCTGGTGCGTGCGTGATGCGTCCCACAGCTACTACGGCACGTGATGAGTGCGCGACGCATGGTGCAGCGGTGCTGTGGCGAGGGCCCTCCTGATTCCCCCGCGTCCCGTCTGTCGCTGCTGCCCTTCTGTCATCCGCCGCCTGCCGAACGCCGGTCCGCCCCACCGCGCCGTGGCCTCCCACGGACAGCGGGGTGGTGCGGCGCCCTCTCGACGACTCTCCTTTGCGGCCGCACCCGCCCCTTGGCGCGCACGCCACAGGGCCCGGACGTACGGCACGGATGCCGTGATCATCCTCGATCCCCGCGACGCGTGAGCCGCGGAAACCGGGAACAGTGCGCGGCGAACGTGTCCTACGTGTGATTTCCCCCTCGGTATCCACCGCGAAACTGCGGGGTGCGGGATGCTGGAGATAACGTTCGTTCACTTCTCCGGTGGTGTGGTGCTGGTAGCCGTTCTGTGGATGCGGAACCGATGGCGTGCGGACGTAGTGCGGCGGGTAGTGAGTGTGCGGTGCGCACGGTTCGCGCCTTTTGTGCGGCTGTGCTTAGTTACGGGTTGGTTGTAGTCGTTTCATGGAGGAAGTGATGGGTGTGGCAGCCGGTCCGATCCGCGTGGTGGTGGCCAAACCGGGACTCGACGGCCATGATCGCGGGGCCAAGGTGATCGCGCGGGCGCTGCGCGACGCCGGTATGGAGGTCATCTACACCGGCCTCCACCAGACGCCGGAACAGATCGTCGACACCGCGATCCAGGAGGACGCCGACGCGATCGGCCTCTCCATCCTCTCCGGCGCCCACAACACGCTCTTCGCCGCCGTCATCGACCTCCTCAAGGAGCGCGACGCCGAGGACATCCTCGTCTTCGGCGGCGGCATCATCCCCGACGCCGACATCCCACTTCTCAAGCAGAAGGGTGTGGCCGAGATCTTCACCCCGGGCGCGACGACCGCGTCCATCGTGGACTGGGTGCGCACGAACGTCCGCCAGCCGGCCGAGGCGTAGGCCTCCGGCGGTCGGGCCGCATTGTCGGCTGCGGATGAGTGGGGGCTGGCCGCTCCCCCATCGCGGCGAAGCCGCACATCGATACAGCCCCGCGCCCCTCAAAGCGCGGGGCGCGCCCGGGCTCTTTCAGGCGCGGGGAACTGCGTGAGCAATCACACACAACCCGCACCCGCCAACCAACCCCCTCCTCTCGAGCTGGATGGCGTGGCGGGGCCGAAGGGGCGGCAGCCCCTGGGAGATGGGGCGGCGGGGGCGAGACAAGAGGGACAAGTCACGGCGCCAGCTCGGCCCACATCGCCGCCCGCAACCGCAGCGTCGTCGCAAGCCGCTGAAACGCCTCGGCCCAGTACCCCCCGGCCCCCGGCACCGCATCCTCGGGTTCCTCGGCGACAGCCGCGAGCGGCTCCAACCGCCCCACCTCCCCAGGATCCAGACACCGCTCGGCCAACCCCATCACCCCACTGAAACTCCACGGATAACTCCCCGCATCCCGCGCGATGTCGAGCGCGTCCACCACCGCCCGCCCCAACGGCGCAGCCCACGGGACCGCACACACCCCCAACAACTGAAACGCCTCCGACAACCCGTGCGTGCCGATGAACCCGGCCACCCACTCGGCCCGCTCCTCATCCCCCAACGTCGCCAACAACTTGGCCCGCTCGGCCAGCGACACGGCCCCCGGCCCCCCGGCCTCGGGCGTGGAGGGCGCGCCCAGCAGCGCCCGCGACCACCCGGCATCCCGCTGCCGCACCGCCGCCCGGCACCACGCCCCGTGCAGCTCCCCCTGCCAGTCGTCCGCGACCGGCAGCGCCAGGATCTCCTCCGGCGTACGCCCCCCGAACCGCCGCGACCACGCCCCGAGCGGTGCCGCCTCCACCAACTGGCCCAGCCACCACGACCGTTCGCCCCGCCCGGCGGGAGCCTTCGGCTGCACACCGTCGCGTTCCATGCCCGGGTCGCACTCGTGCGGGGCCTCGACCACGATCGTGGGCGTGTCGCTCATGTGGTCGACGGAGACGCAGGCGGTCGCCCGCTCCGCCATCCGCCCCGCGAGCGCCGAGGCGGGCAGCGCGGACAGCAACTCCGCCGCCGTGGCCCGCACATTGCGACTGCGGTCGGCCAAAGCCCCTTCCAGGAACGGCTCGTCCTCCGCCCCCAGCCCCGTTCGGAGAGTGTCGAGGAACATGAGCCGGTCCTCGGCCCGTTCCGTCGACCAGGTGGCGGCCAGCAACTCGCGTGCGGCGGCGGGGTCCTGGGCCCGCAGCGCCGTGAGCAGGGCGACGCGCTCCGCGAACAGGCCTTCATGCCAGAGCCGTTGGACGCGTTCCGGCTCGGCCGCTGCCGGCAGCGCCTCGCCGCTGCCGGGAGCGGCCCGCAGCGCGAAACGCCAGTCCGTGTTCAGCCGGGCCAGCCACAACGCCCGCGGGCCGGCGAAGGCCAGGGCGGCGGGCCGCAGGTCGGTACGGCCACGCGCCGCGTCGAGCAGCGCGGGCAGCGTCTCCGGTGGCGGCGCGTAGCCGTACGCGTTCGCCAGCGCCAGCCACTGGGGCAACAGCTCCATCAGATCGGGAGCCGCACCCCGGCGGCCCCCACCCGCGCCGGGCCGGTCGGCCAGCAGCGTCGCCAGCCTGCGCGCCGCGGCGGGCGGCAGCGGCGGCCGTACGTCCGCGAGCGCCGGCTCCGGCCGCGCCGCCGCCCGTACGGGCCGTATCCCCGCCCTGCGCCGCACGGTCTCCACCGCCGCCGCGTCCAGCAGCGCCACTGGCGCCTCCCGGCCGGGCCCCGACCCCGGAGGCGTACGACGATCCGTGCCGAGCAGCGCCGTCGTGACGAGCTCCTCCCAGGAGGGCCCCGTCGAAGCGGCCGAAGTGCTGGTCATGAGTGTTCCTTCCGTGCCGGGACGGTCGGTCGTACAGGTCTGGGGAGGCGAGTGCGGTCAGTCCCGGGGAGCCGCGCGGGATCGCAGACGGGGTGACTGTGGTCCACGCGCGTGCCGACCTGGTCGTACCGCGTGCCGTCGAGCCCGGGGCGACGGGTGAGGGCAAGCCCCGGGGAGTTGAGTGCGATTGAGTCCCGGGGGCGAGATCGGCCCGCTTTCCTCAGCACAATGCCACCGCCTGCCCGGCCGTCGGCCCCTGTGCCCCTTCCGCCCATGCCGTCAGGGGAGTGAAGCCGCGATGGCCGCATTCGCCGAAGACGGTGACGGGGTTGCCGCCGGAGAGGGCGACCAGGCGCCACAGGCCCGGGCGGGAGAGGGCGGACTGGGTGATGGGGAGAGCCAGGTCGGTGTCCGCGTCGGTCAGTTGCCAGGAGTCGCCGTCCGGGGTCGGTATGACGCGGGTGAGGGTGACCGGGTAGGAGTCCAGCCATGGGTCGTCGCGCAGGGCCTCGCCGTAGCGGGCCGCCGCGTCGGCCGGGGTCGTCCCCGGTGGTCGTATGTCGGACGGCTCGGGTGCCGTGAATCGTTCGCCCAGGGCGGCCCGTAGCTGCCCCGCGCCCGGGTATGCGGACAGCTCCGCCTCGAACGCCAGCCCCACAGGAAGCGACAGCTCGGGTGCGCGGCCGGCGGCTCCATAGGAGAGGAGCAGTGCCGTACGGCCCGATTCGGCGCCGTGGAGCCAGATACGGCGGGTGGTGAGACGGGAGTCGGAGGTGTCGTACTGGGCGAGGGCGAGCCAGCGGTCGCGGATCGGCGGCCCGTCCGGGGAAGCGGGCAGGCCGACGCGGGAGCGGACCGTGGCCGCGAGGCCCTCGGGGAGCCGGTCCCGGCCGAGCCAGCCCTGGTCGAGGAGGTGGAGGAGGGCGCATTCCTCCAGCAACCGGACCGGCCAGCCCGGGCCCGATCCCGGTATGGCCCCCAACTCCCGGACCCGCGCGGCGAGTCCGGGAGCCTGGGCGTCGACCATACGGGCCGCCGTCTCCTCCCACAGCCCGTACCCCGCCTGCTCCGCGGTGGCCAGGCCACCGCGGAGCAGGTCGGTCAGGCGTTGTTCGAGCTCCGTCGCGCCGGCGGTGATCCGCTCGGCGCGACGCTCGGCCCGGCGGCGCGCCGCCTCGGGATCAGCGGACGTGGCCCCAGATGCCGCGCCCGTCATCGTCGTCCTCTCCGCCGCACGCGCGCGGCGGCCGGACAACCACTGCTCCGCCCAGTCCGGCGGCTGCCCGGGTGACACCGCACCGTCGCCGCCCGCCCAGAGAAGCAGCAGCCCCAGCGCGTGCTTGCACGGGAACTTGCGGCTCGGACAACTGCACTTGTACGCGGGCCCGGCGGAGTCCGCTACGTCGACGATCGTTTGATACGGCTTGCTTCCACTGCCCTTGCATAGTCCCCACACCGTCCCCTCGTCCGAAGTGCCCGCCTGCGACCATGGTCCGGCCGCGGCGAGTTTGCTTCCGGCTTTGCGCGACGCTGCGTCAGGCGCCAGTGCCAGCACCTGCTCAGCCGTCCAGCGCACCCCCTGCTGAGTCATGTTTCGAAGGTAGATCCCACCACTGACAATTGGCTTGCGCCAGTCAATTTTCGCAGGTCAGACTGGATTGTCAGTGGCTTGGTGCAGTCTGGTGACCAGATCCGAACCGGCCGAGCTGGAGGGGGACTCAGCCATGCCTGCGTCCGTTGAAACGACCACCGTCGACCCGAGCCACAACCAGTCCGCGCCCGCGAACGCGCACACGGATGCGCACGGAGACGCGCGCCCGGGTGAGCGCGCAGACGTACGCACGGACACGCCCACGGGACAGCCCGGGGAGCTGTCGGAAGGCCCGGAGGGGGCAGAAGGATCGGAACGAGTCGAAGGAATCGCGGAACCGGTCGGCGGTGAGGCCCTGCGACCGCACGCCGAGCACGCCTTCGCGGCCGAACTCGCCGCGCTGGCAACACAGGACGACCGGCCCCGTCCGGCCCGCTGGAAGTTGTCGCCGTGGGCCGTCGCCATGTATCTGCTCGGCGGCACACTGCCCGACGGCACAATCATCACACCCAAATACGTGGGTCCGCGACGCATTATCGAGGTCGCCGTCACCACCCTCGCCACCGACCGCGCCCTGCTCCTGCTCGGTGTGCCCGGCACGGCCAAGACCTGGGTGTCCGAGCATCTGGCCGCGGCCGTCAGCGGCGACTCCACGCTGCTCGTGCAGGGCACGGCGGGCACGCCCGAGGAGGCGATCCGCTACGGCTGGAACTACGCGCAGCTGCTCGCCCACGGCCCGAGCCGTGACGCCCTCGTGCCCAGCCCCGTCATGCGGGCCATGGCGGAGGGCATGACGGCCCGCGTCGAGGAACTGACCCGCATTCCGGCCGACGTCCAGGACACGCTGATCACGATCCTTTCCGAGAAGACGCTGCCGATCCCGGAACTGGGGCAGGAGGTACAGGCTGTCCGCGGCTTCAACCTGATCGCCACGGCCAACGACCGCGATCGCGGGGTCAACGACCTGTCGAGCGCCCTGCGCCGCCGCTTCAACACGGTGGTGCTGCCGCTGCCGGAGAGCGCCGACGCCGAGGTCGACATCGTCTCGCGCCGAGTCGACCAGATCGGCCGCTCCCTCGACCTGCCGGCCGCGCCGGACGGCATCGACGAGATCCGCCGCGTCGTCACGGTCTTCCGCGAGCTGCGCGACGGGGTCACGGCGGACGGCCGTACGAAGCTGAAGTCGCCCAGCGGCACGCTGTCGACCGCCGAGGCGATCTCCGTCGTCACCAACGGCCTCGCCCTCGCCGCCCACTTCGGCGACGGCGTCCTGCGCGCTTCCGACATCGCCGCCGGCATCCTCGGCGCCGTCGTCCGCGACCCGGCCGCCGACCGCGTCATCTGGCACGAGTACCTGGAGACCGTCGTCCGCGAACGCACCGGCTGGACGGACTTCTACCGCGCCTGCCGTGAGGTGAGCGCGTGACGGGGCATGAGGAGCGGGGAGTCGGGGTGCAGTCGTCCGACGAGTGTCAGGGGGAGGGGCAGCCGGGACGGGGCCGGTCGACTGACGGTGGGCCGTTGCTGCTCGGGGTGCGGCATCACGGGCCGGGGTCGGCGCGCGCGGTGCGGGCCGCGCTGGAGGCGGCCCGGCCCCGGGTGGTGCTGATCGAGGGGCCACCGGAGGCGGACGCCCTGATCCCGCTCGCCGCCGACGAGGACATGCGGCCCCCGGTCGCCCTCCTCGCCCACGCCGTCGACGAACCCGGCCGCTCGGCGTTCTGGCCGCTCGCCGAGTTCTCCCCGGAGTGGGTGGCCATCCGCTGGGCCCTGAGCCACGGCGTCCCCGCCCGCTTCATCGACCTGCCGGCCACGCACACATTGGCCTGGGCGAAGGAGGAGACGGCGGCTGCCGAGCCGAAGGGGACCGGCTCACCGCCGAAGGGTTCTGGCGCGCCGCCGGAGGAAGCGGCCGCGGTTGGGGCGTCCGCATCTGATGAGGAGGCGGCCCTTCCCGGGGGTTCGGCCGACGTGGCGGCTTCGGCTGAGGACTCGGCTGAAGGAGCGGCGGCCTCGGGTGGGCAGGAGACCGAGGGCGCGGCTGCGGAGCCGAGCGGGGAAGCGCCGGCCGAGGAGCCGACCGGGGACCCGAATCGGGAGCCGACCGGGGAGGCGGATGGGGAGCCGGCCGGGGAAGCGGCCCGGGTCGATCCGCTCGGGGCTCTTGCCGAAGCCGCTGGTTACGACGATGCCGAGCGGTGGTGGGAGGACGTGGTCGAGCATCGGGGGACCGGTGGGGACGTCTTCGCGCCGTTCGTCGTGCTGGAGGAGGCGATGGGGGCGCTGCGGGAGGTGTACGGGGACGGCGGCCCCGACCGGGATCCGGTGCGTGAGGCGTATATGCGGTTGCAGGTGCGGGCCGCGCAGAAGGAGTTCGGGGACGACGCGGTGGCCGTGGTGTGCGGGGCCTGGCATGTGCCCGCGCTGCGGGAGAAGCGGACCGTGGCGGCCGACCGGGCGCTGCTGAGAGGGCTGCCCAAGGTCAAGGCCGACATGACCTGGGTGCCGTGGACGCACCGGAGGCTGGCGCGGGCCAGCGGTTACGGGGCGGGGATCGACTCGCCGGGCTGGTACGGGCATCTGTTCGGCGCGCCCGACCGTCCCGTCGAGCGGTGGCTGACCAAGGTGGCCCGGCTGCTGCGCGAGGAGGACAGGATCGTCTCCTCCGCGCATGTCATCGAGGCGGTACGGCTGGCCGAGACGCTCGCCGCGATGCGCGGGCGCCCGCTGCCGGGGCTGACGGAGACCACCGACGCCGTACGGGCGGTGATGTGCGACGGCTCGGACGTGCCGCTGTCGCTGGTGCACGACCGGCTGGTGGTCGGCGATGTGCTGGGGGAGGTGCCGGCGGCGGCTCCGGCGGTGCCGTTGCAGCGGGATTTGGCGCGCTTGCAGCGGCGGCTGCGGCTCAAGCCGGAGGCGCTGGAGCGGGAGTTGGAACTCGACCTTCGCAAGGAGAACGACGCCGAACGCAGCCGCCTCCTGCACCGGCTGCGGCTGCTCGGCATCGAGTGGGGCGAGCCTGCTGCCTCGCGCGGCAGCACGGGGACGTTCCGGGAGACCTGGCGGCTGCGCTGGGAACCGGAGTTGGCGGTGCGGGTCGCCGAGGCCGGGGTGTGGGGCACCACGGTGCTCTCCGCGGCCACCGCGAAGGCCGAGGCCGACGCCCTCTCCGCCCAGTCGCTCGCCGACATCACCGCACTCGCCGAGCGCTGTCTCCTCGCCGAACTGCCGGACGCCCTGCCGGTGGTGATGCGGGTGCTCGCCGACCGCGCCGCCCTCGACGCCGACGTCGGCCACCTCGCCCAGGCCCTCCCGGCCCTGGTCCGCTCCCTCCGCTACGGCGACGTCCGCGCCACCGACACCCGGGCGCTGGCCGAGGTCGCCGCCGGCCTCGCCGAGCGGATCTTCGTCGGGCTCCCGCCCGCCTGTGCCGCCCTCGACGCGGAAGCCGCGCAGGAGATGCGTCGCCATGTGGACGCGGTCCACGGGGCGGTGGGGCTGCTGGGCGACGCCGTAGCGGTGGAGCACGCCGCCCCGGCTGATCGGGCGGATCACATCGACCGGACGAATCAGCCGGACGAGGCGGAGTCGGCGGCACCGGACGGTGACACGCGGAGCGGCATCCGGGCCCGTTGGCACTCCGTGCTCCGCGTTCTCTCCGGGCGGGACACCGTTCCGGGCGTCATCCGGGGGCGCGCCGTGCGACTGCTGCTGGACGACGGGGAGTTGGCGCAGGACGAGGCGGCGCGGCTCATGGGGCTCGTGCTGTCGCCCGGTACGGCGCCGGCCGACGCGGCGGCGTGGATCGAGGGGTTCGTCGGCGGCGGCTCGGGCGGCGGGATGCTGCTGGTGCACGACGAGCGGCTGCTCGGGCTGGTGGACGCCTGGCTGACCGGGGTGCCGGGGGACGCGTTCACCGACGTACTGCCGTTGCTGCGGCGGACGTTCTCGGCGTACGAGCCGGGGGTGCGCAGAACGCTGGGCGAGCTGGTGCGGCGCGGGCCGGGGCGGCGGGAAAGCGCGGCGCCCGGCGGGGCCGGCATACCGGGCTTCGCGGCCGAACTCGACGGCGACCGTGCGGACGCGGTGCTGCCGGTGGTGCGGCTGCTGCTCGGCCTGGACGGCGACCAGGGGAACGCCGAGGACAACGGCAGGGCCGGCGCCGACGACATCGCGCATGACCTTGTGAACGACTTCGTGGGGGTGACGGGATGAAGACCGACGAACCGAGGGAGCCGAGGCAGGCCGCCGTCGCGGTGGACGCCGGGTACGGGCATGGGCCCGGGGCGCGATCCGGCGACGGTGCCACGGCGACCGTGCGGGTGATCCCGCTCTGGGACCGGCCTCGTACGGGGGTGCGCGGATGACGACAGGCGAGGCAAGGACGCCGGGGACGGCCGAGGTGGACCCGGACGCGGGCGCCGTCGACGAGCGGTTGCGGCGCTGGCGGCTGGTGCTGGGCGGGGACGCGGCGGACGGCACCGGGTGTGCGCTGGGCGGGCAGGACGCGGCGATGGACAAGGCGTTGACCGCGCTGTACGGGAAGGGGGACAAGCCGCAGTCGGGGCGGGACCGTTCGGCGGGGCTGGGGGCGTCGGCGCCGTCGGTGGCTCGGTGGCTGGGGGACATCCGGACGTACTTCCCCTCCTCCGTCGTGCAGGTCATGCAGCGGGACGCCATCGACCGGCTCGGGCTGTCCACACTGCTGCTGGAGCCGGAGATGCTGGAGGCGGTGGAGGCCGATGTCCACCTCGTCGGCACGCTGCTCTCCCTCAACAAGGCCATGCCGGAGACGACCAAGGAGACCGCGCGTGCCGTCGTACGCAAGGTCGTCGAGGATCTGGAGAAGCGGCTCGCCACCCGCACCCGGGCCACCCTCACCGGCGCCCTCGACCGCAGCGCCCGCGTCAACCGGCCGCGCCACCACGACATCGACTGGAACCACACGATCGCGGCCAACCTCAAGAACTATCTGCCGGAGTACCGGACGGTCGTACCCGAGCGGTTGATCGGTTACGGGCGGGCGTCGCAGTCGGTGAAGAAGGAAGTCGTCCTCTGCATCGACCAGTCGGGGTCGATGGCGGCGTCCGTCGTCTACGCGTCCGTGTTCGGGGCGGTGCTCGCGTCCATGCGGTCCATCAGCACCCGGCTGGTCGTCTTCGACACGGCCGTCGTCGACCTCACCGACCAGCTCGACGACCCCGTCGACGTCCTCTTCGGCACCCAACTCGGCGGCGGCACCGACATCAACAGGGCGCTCGCGTACTGCCAGTCGCAGATCACCCGGCCCGCCGACACGGTGGTCGTGCTGATCAGCGACCTCTACGAGGGCGGGATACGCAACGAGATGCTGAAGCGGGTGGCGGCGATGAAGGCGTCGGGGGTGCAGTTCGTGACGCTGCTCGCGCTCTCAGACGAAGGGGCGCCGGCGTACGACCGCGAGCACGCGGCGGCTCTCTCGGCCCTGGGCGCACCGGCGTTCGCCTGCACGCCCGACCTGTTCCCCGAGGTGATGGCGGCGGCGATCGAGAAGCGGCCGTTGCCGATACCGGAGAGCGCGTGATCCGTCGGGCGGCGGGTGAGCGTGGGCCTGGGCGGCGTCGTCCGTGGCAAGAGTTGAGAACCGGACAGAGGACGTGGAAAAGCGGACATGACAACGCATCGGTGACCCGAGGCTTGCGCGACGACGGGATTCCCGTGCGAGGATCGGCAACGCCTCACGACCTTCACACGGTTGTTCGCATCTTCACCCTTGCTTCGTCGTTCCGCCGCACGGGAGGAAGCTCCCCGCCTTGACTCCAGCAGCCGTTCCGCCCGGTGCCGGTGTCGCCCTGCGCGTGCTGCGCGGGGCCGCCGGACGCCGAGTGGCGCAGGTGATGCTGCTGGTCGGCGGACTGTTCGTGCTCGGGTTGCTCTCCGGGGAGCGGGCGAGCGCGGCGGACGGGGTGCCGACGTCACCGCCTTCTGTGGGTACGACGCTGACTTCGACCGCGACGGGGCTCGTCCCCTCGGCGGGGGCGACCGCGGAGGAGACGGGCCGCTCCGTCCGGAAGGCCGGGCGGCACACGGGCGCCGACGAGGATCTGATCGACCGGACGTTGTCGCCCGTCGGTCGCGCCGTGGTCCCGGTCGGCCGTGCGGTCCGTGCGGTGTCCCCGGTCGGTCATGCGGTGGTCCCGGTCAGGGAGCGCGTCGTCGAGCCGGTGACGAAGCCTGTGGTCCAGCCGGTGACGAAGCCTGTGGTCCAGCCGGTTGCCGAGCAGGTGGTTGAGCCGGTCTCCGAGCACGTCGTACGGCCGGTCGACCAGGGCCTCGTAGAGCCGGTCGCCGATGACGTCGTACGGCCCGTCACCGATGACGTCGTACGCCCCATCACCGAAGACCTCGTTCAGCCCGTCGCCGAGGGCCTTGTGCAGCCCGTCGCCGATCAGGTCGTACGGCCGATCGGTGAGGTCGTGGAGTCGGTGGCCGAGGGCTTGGGCGAGGTGTCGTCGGAGTTTCCGCCGGTGACCGAGGTGCCGGAGCTTCCGGAGCTGCCTGGGCTTCCGGAGTTGCCGGAACTGCCCGGGCTGCCGGTGTCGCCCGTGCTGCCCGGGAAGACCCTGCCCGCTGATGTGGCGCCGCAGGTGCCGGGCGGCGCCGGGGCCGAGAGGGCGGGTGCTGTCGAGGTCGTCGGCGGTGAGCGGGACGCCGGGCCGGATGTCGTCGTGCAGGGGCCGCAGGCCTGGGGCGGCGGCGTGGTGGCCGTGGCGGCGGGGCATCGGGACGCCGGGGTCGGGGATGCGCGGACCGCGCGGTTGCCCGGGCCGCAGAGTCCCGACGACCTTCCGACCGGCGCGCTCGGTGGGCACTCCGCCGCCGACAACGGTGGGCCACGGCATGCCGAGCCGCTCGCCGTCACTTCTCTTCACAGGGCGCCGCTGAGCCTCGTGCCCGGCGTCTCCGCGGCCGATGTCGCGGACGGGACCCGGGACCGGCACCGGGACATCCCCGAGTTCCCCGGCTAGGACAGGCCGGCCGCTTCCCCGCCAGACCTGTCGCGGGGGTGGAGCAGGGCCTGCCTGTCGTCCGGGCACGCTTCCCTTTTCCGGAGGCCCGGGCGCAGGCCCCTCGGGGCCGGAGCCACGACCTCGTCGGATTGACGGTGACGGCAGTCCCCAGGTGCCCGGCCGCTGGTCCCCCACTCCCGGACCGGCAACGGAAGCGACGGCGCGGCCGGAGCGACGTCACCGACGGGCCGCCTCCACCACCTCCACCATCGCCCACCACCGCCATCGTCCAGGTCGCGCCCGGCTACGTCCCGCGCCGCGTCCGAGGGTGACGGGCCACGTGGCAGGCGGCCGACGCAGCAGGCGGCTGAGGTAGTCGGCGGACAGCGGTCGACCGGCGTCCCGGTACGACCGGCGTGCAGGCAGTTGACGTAACGCGCGGTCGGCGGACGGGCGGTCGGCGAGCGGACAGTCGGCGAGCGGACAGTCGGCCCGCGCACGGCAACCAGCGCAGGGAAACCGGCTCACAACTTGACTCTCCGACCGGTGTGAACCCGGACGGCCGAAATCCGTCGGTCGTGTTCGGGGGAGGCGGGCGGAGGGTGGGCGGATGGTCCCCATTGGGGAGGGGATCACCCGCCGGGGGCCCTTCTGTGGTATGGGAGGGCCTTGAAGGGGCCCGAAGGACGCGCCTATCTCGGGGCGATGGCCGCCGCCGCCAACTACGGCCGGGCCAACCGCCAACTGCTGTCGGACGCGGCCCGCCGGGTCTTCCGCCGCGCCACGGGAGCCCGGCTGACGCTGGTGTACGACGTCTCCCACAATCTCGCCAAGATCGAGACCCATACGGTGGCCGGAGCACGGCGCCGACTGTGCGTGCACCGCAAGGGCGCCACCCGCGCCTTCCCGCCCGGGCACCCCGACCTCCCGCGGGATCTG
>NZ_AEJC01000405.1 GCF_000317595.1 Streptomyces ipomoeae 91-03 | reverse complement strand
GGCGCGCACGAAAGGCATTGGACAGGGGGCGCTGGCCAGAGCTTTCGAACGCAAGGGGTGCGACACGACATGACAACCACCGATCTCCCCACATCGGCTCCCTATCGAGAGGTGACCGACGCGAACGGACGTGTCTATCGCGTCGGTGAGACCGACATCGACATCATGGGCCGCAAACGCAAGTGGATGGTCATCCTCCCGTGGGTCGGGATGATGGGCATCAGTTCGGCCGAGTACGCGTTCGCGTCCGCCGAGGACACACTCCACACGGCACACAGTTGGAGCAGCGCGCACATCTTCTGGATGCTGGGGGTCTGGGTCTTCTTCCAGGCCGCCGTGGCGTTCCCCGCGGGCAAGCTGCGGGAGAGCGGCAAACTCCCCGCCCGCTCGGCGATGATGCTCGGCGCGCTCGGCACACTGCTGGGTTATCTCTCGCTGGCGTACGCGCCGCATGTGGTCGTCGCGTACATCGGCTTCGGCATGTTCAGCGGCATGGGCGCGGGCATGGTCTACGCGACCTGCGTGAACATGGTCGCCAAGTGGTATCCGGAGCGCAAGGGCGGCAAGACCGGCTTCGTGAACGGCGGTTTCGCCTACGGCTCGGTGCCGTTCGTCTTCATCTTCACCGGCTACATGGACCTCACGAACTTCCGCTGGGTGCTCGTCTCGGTGGGCCTGTTCCTGGCGTCGGTCGTGGCCGTCTCGGGCTACTTCTTCAAGGACCCGCCCAAGAACTGGTGGCCGGCCGAGGTCGACCCGCT
>NZ_AEJC01000404.1 GCF_000317595.1 Streptomyces ipomoeae 91-03 | reverse complement strand
CGGGCGTACCCGTGGCGGCGGCGTCCACCGCGTTGTCGACGAGGTTGCCGACCACGGTGGCCACGTCGGCGGCGTCCTCCGGGGCGAGCCGGTCGAGCGCCGTGGCGTCGGAGATGCGCAGGGTGACCCGGCGTTCGGCCGCGAGGGAGGTCTTCGCCATCAGCAGGGCGGCGACGGTGGTGTCGCGGACACGGCGGCTGAGAGTGACGTCGAGGGAGTGGCGGCGCCTGCTCAGCGCGCGGATGTAGCGGACGACCTCGTCCTGCTCGCCGATCTGGATGAGCCCGGAGATGGTGTGCAGCTGGTTGGCGAACTCATGGGCCTGGGCGCGCAGCAGCTCCGAGGAGCTGCGGAAGGAGCCGATCTCGCGCTCCAGACGGGCCAGCTCGGTACGGTCCCGGAGGGTGGTGACCGAGCCGAGGTGGCGGCCGTCCTTGGTGACGGTCATCCGGTTCATCACCAGGACCCGGCCCCGCCGGATGACGACCTCGTCGCGCCGCCCGTCCTGGGTCTCACGAGGGCCACGCCCGCTCTCGCGGCCTCCCCCCACCTGATGTGCCCCCGTCAGCACATCCCGTAGCCGCCCCTCCACGCCAAGATCCGCCAGGCTCTTGCCCACGCAGTCCTCGGGCAGGTCGAGCAGGCGTCGCCCCACCTCGTTGACGAGGGTGAGCCGGTGCTGGGGGTCCAGGGCGACGACGCCCTCGGCGATGCCGTACAGCATGGCCTCGCGGTGTTCGGCGAGGCCGGCGATCTCGTGGGGCTCCAGGCCGAGGGTCTGGCGTTTGACACGGCGGGCCAGCAGCCAGGAGCCGATGAGACCGAGGCCGCTGGCGATGCCCAGGTAGGCGAGGAGATAGGAGGAGGCGCCGCTGAGGCGCTGCCGCACGGTCGGGGAGGCCTCGCCGATCATGACCGTGCCCAGGAGCCGGCCGAGGTTCTCGTCCGTCGCCCCGAGGACCGGCACCTGCGCGACGAGCTCGTGGCTGCCGTCCAGCGTCAGTGACCCGGACCAGCCGCGGCCGGGGGCGGCGCCCTCGCCGGTGGGCAGCTGCTCGCCGATCACGGTGGGATCGGTGGAGCTGACGATCCTGCCCTTCACGTCGGCCACCGTGACGGAGGTCACTCCGGACTGGGTCTGGGTGGAGTTCATCAGCGGTGCCAGTGCCTCGTGCGCCACGGGTTGGGCGAGCCGGTCGCGTACGAGGGGGTTCGCGGCCAGCTGCTCGGCGAGCGCGGTGACGCGGCGGCCCTCGACCCGGTTGAAGGTCGCGGCGGACTGGGTGAG
The DNA here is from genome assembly GCF_000317595.1 of Streptomyces ipomoeae 91-03. Taxonomy (GTDB): domain Bacteria; phylum Actinomycetota; class Actinomycetes; order Streptomycetales; family Streptomycetaceae; genus Streptomyces; species Streptomyces ipomoeae. The sequence goes on along the minus strand of NZ_AEJC01000404.1, from coordinate 38,704 downwards.
GGAGACGGCGGCCACCGCGAGCAGCACCACCACGACGATGGCGAGCTGGAGGACCAGCATCTCGCCCGCGAGGGTATGGCGACGGAACACGGCGGACTCATCTCTCGTGCCGACACGAGGTCGGGGGCGGCTCCAGGGCCTGTGCGGTGGGTCGCACAATCATGGCGCCGAGGTGGGACCCGCGAAAGAGACGTGTGGGGACAGTGCCCATAAGGTGACAAGCGCCGTGATCGCAATGACCACAACCTTCGTTGCTTCCGCAAGCGGGACAGGCGTCCCGCCCACGGGCACCATGTGGCACAGGTCACTCTCTCCTTCGACGCCCTGACACCCCCGGCACCCCCGGCACCCACACACAATCGACAGGTGGTGGCTACCCGTGCACCCGCGCATCCCGCGACAAGCCCTCGCCCTGCTCGGGGCCGCCGTGCTCGTGCTCGTGGGACCCCCGCTGCTGACGTCCGGCAGCGGCACCGAGACGGGCACGCAGATACCGGGCCTGCGCTTCATGGTTCCGAACGCACCGGGCGGCGGCTACGACATCACGGCCCGTACGGCGGCGAAGAACGCCGAGGACGCCGGGCTCACCCCCGACATCGAGGTGTTCAACCTGCCCGGCGCCGGCGGCACGGTCGGGCTGACCCGGCTGGTCGGTGAGCACGGCAACGGCAAGCTCGCGATGTCGATGGGGCTCGGCGTCGTCGGCGCCGTCCGTTCCAACGACGCGCCGAAGACGCTGGCCGACACCACGCCGATCGCCCGGCTCACCGAGGAGCAGGACGTCGTGGTGGTCGCGAAGGACTCGCCGTACAAGACGATCGACGAGCTGATCGCGGCGTGGAAGGACGATCCGGGCAAGCTGCCGGTGGGCGGTGGGTCGTCGCCGGGCGGTCCCGACCATCTGGCGCCGATGCTGATGGCGCGGGCGGCCGGGATCTCGCCGAAGGAGGTCAACTACGTCCCCTTCGACGGTGGCGGTGAACTGCTCGCGTCGATCCTCGGCAGCAAGGTCGCGTTCGGCGTGTCCGGGGTCGGCGAGTACCTGGACCAGATCAAGGCGGGCGAGCTGCGCCTCCTCGCGGTGACCGGTCCGAAGCGGGTCGCCGGTGTGGACGCGCCCACCCTCCAGGAGGCGGGCTACGACGTGAACTTCACCAACTGGCGCGGCATCGTCGCCCCACCCGGCCTGACCGACGCCGAGCGCGACAAACTCACTCGGCTGATCGAGGAGTTGCACGACTCGCCGGAGTGGCAGCGGTCGATGAGGCAGAACGGCTGGGACGACGCGTTCCTCACCGGTGACGCGTTCGGCGAGTTCCTTGAGGCCCAGGACAACCGTGTGGTCTCGGTACTGAAGGAGCTGGGCCTGTGACGGCGCACACGACGGACACTCCCCCGGCGGCCACGGACGAGCGCCGCTCCTGGCTGCGCGACCACTCCGAGCTCGGCGTCTGCGTCCTGCTGTCGGTCCTCGGCGTGCTGGTCCTGGCCGACGCGCTCACCATGGACGTCGACGTGGCCCAGCGCGGTCCGGTCGGCCAGAGGACCGTACCGATCGTGGTCGGCGGCGGGCTGTTGCTGATCGCCGCCCTGCTCGCCGTGGACGTTCTGCGCGGCGGCCGGGGCCAGGCCGAGACCGGCGAGGACATCGACCTCTCCGAGCCCGCGGACTGGCGTACGGTGCTGCTGCTCGCCGGGGTGTTCCTCGGCGCGGCCGTCCTCATCGAACCGCTCGGCTTCCCCGTCGCGGGCGCCCTGCTCTTCTGGGGCGCGGCCTTCGCCCTCGGCAGCCGCCACTTCGACCGCGACCCGCTGATCGCGGCCGTCCTCTCCCTGGTCACCTACGTCGTCTTCAACAACCTGCTGGGAGTGCCGCTGCCCGGCGGCCCACTGATGGGAGTGCTGTGACATGGACGCCCTCAGCTCCCTTCTGGACGGCTTCGGTACGGCCCTCACCCCGATCAATCTGCTGTGGGCCGCGCTGGGCGTCCTGCTCGGCACGGCGATCGGGGTGCTGCCCGGCATCGGCCCGGCGATGGCGGTCGCGCTGCTGCTCCCGGTGACGTACGGGCTCGATCCGATCGGCGCGTTCATCATGTTCGCGGGCATCTACTACGGGGCGATGTTCGGCGGCTCGACCACCTCGATCCTCCTCAACACCCCCGGTGAGAGCGCGGCCGTGGTGGCGGCGATGGAGGGCAACCCGATGGCCAAGTCGGGGCGCGGCGCGCAGGCGCTGGCGGCAGCCGCCATCGGGCACTTCGCGGGCGGCATGGTCGGCACGATCCTGCTGGTGGTGCTGGCGCCGACGGTCGCCGAGTCGGCGGTGGGCATCGGAGCGCCGGACTACTTCGCCATCATGGTGCTGGCGTTCATCGCGGTGACGTCGGTGCTGGGCTCGTCACGGATCCGGGGGCTCGCGTCCCTGCTGATCGGCCTGACGATCGGCCTGGTGGGCCTGGACCAGATGACCGGCCGGCAGCGTCTGACGTTCGGCTCGCTGCAACTCGCCGACGGCATCGACGTGGTGATCGTCGCGGTCGGGCTCTTCGCCATCGGTGAGGCGCTGTGGGTCGCCGCCCATCTGCGGCGCAGGCCGGCCGAGCCGATCCCGGTGGGCCGCCCGTGGCTCGGCCGGGGCGATGTGAAACGGACCTGGAAGTCCTGGGTACGCGGCCCGTTCATCGGTTTCCCGTTCGGCGCGATTCCGGCGGGCGGCGCCGAGATCCCCACCTTCCTGTCGTACGTCGCCGAGAAGCGGCTGTCGAAGCACAGGGACGAGTGGGGCAAGGGTGCGATCGAGGGGGTTGCGGGACCGGAGTCGGCGGCGTCGGCCTCGGCGGCGGGGACCCTGGTGTCGATGCTGACGCTGGGGCTGCCCACGACGGCGGTCGCGGCGGTCATGCTGGCGGCCTTCCAGCAGTACGGCATCCAGCCGGGCCCCCTGCTCTTCGAGCGGGAACCCGACCTGGTGTGGGGCCTGATCGCCTCCCTCTTCGTCGGCATGGTCCTGCTGCTGGCCCTGAACCTGCCGCTGGCCCCGTTGTGGGCGAAGCTGCTGCGCATTCCGCGGCCGTACCTGTACGCGGGCATCCTCTTCTTCGCGGCGGTCGGCGCGTACGCGGTCGGCGGTGAGGTGATCGACCTGGTGATCCTGCTGATCATCGGCCTGATCGGGTTCGGTATGCGCCGCTATGGTCTGCCCGTGCTGCCCGCCGTGATCGGGGTGATCCTCGGCCCGAACGCCGAGCAACAGCTGCGGCGTGCCCTGCAGATCAGTGACGGCAGCGTCAGCGGGCTGGTGAACACGCCGTTCGCGGTGACGGTGTACGCGGTGATCGTGGTGCTGCTGGCCTGGCCGCTGCTGAGGCGGCTGATCAGCCCGCTCCTCGCTCCGCCTCCTCGTGCAGGAAAGCGCTGATCTGCCCGGCGATCCCCTCCCGGCCGCTGCCGCCGGCCGGGTCGAGGAGCTCCTCGTCGACGCCGATGCCGCCCGACCACAGATAACGCTCGGTCCACTCCTCGTCGGCCCGCAGCTGGACCTGGATGTCGAACTGGCCGAGCTGGGCCTCGGCGGCGGCGGCGTACAGCACGGCGGTGGCGCGGCGCAGGGGGTAGAGGTCGTAGCCCTCGATGAACCGGGAGTTGCGCCAGTCGAGGAAGGCGCTCTCGCCGTCGGGGCCGGTGCGGATGTCGAGCTGGCCGTCCTCCAGGTGGAGGCCGATGTGGTCGGTGCCGCGGTTCTCCACGGTCACGCGGAACCGGACGTACGTCATGCCCTCGGCGGCGTCGTCGCGTCCCCGTGGGGGCTCCGCGCACTCCAGGCCATGGACGCGCACACGCAGGCCGGCCAAGTCGCCGTCGTACTCCTGCCAGTCCCCGATCACATTGGGCTCGCGCACCGTCCACCTCTCCAGGTCGGCGGGACCTCTCCCGCGCTCGCGCGCACCACAGTGCCACACCCGTGGGCCGACCGGATCCGCGACATCACCGCCGGTCAGAGGTGATCAAGCCGTGTACAGCGGCGATTCCCGGTAGGGGCTCGCGGGCGGCGCCCCTTACGTGCCGCACATCACGTTCACGGGGCCACCGCGCGGCCATGCGGCGTTCACCGCCCACCCGAAGGGCCTGCGGCGACTTGTCCGAATCTCCGCGCACGGGTCGACGCCGTACGCTACGTTCGATCACCGCCGGTTACCGCACCATCGGCGAGATCGCGCGCAGGGAAGGCTCGGGAGCGGCGCATGAGCGACTTCGGCATTGCTCCGACGACGGTACCGGTGATGGCCGGAGGGCTGGCCGACTCACTCTTCGAGACGGCGCAGCGTGATCCCGCGCTGCCGCAGATCGCCCGCCGCGACCCGGCCGCCCCGGACACCTGGATCAAGGTGAGCGCGGCCGAGGTGCGGGACGAGGTGGTCGATCTCGCCAAGGGGCTGGTGGCATCCGGGATCCGGCCGGGCAACCGGGTGGCCGTCATGGCCCGCACCCGCTACGAGTGGACGGTACTCGGCTACGCGCTCTGGTCGGTGGGCGCCGAGATCGTGCCGATCTATCCGACGTCGTCCCGTGAACAGGTCGAATGGATCCTCAGGGACGCGGCCTGCGTGGGCGTGGTCGTCGAGGACGAGCAGGGCGTGATGACGGTCGGCTCGGTCTGCGCCAAGCTGCCGCTGCTGCGCCACGTCTGGCAGTTGGACGACGACTCCCTGCCCCGGCTCATGGAGGCGGGCCGGGGCGTACCGGACGCGACGGTGGACTCGCTGCGCCGTATCGTCATGCCGGACTCCACCGCGCTGATCGCCTACACCTCCGGCACGACCGGGCGTCCCAAGGGCTGCGCCCTGTCCCATCGCAGCCTCGCCGGCCCCTGCGACGTCCTGCTCGCCGGCTGGCGGCACACCGCTGCGGCGCCCGGCGAGCAGCCCGCGTTCCTCGCCTTCCTGCCGTTCTCGCACGTCTACGGGCTGATGATCCAGGGGATGTGCCTGCGCGGCGGACTGCTGCTGGGCCACGAACCCGATCTGCGCGACGAGTCCCTGTCCGCCGCGATCCGGTCCTTCAGGCCCACCTACCTCTACGGCGTCCCGTATGTCTTCGAGAAGATCTACAAGAATTTCCTGCGTACGGCCCAGCAGTCGGGCCGCGGGCAGTTGTTCGAGCGTGCGGCGCGTACGGCCCGGGACCATGCCCTCGCCGTGGAGCGGCACCGGCTGGACGCGGGCCCCGGCCCCGGCATGGATCTGAGGCTCCAGCACGCCCTCTACGACAAGACCGTGTACCGCAAACTGCGGGCGGCGCTCGGCGGCCGGGTCCGTGGCGGCTGCTCGGGCGGGTCCCCGCTCAACCGCGAGCTGACGCTGTTCTACGCCGGCATCGGCATCCACCTCCACGACGGGTACGGCCTCACGGAGACCGCCGGGGGCATCACCGCGCAGCCGGTGGGCCGGGAGAAGTTCGGCACCGTGGGGCGTCCGCTGCCGGGCACGGAGATCCGGGTGGCGCGGGACGGGGAGATCCTGGTCAACGGGCCGTCGGTGTTCCAGGGGTACATCAACGACGAGGCGGGCACCCGGGCCGCGCTGCAGGACGGCTGGCTGGCCACGGGCGACATCGGGCGGCTGGACTCCGAGGGGTATCTGTCGATCACCGGGCGCAAGAAGGACATCGTCATCACCAGTGGCGGCAAGGCCGTGGCCCCGGCGCCGCTGGAGGAGCAGCTGCGGATGCATCCGCTCATCCACCAGGCGGTCGTCGTGGGCGACAACCGGCCGTGCGTGGGCGTACTGATCACCCTGGACCCGGAGTTCCTCGCCCACTGGCGGGGCGCGCTGAGCACCGAGAACGCGCTGCTGGGCCGGGAGGCACGCGAGGAGAACGCGCTGCGGCAGGAGGTGCTGCGGGCGATCGCCGCGGCCAACAGCACGGTGTCCCGCTCGGAGTCCATCCGTGTGTTCCGCATCCTCCCCGAGCCGTTCGACCTGGCCAACGGCATGCTGACCCCGTCGATGAAGCTGCGCCGGGACACCATCGTGCAGCGGTACGCGGCCGAGATCGAGGCCATGTACGCGACCGCGCGGGCCGGCCGCCGCACCGCGCCGGACGACCTCACGAGCTGGGACGACGCCGACGACGTGTTCCGCCGGGTACGTCCCTGAGGATGTGTCCGGCGCGTGCGCCCTGGGGACGTGTCCACCGCGTGCGCCCCTGACGACGATTTTCGGCACGCCCGGCCCGGCCGATCCACTACGCTGCCCCGGACTTCGCTCAATCGAACAGGGGGGCTATTAGTGACGCGTATGGGTCCGAGAAAGCTGCTGACCACGGTGGTGGCGCTGGGCGGCGGGGTGTTCCTCTTCGGGGCCGCGGTGCTCCGGCTCGAGACCCAGCTGACCGGGGTGCCCGGGCAGTTCGTCGTCTCGCGGTGCGAGGTGTCCGAGTCGCGCGGCGAGGACGAGTGGAAGTGCGGCGGGTCCTTCCGGGCCGACGACAACTCGTTCCTCATCCCCGAGGTCGAGGTGGACACCACGTTCGAGACCAAGCCCACCGGGCCGGTGCCCGTCTTCGTCGACGACGAGTCGTCGACCACGGCCGTCGAGAGGGACAGCGGTGTCTGGCTGTGGCCGGGCGCGACCGGGCTGCTGTGCCTCGGCGTGGGCGCCTGGAACGTCCGGACCGCGCTGCGCCGCCCGAAACCGGAACCGGTGACGGCACCCGCCTGACCACGGGCCGCCGCCGGGGGCTCAAGCTCCTGAGCCGATCACGGGCCCCCTCCGGCCGTCACGGCCCGGACCCGTCGGCCATCACGAGCCCGCCTTCCGCTGGTCACGGGCCCGTCCCCGCCAGTTGACGAAACGGTCCTCCGGATGCGGAGATGCTCCAGCGAGGGCGGTCCGCCGCCCATCGCGAGTACACCGGCACGACCGTGAGACGAAGGCTGAGGACCCATGGCACTGCAGATCAGCGCCACCAACCCGGAACACCCCGCGCTGCTCCTCGAACTGCCGTGGCACCTGCCCCTGGAGGAGTGGCCCGAGCATCACCTCGTGCCGCTCCCCCGCGGTATCTCCCGCCACGTGGTGCGCTACGCCCGCGCCGGTGACGAGGTCGTCGCCGTCAAGGAACTCGCCGAGCGCCCCGCCCTGCGCGAGTACGAGCTGCTGCGCGACCTGGACCGGCTGGGCATCCCGGCCGTGGACGCCCTCGGCGTGGTCACCGGACGCACCGACGAGGCCGGCGAGCCGCTGGAGTCCGTGCTGATCACCCGGCACCTGGGCGGCTCCATGCCGTACCGCTCGATGTTCGAGACGACCATGCGCCCGGCCACCATGCACCGGCTGATGGACGCGCTGGCGGTGCTGCTGGTGCGGCTGCACCTCACGGGGTTCGCGTGGGGCGACTGCTCGCTGTCCAACACACTGTTCCGGCGGGACGCGGGGGCGTACGCCGCGTACCTCGTGGACGCCGAGACCGGTGAGCTGCACGCCCAGCTGAGCGTCGGGCAGCGCGACTACGACCTCGATCTCGCCCGGGTGAACATCAGCGGGGAGCTGCTGGACCTGGAGGCGTCCGGCGCGCTGCACCCCTCGGTGGACGCGATCGAGTTCGGCAACGAGATCTGCGAGCGCTACCACACGCTGTGGGAGGAGCTGACGCGCAGGTCGGTGTACCCGGCGGGCAAGTACCACTACATCGAGCGCCGGATCCGCCGTCTGAACGACCTGGGCTTCGACGTGGCCGAGATGCAGATCGAGCACTCCTCCAACGGCGACACGGTCACCTTCGTGCCGAAGGTCGTGGACGCCGGTCACCACCAGCGCCAGCTGCTGCGGCTGACCGGCCTGGACACCGAGGAGAACCAGGCCCGGCGGCTGCTGAACGACCTGGAGAGCTGGATGGCCACCCAGGACGACTACGCCCCCGGCGACCCCCTCGGCGCCCGCCCCGAGGTGCTGGCCCACCGCTGGGTGCGGGAGGTGTTCCGGCCGACCGTACGGGCCGTACCGCTGGAGCTGCGCGGCTCCGTGGACCCGGCGGAGATCTACCACCAGCTCCTCGAACACCGCTGGTACCTGTCCGAGCGGGCCCAGCACGACATCGGCCTGGACATGGCGGTGAAGGACTACATCGCCAACGTCCTGCCGAAGGCCCGGGGGACCCTGACGCCACCGGCGGACGACATCATCCCGATGTGAGCCGTTCCCGGGCGCCCGGCAGGCGTCCGGTCGTGCGTCGTGCGTGCGTCGTGCGTGCGTCGTGCGTGGGTTCAGTCGTGCGGGACCACGGCCACCGGGCAGTGCGCGTGGTGCAGGACGCCGTGGGCGACCGAACCGATACGGGAACCGACGGCCGTACGGTGGGCGCGCCGCCCGACCACCATCAGCTGGGCCCGCTCCGCCACGGACAGCAGAACCTGACCGGCGCTGCCGATCTCGACGTGCTGGGTCACCCGCACATCGGGGAAGCGCTCCCGCCACGGCTCCAGCGCGGCGGCCAGGGCCTTCTTCTCGTACGGCTCCAGGCCGCCGGCCTCGTCGAGGAGTTTCAGCGAGGCCGGGCTGTACGCGTACAGCGGCGGCAGGGTCCACGCCCGGACCGCGCGCAGGGCGGCGCCGCGGGCCGCCGCGGTCTCGAACGCGAACCGCAGCACCTCGGCGCTGTCCTCCGGCGTGCCCTGCTGGCCGACGACGATCTCACGCCCGGCGGCCTCGGCGGCGGGGTCGTCCTCGGCGCGCACGAGCACGACGGGGCGCGGGGACTCGACGAGCACCTGCTGCCCGACGGAGCCGAGGAGGAAGCCGACCACGGTGCCGTGCCCGCGCGAGCCCAGCACCAGCATCTCGGCGTGCTCCGCGGCGGCGACCAGCGACTCGACGGGGTGGCCCTCCACCAGTTCCGTCGTCACCTCCAGCTCCGGGTGCCGCTCGGTCACGGTCCGCGCCGCCTCCGCCAGCGCCTCCCGCGCCCACCGGGCCTGTCCGTCCCGGTCCACGGTGATCGCCTCGTGCGTCTGCCACTGCCAGGCGTGCACCACCCGCAGCGGCAGGCCCCGGCGTACGGCCTCCCGGTCGGCCCACGCCAGTGCGGCGAGGCTCTCGGACGTACCGTCCACTCCGGCGGTGATCGGGCGCGTCGTCATCGGCCACCTCTCTGTGTCGCGTCAGGGCTGCGAGGCCAAGTCTTCACTACCCGCACCGCATGACCTCGCACGGGGAAAACCGCATGACCTCGCACGGGGAAAGTCGTCGTCGACGCCTCGGGCCCGGTGGTCTCGGGCCGCTGGGCCGCGCTTCCGTGGCCCTCCCGACCGAGCGAATCCGGACGTCCGAACATACGATGGGCCCATCTGCTCGGGGTGGGAGGCATATGACTCAGGCGGTCGGGTCGGCTCGGAACGTGATCCTCACCGTGGACGACGATCCGGGGGTCTCGCGTGCGGTGGCCCGGGATCTGCGGCGGCGGTACGGCGAGTCGTACCGGATCGTGCGGGCGGAGTCCGGGCAGACGGCGCTGGAGGCGCTGCGGGAGCTGAAGCTGCGCGGTGACCAGGTGGCCGTGGTCCTGGCCGACTACCGGATGCCGGAGATGAACGGCATCGAGTTCCTGGAGCAGGCGCTGGACGTGTATCCGGGGGCGCGGCGGGTCCTGCTCACGGCGTACGCCGACACGAGCGCGGCGATCGACGCGATCAACGTCATCGACCTCGACCACTATCTGCTGAAGCCCTGGGACCCGCCGGAGGAGAAGCTCTATCCCGTCCTGGACGATCTGCTCCAGGCCTGGCGGGCCGCCGACCGGACGTGCGCGGGCATCACCAAGGTGGTCGGACACCGCTGGTCGGCGAGGTCGTCGGGGGTGCGGGAGTTCCTGGCGCGCAACCAGGTGCCGTACCGCTGGTTCTCGTCGGACGAACCGGAGGGCCGCAGGCTGCTCACGGCCGCCGGGGAGGACGGGCGGCGGCTGCCGCTGGTGGTCACCCCGGACGGTACGCCGCTGGTGGAGCCGGAGGATCCGGAGCTGGCGGAGCGGGTGGGGCTGGCGACGACACCGGCCTCGGAGTTCTACGACCTGGTCGTCATCGGCGGCGGACCGGCCGGGCTCGGCTCGGCCGTGTACGGGGCCTCGGAGGGGCTGCGGACGCTGCTCGTGGAGCGGTCGGCGACGGGCGGGCAGGCCGGGCAGAGCTCACGGATCGAGAACTACCTCGGGTTCCCCGACGGCGTGTCGGGGGCGCAGCTCACGGACCGGGCCCGGCGACAGGCCGCCAAGTTCGGCGCGGAGATCCTCACCGCCCGTGAGGTGAGCGGTCTGGAGGTGAACGGGGCGGCGCGGACCATCCGCTTCTCCGACGGCTCGGCGGTCGCCGCGCACAGCGTGATCCTCGCGACCGGTGTGTCGTACCGGCAGCTCGACGCGCCGGGCTGCGCGGACCTCACCGGCTGCGGCGTCTTCTACGGCTCGGCGCTCACCGAGGCTCCCGCCTGCCAGGGGCACGACGTGTACATCGTGGGCGGCGCCAACTCGGCCGGACAGGCGGCGATGTATCTGTCCCGGGGCGCCAAGTCGGTCACCCTGCTGGTGCGCGGCGACTCGCTGACCGCGTCCATGTCGCACTATCTGATCCAGCAGCTGGCCGAGGCGCCCAACATCTTCGTGCGCACCGGCACGGTCGTCGGGGCCGCGCACGGCACCAAGCAGCTGGAGCAGCTGACGCTCAGGGACGTGGCGGGCGGACGGGAGGAACTCGTCGACGCGCAGTGGCTGTTCGTGTTCATCGGCGCCGAGCCGCTGACCGACTGGCTGGAGGGAACCGTGCTCCGCGACGGGCGCGGGTTCATCCTGGCCGGGCCCGACATGACCGGCGACGGGGCACCGCCGCCGGGCTGGGAGCTGGACCGGCCGCCGTACCACCTGGAGACCAATGTGCCCGGTGTGTTCGTGGCCGGGGACGCGCGGTACGAGTCCGCCAAGCGGGTCGCGTCCGCGGTCGGAGAAGGAGCGATGGCCGTGATGCTGGTGCACCGGTATCTGGAGCAGTCATGAGAACCCCTCTGTCGGTCACCGTCCGGAGGCCGTGGTGAGCGGGCAGCCGCTGCCGTGCGACCGTGCCGAGCTCGGCCGGCTGTTCCTGTTCGAGAAGCTGGACGCCGAGCAGTTGGACCGGCTGTGCCGCGAGGGCCGGGTGGAGCGGTTCCAGCCCGGCTGGGTCTATCGCGAGGGCGAGCCCGCCACCTGCTTCTTCGTGCTGCTGGAGGGCACGGTCGTGCTGTCGCGGCAGGTCGGCGGTGACGACGTCGAGGTCAGCCGCACCTCCCAGGTCGGCGTGTACGCGGGTGCCTTCCAGGCCTATCTCGGCGACCGGGCGGACCAGGCCCGCTACAAGGGCTCCATGCGGGTCACGGTCCCCTCCCGGTTCTTCGTCCTGCCCGCCGACGCGTTCGCCCGGATCATGCGCGACTGGTTCCCCATGGCCGTACACCTCCTGGAAGGCCTCTTCTTCGGCAACCAGGACACCCAGCGCACCATCGGCCAGCGCGAACGACTGCTGGCCCTGGGCTCCCTGTCCGCCGGGCTCACCCACGAGCTCAACAATCCCGCCGCCGCGGCCGTACGGGCCACCTCCGCGTTGCGTGAGCGCGTGGCCGGGATGCGGCACAAGCTCGGTACGATCGCCGCCGGGCCGTACCAGCGCCACACCCTGGAGACGCTGGTCGAGATCCAGGAACGCACCGCCGAACAGGTCTCCAAGGCCACCCCGTTGAGCCCCCTGGAGGCCGCCGACCGGGAGGACGAGCTCACCGACTGGCTCGACGACCACGGCATCTCGGGCGGCTGGCAGCTCGCGCCGAACTTCGTGCAGGCCGGCCTCGACACCGACTGGCTGGACCAGGTCGCCGCGGCCGTCGACGAGCACACCCTCGAAGGCGCCGTCCGCTGGCTCAACTACACGGTCGAGACCGAGCTGCTGATGAACGAGATCGAGGACTCCACGACGCGGATCACCCAACTCGTCGACGCGGCCAAGCAGTACTCGCAGCTCGACCGCGCGCCGTATCGGAACGTGGATGTGCACGAACTCCTCGACAGCACTCTGCTGATGCTGTCCGGGAAGATCGGCGACCGCATCGAGGTGGTGAAGGACTACGACCGTTCGCTGCCGGAGATTCCCGCGTATCCCGGTGAGTTGAACCAGGTGTGGACGAACCTGATCGACAACGCGGTGGCGGCGATCAAGGAGGCGGGGGGTGAGGGCACGCTGACCGTACGTACGGCACCGGACCACCGCGATCAGCTGCTGGTCGAGTTCCGTGACACGGGGTCCGGTGTCCCGGCGGACATCCGGGACCGTATCTTCGATCCGTTCTTCACCACCAAGCCGGTGGGGCAGGGTACGGGCCTCGGCCTCGACATCTCCTGGCGGATCGTCGTCCACAAGCACCACGGACACATCGACGTCCACTCCCGGCCGGGCGACACGCGTTTCCAGGTCTTCCTGCCACTGACCGCCCCGACACCCGAGGGAGCGTCATGACCCCTGAAGGACACGGCCCTGCGGGCCGATAAAAAACGGGGCGCAGCCCCTGTTTTTCAGGGGCGCGGGGCTGTATCGATTCGCGGCTCCGCCGCGTGGGCGTGACCAGCCCCCCCACCCGCAGCCGCCCAACAACCCCATCCCCCGAGCTTGAAGGCGTGGCGGGGTCGAAGGGGCGGCGGGGGCGGAAACAGAATCCGCTTGACCACAGGGAGCTCCGTCGATCAAGGTCGGTGTGGACGAATCGCGGATCATGGAACGGGGTGGGTGTGTTGATCGGGATCTCCGACATCCGGGAGGCGGCCGACCGGATCGCCGGGCACGTCGTGCGGACCCCCACGGTGCAGAGCCCGGGCCTCTCCGCGTTTCTGACCGCCCCGGTCACCGCCAAGCTCGAACTGCTCCAGCGCACCGGCTCCTTCAAGGCCCGCGGCGCCACCGCGAAGCTGCTCACTCTGACCGAAGCCGAGCGGGCGGCCGGAGTCGTGGCGGTCAGCGGCGGCAACCACGGCATCGCACTGGCCCACATGGCCGCCGCCCTGCACATCAAGGCGACGGTGGTGATGGCGAGGTCCGCGCCCAAGCGGGCCGTGGACCTCGTCGAGGCGTCCGGGGCGTCGCTGCGGCTCACCGACGGCATGGCCGAGGCGTTCGCGCTCACCGAGCGGCTGCGGTCGGAGGGCCTCACCCTCGTCCACCCCTTCGACGACGAGTTGGTGATCGCCGGACAGGGCACCGTCGGCCTGGAGTTCATCGAGGACGCCGGTGAGCTGACCGATGTGCTCGTCAGCATCGGGGGCGGCGGGCTGATCGCCGGTGTCGCGGCGGCCTTCAAGGCGCTGCGGCCGGACGTCCGTGTCTGGGGTGTGGAGACCGAGGGCGCCACGGCCATGTCCGAGGCACTGGAAGCGGGCGGCCCACTGGCGGTCGACCTCTCCTCCATCGTCAGCACGCTCAGCGCGCCCGCCGTCTCGCAACGCACGTACGACCATGTGTCCGCCCTCGTCGAGGACGTGCTCGTCGTGTCGGACGCCGAGGCGGTCCGGGGTGTCCTCGATCTCGCCGAGCACGCCAAGGTGTGGGCGGAGCCCGCCGCCGGGTGCCTGCTGCCCGCGGCCCGGCAGGTGGTCGAGCGGGTCGGCGACGGGGTCCGGTTGGGGCTGGTGGTGTGCGGGGGCAACGCGACGCCGGACGACGTCATGGGATGGGCCCGGCGCTTCGGCCTGTAGCGGCCGGCGGCTGGTCGGCTGACGGTCGGCACCCGGCGGCCGGCGGCTCAGGGACCGGTGTTCCCAACGGCCTTGCCCTTCAGGTCACTTGAAGGCGCCCACGCGGCACCCACCATACTGTTCGAATGACCTCCCCCACCTCCCCCACCTCCCCGGTCTCCTCGGCTGACGGCTCCCCCTCCGCCTCCCCGTCGACCGAACGCACCCCCGTCGTCATCGTCGGCGCCGGCCCGGCCGGGCTGACCGTCGGCAACGTCCTGCGGGCCGCCTCCGTGGACTGTGTGGTGCTGGAGACCGAGAGCCGGGAGTTCATCGAGCGACGGCCGCGTGCCGGGTTCCTGGAGGAGTGGGCGGTGCGGGCACTGGAGGGGCGCGGGCTGGCCGACCGGCTCGTGGAACGGGCGCCGACGCACACGGAGTTCGAGTTCCGCTTCGACGGTGAGCGCCGGCGCTTCCCGTACACGGAGATCACCGGGCACCACCACTTCGTGTACCCGCAGCCGCTCCTCGTGACGGACCTCGTACGGGAGTACGCGGACGTCCGGGGCGGCGACATCCGTTTCGGCGTACGGGACGTCGAGCCGCACGACATCGACGGCGATCAGCCGTCGGTGTCGTACACGGACGCCGAGACGGGCCGGCGGCGGCTGCTGCGCTGCGAGTTCGTCGCCGGCTGCGACGGGGCGCGCGGTGTCACCAGGACGGCCCTGCCCGTGGAGCACGCCACCGTCGCCCGGCACGACCACGGCGTCGGCTGGCTGGCCCTGCTCGCCGAGGCGCCGCCGTCGTCGGACTGCGTGATACTCGGCGTGCATCCGCGGGGCTTCGCCGGTCATATGGCACGCAGCCCCGAGGTCACCCGCTACTACCTGGAGGTCCCGGCCGGCGACGACCCGGCGAACTGGCCGGACGACCGGGTATGGTCCGAGCTGCACGCCCGTCTGGCGGTGCCCGGCACCCGGCCGCTCACCGAGGGCCCGCTGATCGAGAAGCGGGTGCTCGACATGCACGACTACGTCACCGAGCCGATGGCGTACGGCCGCCTGTACCTGGCCGGCGACGCGGCCCATCTCGTCGCGCCCATCGCCGCCAAGGGCATGAACCTCGCGATCCACGACGCCCTGCTCCTCGCGGACGCGCTGATCGCCCATCTCACCAAGGGCGACGACAGCGGGCTGCGCGGCTACTCGGACGCCTGTCTGCGACGGGTCTGGCACTACCAGGAGTTCTCCCAGTGGCTGGCGGAACTCCTGCACGGCCCCTCCTCGGGCAACGCCTTCCGAGCGGGTGCGGCGACGGCCCGCCTGCGCCGCGTACTCGGCTCCCCCGCCGCCGCGACCACCTTCGCGGAACTGTTCATCGGCAAGGACACCGACCACTGAGCGGTGCGGGGACCCCTCAGAAGGTCCCCGCACCGGTGCCGGTCCCTCAGTGGGCCGCGCAGCACCCGTCCCTCCGCATCAGCCGCCCCACCTCCAGCCAGTCCTCCTCGGCGGCCTTCGCGCGCCGCGTCGCCGGCGGCTGGTACGCGGCCACCAACTCCTCGGTGGTGTACGGGGTTCCGCCGCGGAGGACCGACACCGTACGGACGAGGTCGGCGAAGTCCGTGAAGGGGTCGCCGTCGACGACGACCAGGTCGGCGAGCTTGCCCGGCTCGACGGTGCCGAGGTGGTCGTCGACGCCGAAGAGGCGGGCCGGCATGACGGTGGCGGTGCTCAGAGCCTGGGCCGGGGTCAGTCCGGCGTCGTGGAGAGCGCGCAGGGCGAGGTGGAGGGCGAGACCGACGGCGACCAGCGGTTGGTCGGTGCCGAGGGCGACAAGGCCGCCCGCCGCCAGAATCCGCCGGTAGATGTCGGTCTCCGTGCGCAGCGTGGCGAGTTGGGCGGCGGTCGGCGGGACGCCCGCGGCCTGCTTCACCGAGGCGGCGTCCCACGGAGGCATCACGGCGCTCACGCGGGGGTCGTCGGCGAGGGCGGGGTCCGCGCCGAGGAGGGGCACGGCGGTGAAGGGGGTGGCGATGAGGGAGAAGTCGATGCCCCGCGCGCTGTAGATCTCGACGACGTCCTGGTGGGCGCGCCCGGCGGCGGTGATGGCGTGTCCGAACTCGGCCCGCTGGGTGGCCTGGAGGTGGGTCGTCAGATCCTGGCCGAGCTGGGCCCCGGGTGAGAGCAGGTGGCCTCCGGTGCGTACGCCGAGCCGTTCGTGGGCGAAGCGCGCCGCCTCGCTCATGACCCAGCCTGGCGCTCGTACGTACGTCTTGACGAAGTCCCAGTCGAGCGCCGCGCCCCGTTCCAGTGAGCGGCGCAGCCCCTGCCTGGTCCGGTGGGCGCGGCCCATGCTGTACGCGACCCGCGCCCCGTCGAGGAGTTCGCCGGTGGTGAGCAGCCGGGGCCCGGCGAGCCTGCCGGAGGCGACCTCCTCGCGGATGCGGGCCTGTTCGTAGGCGAAGCCGCCGAGGGAGACGGCGGTGGTGACGCCGTAGGTCAGCTGGGCGGCGGCCTGGCGGCTGCCGTAGGTGCTGTGCCAGGGGTGGGTGTGGGTGTCCCACAGGCCCGGGAGCACGGTGTGCGCGGAGGCGTCGATACGGCGGTGGGAGGTGTGACGGCTGCTCCGGTGGGGTGCGACCTCGGTGATGCGGCCGTGGCGTACGACGATGTCGACGTCTTCGCGGACGGTCTCGCCGGTGCCGTCCCACAGTCGCCCGGCGTGGACGACGGTGTCGGCGAGGGCGGGGCGGGTGCGGTCGAGCGGGACGCGAACGGTGCGGGGCCGGCCGCCGGAGGCGTCGATGAGGCGGAGCCGGGTGCCGGACAGGTACAGCAGGGTCTTGGAGTCGCCGGACCAGGTGGGGTGGTCGGCGGGTTCGTCGGTGAGGGTGCGGAGTTCGCCGCGTGGGGTGCCGTTGGGAGCGACGGGCAGCAGACACAGCGCGGACTCGACGATCACGGCCATCCAGCGGCCGTCGGGCGACCAGACGGGCCCGGAGTCGTACCGGTCGGCGATGGAGGTGTGCGGGGCGACGGCATGCAGCCGGTCGGCGCCGGTCGTGGCGTCGACGACCCGGACCACGTTGTAGCCCTCCCGGAAGCGGGCGCCCAGCCGGTTGCGGTCGCACAGGGCGAGGTACCGGCCGTCGGGCGACCAGCTCGGTCTGCCGGGGATGCCGCCACCGCCCAGTGGCGCCACGAGGACACGTTCCTCGCCGCTTTCCAGGTCGCGTACGAGGAGCTGCCCGGTCAGGTCGAGGCAGGCCAGCCGCTTGCCGTCCGGCGAGAGGGCGGGCATGACCCGGCCGCCGGTGGCGAGGGCGGTCTCCTCGCCGGTGGCGAGATCGTGCCGGTAGACGCCGAGGAGGCCGTCGCGGTCGTCGGCGTAGACGAGGGACCGTCCGTCGTGTGCCCAGGCGGGCGCGAGGAGATAGCGGGTGGGCGGTGACTTGCGCAGCCGCTTCGGTGGGCGTCCGCCCGAAGTCCCGGCCAGCCACAGCGAGTTGAGGGCGGCGAACGCGATGCTGCGGCCGTCGGGCGACAGCGCGGGCAGATGGATGCCGCGCACGGGCCGTACGCGTGCCTCTCCGAGGTCGTACTCCTTGACCCGGTAGCGCGGCCGGTCCACGGGGAGGACGCCCTCGAAGGGGATGGCCTCGGGCTTCGCGGGGTCGTCGGGGCGTACGAGGGTGAACTTGCCGTCCAGGGTGAGCAGCAGCTCACCGTCGCCGGTCCAGCGGGGTGGTACGGGTGCGATGTCGCCGTCGACCGGGACGGGCTCGCCGTCGACGACGAGGGCGCAGGTGCCGTTGGGCGAGGCGGTGGTGCGGAGGTAGGCCAGGCGGCCGTCGCGAGCCAGGATGGGGGTCATGACCTGGGCAGCTGCCGTTTCCGTGTGTTCCACGGTGACCGAGCCGCTGCCGTCGGCGGCCACGGAGGCGACGGTCCGGGCCTCGACGCCCGGGGTACCGGCCGTGATGACGACCTTGGCGCGTACGAACAGCAGACGGGTGCCGTCCGGTGACCAGGTGGGGTCGAAGTCCTCCCACTTGCCGTCCTGGAGGGGACCGTCCTGGCCGGAAAGTCCGGTGACGCGTGTGATGTCGCCGGTGCTCAGGTCCAGGACGTGGATGCGGTACGGGCATCCGTTGACGGGGCCGCCGGGGTCTCCGCCGCGTTCGGAGCCGAAGGCGAGCCGGGTGCCGTCGGGTGACCAGGACGGTCCCCGGTCGTCCCAGGGGCCGTCGGTGCGTTGCCGCAGGTCGGAGCCGTCGGGGCGCATGGTCCACAGATGGAAGCCGCCGTCGCGGTAGGCGCAGAACGCGACGAGGGAGCCGTCCGGGGAGAAGGTGGGCCGGTTCGGTTCGAGGTCGGCCGGGGTGAGGGGGACCGCTGTCCCTCCGGTGCGCGGCAGGGACCACAGGCCGCTCTGGATCTCGGCGATCAGTGTGTCGCCGGTGGGTGCGAGGGTGGCCGATCCATTGGTGGCCCGGGTGAGGGTCAGGGAGAGCCCGGTGCGGGGCGCCCGGGGTCCCGCGAGGGCCGGGGCCGTGGTGGCGGCGGTGCCGAGGACCGCTGCGGCCCCGGTGGCGGCGAGGAGTTGACGACGGGTCAGGGAAGGGGTGAAACGGCTCTGGTCACGGTCCATGACACCGCACGCTTGCGCACCATGCGGCTCAGGGGCAACAGCACCATTCACGCCATCGGCTGCCGTCACTCACGGGTGTGGCGTCGGCGGATCCACACCGGGAGGGCGAACCAGCACAGCAGGTACCACAGGAGCACACACACCACCAGCCAGGGCACATAGGCGTTGTCGGTGGCCACGCGCAGGATGAGCAGCAGCGCCGCGGTCATCGTCGCGAGGAGCAGGATCAGGCCCGCGAAGGTCATCCGGCCCGCCCAGCGCACGGTGGCCGGTTTGATGCGCCGGCCGGTGACGAGACGATGGAAGGAGACGGGGCCGATGAGGGCGCCGGTGGCGGAGGCGCCGAGGACGACGGTGACGAGGTAGATGGTCTTCTCGGTCTGCGGCAGTTGCTCGTAGCGCGGTGTGAAGACGACGGTCAGCAGGAAGCCGAACAGGATCTGCACCCCGGTCTGGGCGACCCGCACCTCCTGGATGAGCTCGCCCCAGCGACGGTCGGCGCGCTCCTCCTCGGTCTCGTCACGGCCTCGGTAACGGCCTGGGTCACGGTGGTCGTTCCCGTCGGTCACGGCGTCCTCCCGGCTCGGTCGATGCCTCCTTCCCTGGATGGCGCCGGGGCCCGAACGACCCAGCAAAGACACACGACACTTCACCCACACGAGTGAATCCAGTTGGCGCATCGGTTACTTATGTCAATCCGCGACCTAGCGTGACTGCGATGACCGACTCTTCAGCTCCGTCTCGCCGAGGGTTCCTGCTCACCGCCACCGCACTCGCTCTCGCCCCGCAGTTCGTCCGCCAGGACCCGGCCGCCGCGGCGGCCGAGCTGCCCGGTTTCCCCGAGAACGTCGAGCTGTACCGGTCGGCGTACCGGAACTGGGGCGGGGAGATCACCGCGTCCGCCCTATGGGCGTGCGCGCCCGCCGACGCGGGCCAGGTGGTGGCGGTGGTCAACTGGGCGCGGCGGCAGGGCTGGACTGTCCGCGCACGGGGCCTCTCCCACGGCTGGTCACCGCTGACCATCACCCCCGGGACGGAGTCCGGCGCGCAGGTGCTGCTCGTCGACACGACGACCCACCTCACCGGCATGGCCCTCGAAGCCACCGACCCGGCCGCCGTCCGGGTCGGCGCCGGCGCCACCCTGGAGGGGCTGCTCACCTTCCTGGAGGGCCACGGGCTCGGTGTGACGGCCTGTCCGGCGCCCGGTGACCTGTCGATCGGCGGCGCCCTGGCCGTCGACGCGCACGGCACCGCCGTACCGGCCGAAGGAGAGACCCGGCTGCCCGGTCACACGTACGGCTCGCTCAGCAATCTCGTGCTGTCGCTGACGGCGGTGGTCTGGGACGCCGACAGCGACGCGTATGTACTGCGGACGTTCACGCGCGACGACGCGGACGGGGCCGCACTGCTCACGCACGTCGGCCGGGCGCTCGTCACCGAGGTGGTGCTGCGGGTGGGGGCCGACACCAATCTGCGGTGCCTGAGCCGGACCGACATCTCCGCCGGGGAGCTGTTCGCCGCGCCCGGTGAGGGCGGGCGTACCTTCGAGAGCTTCCTGGACGAGGCGGGGCGGCTGGAGGCGATCTGGTTCGCCTTCACCGAGTTCCCCTGGCTGAAGGTGTGGAGCGTGGCCCCGACCCGTCCGCTCACCTCCCGGCGGGTGACCTCGCCGTACAACTACCCCTTCTCCGACAACGTGCCGACCGTCGTGGCGGACCTCGTCGGCCGGATGGTGTCGGACGGGGCCTGGTATCTGGCGCCGGTGCTGGGCAACGCGCAGCTGAGTGCGGCGTCGGTGGGGCTGGTGACCACGCTGTCGGCGGACATCTGGGGGCCGTCGAAGAACACGCTGCTGTATCTGAAGCCGACGACGCTGCGGGTGACGGCGAACGGGTACGCGGTGCTCACCTCGCGGGACCAGGTGCAGCGCGTGGTCTCCGAGTTCGCCGCCTTCTACCGCGAGCGGCTCACCGCGTACGCCGCGCAAGGGCGCTTTCCCGTCAACGGCTCGGTGGAGATCCGCGTGAGCGGCCTCGACGACCCGGCGGACGTCGGCGTGACCGGTGCCCGCGCCCCGCTGCTGTCGGCGCTGCGCCCGCGCGCCGACCGGCCCGAGTGGGACACCGCCGTGTGGCTGGACGTGCTGACGCTGCCCGGGACCCCGGAGGCGGAGGCGTTCTTCCGGGAGCTGGAACGGTTCCTGCTCACCACGTACGACGGCGGCCATGCCCTCACCCGGGTCGAGTGGTCCAAGGGCTGGGGCTACACCGACGAGGCCGCCTGGAGCGACGAGGAGGTCCTGGGCACCGTCGTCCCGGAGTCCTTCGACGACGGTGCGGGACCGGGCTGGGACGGAGCGATGGAGATCCTTGACCGCCTCGATCCGCACCGGGTGTACGGGAACGCCTTCCTGGACCGGCTGTTTCCCTGATGGATCGCCCGATTCCGCGCCGAAGCACACCCGAGGCACATCCACGGACCGTACGCATGTGCGGTGACCTGTGGTGGGATACCGGTGCTCGAACCACGTGGGTGCCCGTGCGCCCGAGAGCGCTCCGTCACCGGACCCGAAAGGGACACATGTACGACGTGATAGTCGTGGGTGCGCGCTGCGCCGGATCGCCCCTGGCCATGCTGCTCGCTCGGCGAGGGCACCGGGTGCTCGTCGTGGACCGGGCGTCCTTCCCCAGCGACACCGTCTCCACGCACTACATCCACCAGGCCGGACTGTCCCGCCTTCAGAACTGGGGACTCCTCGACGAGGTGGTGGCCACGAAGGCCCCGGCGGTCCGGGAGCTGCACTTCTCCTACCGGGGCGTCGGCCTGAGCGGGTTCGCCGAGCCCATCGACGGAATCGACGCCGTCTACTGCCCGCGGCGCACCGTCCTCGACGAGATCCTGGTGAACGCGGCACGCCGGGCGGGCGCCGAGGTCGTCGAGGGCTTCACCGTGTCCGACCTGGTCTTCTCCGAGGGGCGTGTGGCCGGCGTACGCGGACGCGAAGGCGGGAACGGGGAGCGGGAGTTCCGCGCCCGCGTCGTCGTCGGGGCCGACGGCACGCGTTCGACGGTGGCCAGGAAGACGGGGGCGCGGTCGTACAAGGTGCATCCCGCGGCCGGGGTCAACTACTACGCGTACTACAGCGGGCTCGACTGGGGCGCGCATCACCTGACCGGGGTGGACCAGCAGTGGCTCGGGACCTGGCCGACCAATGACGGGCTCACTCTGCTGGCCGTCATCAGCGGCCGTCGCCATCTCAAACGATTCCGCCAGGACATCGCGGCCAATTTCCAGGCGGTCGTGGACGATGTGGCGCCCAAGATGGGCGAACAACTACGGGAACAGGGGGCCCGGGAAACGGATTTCCAGGTCCTGCGCTATGCCGACAACTACTATCGCCACCCCTATGGACCCGGCTGGGCGCTCGTCGGTGACGCCGGGTACCACAAGGACCCGTACACCGGTTTCGGGATCACGGACGCCTTCCGGCACGCGGAGCTGCTCGCCGAGCGTCTGCACCAAGGACTGTGCGGTGAGCGGCAGATGGCCGACGCGCTCGCCGAGTACCACAAACTCCGGGACGAGAGCAGTGCGGACCACTACGCCCTCACCACCACGCTGAGCGAACTCACCGAACTGCCTCCGCTCTTCCAGTCGGTGCTCGGTGCGATGGCAAACAGTCAGAAGTGGGCCGACAGACTCTTCGGCCTCCTCGGCGGAGGCCTCGAACACCGCGACATCTTCTCCCCCGACGCGCTGCGACGGCTCTACGACGACGCGGGTGTCCCGGAGGCCCAGCGCGTGTACCGCTAGCGAGGCGCCCCCTCGACCCTGAGCTGCAGCTGGACCTCCTGGTCGCCGGCGTCCACACCGATCTGATGCACGGTGTACGCCTCCTCCAGGACCGCTCGCAGCAGTCGTACGGCGGGCGGGCTGCCCTGGACGTCGACCGTGACGGGGCCGGAGAGCGGCTCGGCGCGTTCCTCGGCGTCGGTCGGGACGGCGGCCGTGTCATAGTGGCCGGCCCACATGGTCGGCCGGTCGTCGGCGGTGTCATGGGGCGGTTCGTCGAGGCGGCGGTCCGACTCGAAGTGGGTGCAGAGGCAGGCGAAGACGCGTTCGGCGTCCTGTGCGGAGCAGTCGCAGAGCACGACCTCGACCTGGGACACGGGCAGACGGGGCAGGGTCACGAGCCTTCTCCCTGGTGTGGACAACAGCGTGCGGGTACCCCCATGGTCTGCCCGAAACGGAATTCGCGCAGGTCGCACGGGAACCCCCCACCCCGGTCACGGCCCACCCACCGGGGACCCGAACCGACCGAAACCCGTCTGGCCCACCACCCGGCAGCCCGGCCCCGGACCGGCCGGATCTCGCCCGCCCCTCCCATCCGACAGCCCGGAACCGAACCAGCCGAAGCCCACCCCTGGCGCGGTCCGCCCCACCAGGGCCGCCGTCCGACAGCCCAGACCCGGGCCGACCGAAGCGTGCCCGGGTCGCCACCCCACAGCCCCGAACCGGAACCAGCCGAGGCTTGGCTGTGCGGTTCGGTGGGTCGGGGGCGCCGTCCGACCGCCCGGGACCGTACGGGCCGTCGGCTATGTTGAGTGGTCGTGGCAGACGAAGGAGGCGCACGGGTGTCATCGCCGCAGCAGGCACGTGCGCAGGCATCAGCGATCACGTCCGGACGGATCGCCCCGGAGACCGAGCAGTCTCCGACGTCCCGGCTCAGGGAGTTGTTCGACGGGCCCCGGCTCTCCCCCGGGCAGCGGCGGATCGCGCAGTATCTGATCGAGCACATCACCGAGGCCGCGTTCCTGTCGATCACGGACCTCGCGGAGCGCGTCGGGGTGAGCCAGCCCTCGGTGACCCGGTTCGCGGGCGCCGTCGGCTTCAGCGGCTATCCGGCGCTGCGCGAACAGCTCCAGGCCATCGCGCTCGCCACCCTGGGCAGCGCCCCGGGCGCCCCCGCGCCGGACCGCAGCAATGAGCTCCAGGCCGCCGTGGACGCCGAGATCGAGAACCTGGAGAACCTGCGGCGCGACTTCGCCGACCCCGACCAGGTGATCGAGATCGGCCGCGCCCTGTCCCGGTCGGCCCCGCTGACCGTCCTCGGCTTGCGTATCTCCGGCGCGCTCGCCGAGTACTTCGCCTACGCCGCCCGCCGTATCCACCCGGACGTCCGGCTGGTGACGAAGGGCGGCACCGTCGCCTACGACGCCCTGTTGCAGTCCCGGGAGGCGGGCGGCACCTGGGTGCTGGCGTTCTCCATGCCCCGGCACGCCCAGGAGACGCTGACCGCGCTGCGGGTCGCGCACAGTGCCGGGCTGAGGGTGGCTCTGGTGACCGACCTGGGGCTCGGGCCACTGGCGGACGAGGCCGACGCCGTCTTCACCACCGGCACCGGATCACGGCTCGTCTTCGACTCCTACGCCGCCCCCGTGGTGATGTCCTCCGCACTGCTCCAGGCCATGACCGACGCCGACCCCGAGCGGACCCAGGCCCGCCTCGAGGCGTACGAACAGGTCTCCGACCAGCACCAGTTCTTCCTCAGGGACTGAACCGCGACCGCACGCGCGACCGCACGCGCCTCAAGGGCCGAACCCGGCACTCCGCTCAGAAGCGGACGCGTTCCCACCACGTACCGACAGCACGGGATTATTCAGAACTTTCCCGGCATGAATTTTTTCATGTTCTTGCAAACTCATCGGTATATATAAATACTGCTCGCGGATCGTGACCCGGTGGGACGCCGGTGTCACGTCGTCTGCCCGGGACCGTCCGCTCCTACCCGCCACGGTGCCCGGGCGCGGCGGCCCCGGCCATCCCCTAGACCGGGGCCGCCCAGACTCCACCAGAGTCGCACCCACTGGCGTCGATGCAAGACCGGAGCGTTGAACATGGCCCTCACCTCCTCGCCGACCCGCACGGACTGGCCGTGTCAGGTCAAGACACCCGGCAGCTACGACTGGGAGAGGTCTGCGGCCAAGTGGCTGCGCGAGTTGGTGCCGGCCCGTTACGGCAGCTACCCCACGATGATGCGCCACCCCGTGCTGCTCGCCCGGCACGCCCAGATCCAGGTCCAGCACGAGATCCGGGTCGCCCGCACGGCCCTGCAGACCGCCCGCTCCGAACTCCCCCGCATGGGCATGTCCGAGTCGGTGATCGAGCACACGATCAAGATGTACGCGGCCGAGGTCATGCAGCTGAACCACATCGCCCGCAGCATCAGGGCCGTCAGCCAGGCCCTCGTGGACCACAACCTCACCCGCGCCCCCCACTGACCCACCGCCCCGCGTCCCGCGCGCCGCGATAGAGGGCGCTCCCACGGGGAAGACGATGGGAAGACACAAGCCGACGCAGGAGCCGTACGAGCCGACGCAGGAGTCGTACGAGAACGCAGGAGTTCGAGAACGTAGGAGTTCGAGAACGTAGGAGTTCGAGAACGTAGGAGTTCGAGAACGTAGGAGTCGTACGAGTCGACGGACGGACGAGTCGTCGTACGCGTCGGCGCGAGCGAGGGGCGGGACCGATGGATTCCTGGACCTGGGGTGTGATCGTGGCGATCGCGGTGGTCGCCGCCGTCGTCCTCGGCGTGGCGGTCCGGCTGCTGCTACGTCTCGTACGCACCCGGCGCGAACTGCGCCGTGCCGGGCTCCCGACCGGTCCCAAGTGGGTCTTCTGGGGCGCCGTCCTCTATCTCGTCCTGCCGACCGACCTCGTGCCCGACCCGGTGTATCTGGACGACATCGGCGTCCTGCTGCTGGCGCTGAGGTCGATGCGCGCCGGCCGGCAGGACATGCTGACAGCCGACCGACAGCAGGACACGGGAACCGCCCTGCGAGGGTGAGTCGTTGTCGGGCTGACGGTCACTGCGACGGACGGCACCGATGAGCGAGCTGGTACCAGGGGGCAACCTGCCCCTGCCGAGCGGCACCCTGACGATCAGGGTGCCCGGCCCCTTCGACGTCTCCGCCCTCATCACCGACGACACCGGCAAGGTCCGCGGCGACACCGACTTCGTCTTCTACAACCAGCCGACGGCGCCGGGCGCCCACCTGACCGCCGAGACCCTGACGGTGACGCCGACGGCACTGCGCGCCGGGGCGACCCGCGTCACGGTGGCCATCAGCCCGGCCGACCCGGGCACACCCCTGGGTCAACTCCCGGCCCCCACCTTGCAGGTCACGGGACCCACAGGGCAGTCGGTCGCCCGCTTCACCCCGCCCCGCCCCCAGCGGGAGACGGTACTGCTGCTCGCGGAGCTCTACCGCCGGGGCCCGGCCTGGAGGCTACGGGCCCTGGGCCAGGGTTACGCGGACGGATTGGCAGGGGTGGCGAGGGACTTCGGGGTGGACGTGATCGAGGACGCGTCATCGTCCAGGCCCGCATCCGCGCCCGGGGAACCGCGCGACCAGCCCTCACTCACCCGCGCTGTGATCCACACACCGACGCACTCCGTCTCCCCCACTTCTCAAGACGCCCTCACCCTGATCAACTCGGCCCGAGCCTCCGCAGGTTCCCCACCCGTCACCCTCAACCCCCGACTCACCACAGCGGCCCGATCCCACGCCACCACGATGGCCGCACGGAACCGGCTGTCGTCCGAAGGCACGGACGGTCTCTCCGTCTACCAACGAATCACCGCAGGCGGCTACGCATATCTGACGATCGGCGAACACCTGGTCTCCGGCCCCCGCACACCGGCCGAGTTCGTGGACTACTGCCTCTCCGACGCGCAGGCGCGCCGGACGCTCTGCGACCCCCGGCACAACGAAGCAGGCATGGCGCACGCCCCCAACCACCGTGCGGGAACGGTCTTCTGGACGGCACTGTGGGCGCAGCCCTTCACGCCCGCCGGCCTGGACCGAACAGCCGCCGAGGTCATCGCGCTGACCAACGCCGAGCGCGCAGCCGCAGGTCTACGGCCGCTGTCGTCCGATCGGCTCCTCACGAGCGCGGCGCAGGCGCACAGCACCGACATGGTGGCCCGTAACTTCTACTCGCACACCTCCCCCGACGGCAGTGAGCCATGGCACCGGGCGGCTGCCGCCGGGTCCACCCGCCGGTCCATCGGCGAGAACATCGCGTGCGGCCAACGCTCCGCCGCCGAGGTGGTGCTCGGCTGGATGAACAGCCCCGGCCATCGCGCCAACATCCTCAAACCCGACTTCACCCACATGGGCGTCGGCTTCGCCGGCGGCGGCGCGGCCGGCACGTACTGGACGCAGCTGTTCGGCGGCTGAAACCCATACGCCGGGAACATCCCCCTTTCGGGTCGGCCAACTCACCTTCCCACTCGGCTACTTGACTCTCTGTGATCGCTCGACTCCAATGCAACCTGTCGGTGTCTCCGATGCGTACAGGTCACGCCGTCGCCCGACCAGCGGCGGCGGTACGGCCGGAGTTCCACGCCGGCAGACGGCAACAGGAGACGAATCAGATGGTTTCGAGAACGGTGGGCATGAGCGCGGCGACCCTGGGCGCGGTCGTGCTGTCCCTGCTGACGGTCCCCGCCCAGGCTGCCACCCGGGCCGCGACGCCCGACACCGCCGCCCGACCCGACGCGGCCACGGCCCCAGCCGCGACCCCGACCGCAACCGCCGCCGCACTGGCGGCACCGGACCAGGCGGCGCTGAGAAAAGCGCTGCGTACGGCGCTGTCCCAGGGTGCGCCGGGCGCTTTCGCGAGGATCGACGACAACGGCAGGGCGCTGCATCTGGCGGAGGGTGTCGCCGACCGGGGCACCGGACGGGCCCTCGGCACCGGGGACCGTATCCGCATCGGCAGCGTCACCAAGACCTTCTCGGCGGTGGTCCTGCTGCAGCTGGTCGACGAGGGCAGGATCGAGCTCGACACGTCGGTGAACACCTATCTGCCTGGGCTGCTGCCCGACAGACGGATCACGGTGCGTCATGTGCTGAGCCACCGCAGCGGGCTGTACGACCACGCCAACACCCTCTTCGCCCGCTCGGTGGCGGGGTTCGAGAACGTACGGAACAAGGTCTTCACCTACCGCCAGCTGATGAACATGTCGCTGGCCGAGCCGCTCACCAACAAGCCCGGCGCGGTGTACTCGTACTCGAACGCCAACTTCGTCGTGGCGGGCATGCTCATCGAGAAGATCACCGGCAAGTCGGTGACGACCGCGTACCAGAACCGGATCATCAAGCCGCTGAAGCTGACCGACACGTTCTACGTCCACCCCGGCAACACCATCCCGGGGAAGTACTCCCGCGGCTACATGACCGCCGACTCCAGCGGGCGGAAGATCGACTCGACGCAGCAGACGGTCTCGTGGGCGCAGAGCGCGGGGGCGCTGGTGTCCAGTGCCAAGGACGTGAACAAGTTCCTGACCGCCCTGGTGAAGGGGCAGCTCACCTCCGCCGCCCAGCTGAAGGAGATGCGGCGGTGGACCCCGGTGAACAGCACACAGGCGTACGGGCTGGGGCTGCGCCGGCGTGATCTGTCGTGCGGGATCTCGGTGTACGGGCACACGGGTACCGTCCAGGGCTACTACACCTGGGCGTTCACGTCGAAGGACGGCAAGCGCAGCCTGACGTCGTTCGCCAACACCTCCAACAACGGCACCGTGTACACGACCATGAACCGCACACTGGAGTCCGCCTTCTGCGGCTGACGTCCCTGTCCCATGGTTGATGCTCCGTCTCCGTGATGGATGCCGTCTCCATGGTTGATGCTCCGTCGCGGGGCGCGCTCCCCAGGGTTTACGGTCTCGGCATGACATCCGGTCCCGAGGTCCGCGCCCCGCACGGCGCACAGCCCGTACCCCTGACGTTCGACGACCTGCTGGCACGGGCCACGTCACTCGTCCGTCCCGGCCGCCGGGCCCTGCTCGGCATCACGGGCAGCCCCGGTGCCGGGAAGAGCACCCTGGCCGAGCGGCTGACGTCGGCACTCAACGGCGACGGGGAGCCGTGGGTCGCGCACGTGCCGATGGACGGCTTCCATCTGGCCGACGTCGAGCTGGAACGACTCGGCCGCCGGAACCGCAAGGGCGCGCCGGACACGTTCGACGCGGCGGGCTACGCGGCCCTGCTGGAGCGGCTGCGGGGCGACGAGGACGGCATCATCTACGCGCCCGGCTTCGAACGAACCCTTGAACAGCCCATCGCCGCCTCCATCCCCGTACCCCCCACCGCCCGCCTGGTCATCACCGAGGGCAACTACCTCCTCCTGGACGACGCCCCCTGGACCCGCGTCCGCTCCCATCTCGACGAGACCTGGTTCTGCGAACTCGACGAGCCCGAACGCGTCCGCCGCCTCATCGCCCGCCACGAGCGGTTCGGCAAGGATCACGAAGAGGCAGTCACCTGGGTCCTCGGCACGGACCAACGCAACGCCGATCTGGTGGCCGCCACCCGGGAGCGGGCCGACCTGATCGTGCCGGAGCCGGCCCGCCTCTCCTCCTGACGCCGTCCCTCAGGCGCTGAGCGTCAGCACCGGTTCGCCCTTCTCGTCGCCCGCCGGGTTTCCGATCAGGGCGGTGAAGGACTCGGTGCGGACGGTCAGGCCCT
The DNA here is from genome assembly GCF_000317595.1 of Streptomyces ipomoeae 91-03. Lineage (GTDB taxonomy): Bacteria > Actinomycetota > Actinomycetes > Streptomycetales > Streptomycetaceae > Streptomyces > Streptomyces ipomoeae. The sequence continues at coordinate 9,773 of NZ_AEJC01000404.1, read as the reverse complement.
GCGCGGTGCGGTCGAAGGTGGGGGCGAAGTCGTCGTCCGAGCCGCCGTAGCGCACCGCGAAGACGTTGAGGTCGTCGGGGGCGCCGGGGGCCGGGGTCGCCTCGAAGGCCGTGGAGGCGATCAGGTGGGTCCAGCCCTGGTCGGGGTTGCCGTAGCCGCGGGGGTCGGCGGCGAGGGCGAAGGCGGCCAGTTCCTGGGTGGTGTCGGCGCGGGCGTCGAAGTAGTCGGGGCCCTCGGCGGTCGGGTGGGTCAGCCGCAGATCGCCCGCGGAGGTCACCTCGGCGTCCGCGATCCGGCGGAGGCCGTCGCCGTCGTCCGCGACATACGGGAGTCCGGCCAGGAGATAGGGGTCGCCGGGCAGGCGTTCGACGGCGACCGTGATCCACAGTCGGGTGCCGTCGGTGACGTACAGGGACTGGACGTGGCGCAGGACATGGTCGCGGGTGACGACCGGCTTGGTGACCAGCTTGGCCGTCAGACCGCCGGCGCGCACGTCACGGACGCGGACCTCGCCCATGGGGCGGCACAGCAGAAAGCCGTCGGTGACCGGGCCGAAGCCGTGCTGGCGGTTGACGGCGGCCGGAAGGAAGTACGTGCCGTCGGCCTCGATCAGTGACGGGGTCATCTTCGAGTCGAAGGCGACCGAGACTCCCCCCGCGCGCAGTTGGTGTCGGGCCGGTTCCGTCGACGGGGTGCGGTGCCAGGGCGTGGTGTCCTGGATCTGCCAGACCAGCATCCATGCGAAGTGGCCGTCGATGCCGCCGTCCGGCTTGACCGCGTACCGGCCCCAGCGGGTGTCGCCCCGGTAGCGGCCCAGGTCGGCACCGATGCGGTGGCCGAAGTAGCGCAGGCCGAGGACCGACTCGAAGCCGGAGTGCTGCTCGCTGTAGCGCGGGCCACCGTTGTCGAAGCCGCCGACCGTCAGGCGGGCGTCGATGTAGCGGGCCAGCGCCTCGCCGTCCTCGGCGAAGATCCGCTCACCGCTGATCCGGTGGGCCTGGGCGAGGAAGGACAGGGAGATCGGGCCGTAGTTGTTGTCGTACGCGCCGCCGTGCTCCGGCGGGAGCAGTGCGCCGCGGTCGGCCACCCGGTGGGCGCGGATCTCGTCGAGGTACAGGGCGATCGCCCGGGCGCGGACCTGCTCCGCTTCCTCCGCCGGAAGGTGCCGGGCCAGCATCAGGCCGCCGACCACACAGCCGATGGCCTGGTTGCCCGCCTCCTGCGGGTTGAAGAACGTCGCCTCGGTCAGCCAGCGCCAGTAGCCGCGGCCCATCTCCCGTACGGAGTCGGTCCGTTCGGCGTCGAGGAGGCCGTCGGCGAGGTCGAGCAGATTGACCGCCTGGAGCAGGGCCCACACGGTGCTCGGCCAGTCGCCGATGGGGTGGGCGCCGGACGCCAGGGTGTAACGGGCGTACGGGAAGCCGGAGGCGCGGAGCCTCAGGTTCGGGTAGCCGGGGTTGTCGTCGGTGTAGACGCGCTCCCTGAGGTGGAAGTCCGTGCTGCGGCGGACGGCCTCCGGCAGTCGTGGGTCCTTGGTGCGCTGCCAGGCGAGGGCCAGCAGCGAGGTGATGCCGAGGGAGGTGTCGCCGATGTCGTCGACGCAGTCGGGGTGTTCGAGGTTGCCCTCGGGCGTGAGCCGGGCGAGGGCCTCCTCGGTGACCGCGGCGAGGACGTCGTCGTACGCCTCGGGGGTGGACGGCAGGTCGTGCAGTGGGCCGAGCTGGCGGGGAAGACGCACCGTGGGTCAGCCCTTCATACCGGAGGTCGCCATGCCTTCCACCAGCCTCTTCTGGAAGATGAGGAAGCAGATGAGCGTGGGCAGCAGCGCGAGCGTCGACATGGCGAACATCGCGCCGTAGGAGGAGCCGCTGGTCTGGTCCATGAACAGGGTCAGGCCGAGGGGGACGGTGAAGCGGTCGTTCTGCTGGAGGTAGACGAGCTGGTGGAGGAAGTCGTCGTAGGTCCAGATGAAGGTGAAGATCGTGGTGGTGATCAGGGCCGGCTTCATCAGCGGCAGGATGATCTTCCAGTAGATCTTCCACGGGTTGGCGCCGTCCACCATGGCCGCCTGGTCCAGCTCGCGCGGGATGGAGCGGATGAACTGGACCATCAGGAAGATGAAGAAGGCGTCCACCGCGAGGAACTTCGGCACGATCAGCGGCAGGAACGTGTTGATCCAGGTCAGGTTGTAGAAGATCGTGTACTGCGGGATCAGCACGGCCTGGGTGGGCAGCATCAGCGTGCCGAGCATGATGCCGAACCAGATCTTCTTGCCGCGGAACTCGAAGCGCGCGAAGGCGTAGGCGGCCAGCGAGCAGGAGATCACGTTGCCGATCACCGCGCCGATCGTGACGATCAGCGAGTTGGTGATGTAGAGGGAGAAGGAGTTGCCGGAGCCGCTCCAGCCCTCGGAGTAGTTCTCCGGGCGCAGCGCGTTCGGGATGAGACCGGGGTGGGTGAAGATCTCGGTGTCGGGCTTGAGGGAGCTGCTCAGCATCCACAGCAGCGGGTACAGCATGACGACCGCGACGCCGATGAGCAGGGTGTGGATGTAGATACGGCGGGCGCCGGTGGCCGTGCGCATCTTCTGCAGCGGCGACAGCTTCGGGGCGGGATTCGAGGACGGGGCCTTGGTGATGGCGGACATGGGGAGGAACTCCTCGCTCAGACGGCGAATCGGACTCTGACGACGTCGGACATCAGTCGTCGTAATGGACCCAATAGCGGCTGGCGATGAAGTTGACCGCCGTGAAGAGGGCGATGACCAGGAACAGCACCCAGGCCAGCGCGGAGGCGTACCCCATCTGCAGATCGGTGAAGCCCTTCTTGTACAGGTAGAGGGAGTACAGCATCGTCGAGTTGAGCGGCCCGCCGGAGCCGTTGCTGATGACGAAGGCGGGCGTGAACGTCTTGAAGGCGTCGATGATCTGCAGGACGACGTTGAAGAAGACGATCGGGGTCAGCAGCGGCAGGGTGATCCGGAAGAAGCGGGTGACGGGGCTGGCGCCGTCGAGCGCGGCGGCCTCGTACACGTCCTTCGGCAGCTGCTTCAGGCCGGCGAGGAAGATGACCATCGGGGTGCCGAACTGCCAGACGGCCAGCAGGACGAGCGTGTAGAGCGCGCTGTCGGGGCTGGAGATCCAGTCCTGGCCCTTGATGCCGAACCAGGCGAGGAAGTCGTTGAAGAGTCCGTCGCCGCCGAAGACCTGCCGCCACACGATGGCGATGGCCACCGCGCCGCCGAGCAGCGACGGGAGGTAGAAGGCGGCCCGGTACAGGCCGATGCCCTTCAGATCGCGGTTGAGGAGCATCGCCACGCCGAGGGCGAGCGCCAGCTTCAGCGGCACGGAGACGACGACGTAGATCAGGGTGGCCTGCACCGAGTCCCAGAAGACCGGGTCGTCGGTGAACATCCGGTCGTAGTTCTCCATGCCGACCCACTGCGCGGGCGTCAGCAGGTCGAAGTCGGTGAACGACAGGTACAGCGAGTCGAGCATCGGGTAGATCGTCAGCCCGAACAGGCCGACGAACCAGGGGGCCAGGAAAAGGTACGGCCACCAGCCCCCGCCCCGCCGTCTGGCGAGGCGGCGGCGCATACGATCGCGCTCCCGCTGGTCGGACGGGGTCGCCGAAGCCACCGGCTCCTTCACGACCGCGTCGGTCTGCGCGGTGGTCATACTCATCTCTCCCTGGCCCTCTTCCGGTGTTTCAGTTGGGGCGGTGCGTCTCCGGCGGACCTGCCGAAGCCCCGGCACGCTGCCGCGCCCCTGAAGGGGCGCGGGGCTGCGTCGATGTGCGGCTCCGCCGCGTGGGCGCGACCAGCCACGACGAGGCCCGCTGACGAACGACGGCCCATCGCCGCAGTTCCTCTTCGCGGCAATTCCAACGGAGCGCTGGGGCGTCAGCCGCCGAGAATGCCCGCAGCCTGGTCGAAGAACTCCCCCAGCTGCGCCTTGATCGACTTCTTCCCGAAGGCGATCGCGAGGTTCGACTGGAACAGCAGGTCCCAGATCTGGTCGGCACCCTGCGGCGGCGGCTGCGGCGCGGGCAGCGCGTTGCTCGCGGCAGCGACCCGCTTGGCGATGTAGTCGGCGTTCTCCATGTTCAGCTTGTCGGTCTCGGTCAGACCCGAGGCGATCAGGTTGCGGGCCTTCTCCGTCGGCGGGATGCCGCGCAGCAGCTGCATGTCCTTGATCGCGGTCTCGTTCTGCGCGAAGAACGCCATGATCTTCACGGAGTCGGCGACCTTCTTGCTCGCCTTGGTGGCGCTCAGCAGCACACCGCCGTTGACGAAGTTGCCCTCGCGGGCGCCGGACCAGTCGCCCTGCGGGGTGGGCAGGAAGTCCAGCTGCGCGTCGGTGATGGAGCCGCCCGCGCCGTAGACACCGGAGTCGAAGGTGAACAGGGCCTTGCCGATGACGACCGCGTTCTTGGTGAGGTCGTTGTGCGCGGCGGAGGTGATCGCCGGCGGGCCGGAGGCGTTGGTCTTGCGCATCTCGGCCCAGTACTCCCACCACTCCTGGAGGGTGTCGGAGGTGAAGCCGAGCTTCTTGCCGTCCTCGGAGAAGAAGGTCTCGCCCTTCTCGTGGGCGAAGATCTCGAAGCACTGGAGGGTGGAGCCGCCGCCGTCGTCGACGCCGTAGATCTTGCCGCCGCTCTTCTTGTAGACGTCCTGGGCGATCTTCTTCAGGTCGGCCCAGGTCCACTCGCGGTCCGGCAGCTTCAGGCCCAGGTCCTCCAGGCCGCTGCGGTTGACGGTGAGCTGGTTGACGCCGATGCCGGACGGGACGCCGTAGAGCTTGCCGTCGACGGTGCCGGCGGCGAGGAGCGTCTTGGAGAAGCCGGTGAGGTCCAGGCTCTTGCCGACGTAGGAGTCGAGCGGGGCGAGGACGCCCTTGCGCGCGTACTGCGCGACCAGGGCGGTGTCCATCTGCAGCAGGTCGGGCGCGCTGCCGCCGGCGATGTTGGTGTTGAACTTGTCGAAGTACCCGTCGTATCCGGAGTAGGTCTCCCGGATCTTGATCTTCGGGTTGTCCTTCTGGAATGTGGCGAGCGCCTTCTTGTACGCGTTGTGGCGGTCGTCGCTGCCCCACCAGGTCATCGTCAGCTCGGAGCTGGTGCTGCCGGCGCCGGTTCCTCCGGAACAGGCGGTGAGCGTGCCGCCTATCGCGGTCGCGGCGACGATGCCGCTCGTCGAGCGGAGCAGGGTTCTGCGCGAGATCTCGTGACCCACCGGGTCCTCCCTGGAAGTGCGTGACGGATCCCCCGGCCGGTCGGACACGGCTTCGGGTCTCTCATCTGCGGAAAGTACGCTTTCCCGGCATACGGCCTCGCCCGGCCGCGCCGCCCTGACAGCGAGGCTTCCCTGGCCGTCGTCCTTGCCAGGCCCGTACGAGCACGCCCTCGTACGGCTCGCCGTACGCGCGGTACGGCCGAGTACCTCGCCCCGAACCGGGTCCCGCCGGTTCAGAAAGCGCTTGTCCGGACATTGGCAGAAGCCGGTGGAGTCCGTCAATGCTTCACCGGAACCCCCTCGGTCACGTTTTGGATTCCCCGGGCCACCGCCAATTCGGTGGCCCCCACAACGGTGCCACTGTCTCCGAGGGCGCTGCTCACGACCTCCGTGGGCCAGCTCAGCCGGGCCAGCTCCGCGCGGACACCGGGCAGGAGCTGCGGGTTCGAGCCGACGTCGCCGCCGAGGATCATCAGGCCGGGATCGAGGACGGCGGTCGCCGCGGCGGCGAGCCGACCCACCTCGGCGGCGTGATGACCGACGACGGCGCACGCGGTGGCATGTCCCCCGTCGGCGAGGGCGAAGAGCCGCTCGACGGTGCGCGGGCGAGGGCCGTCGCCGTCCCGCCAGGCGTCGGCCGCCCGGCGCAGCAGCGAGCGCGCGCCCAGGTGGGCCTCCAGACCTTCGTGGCGTGGCTCACGGTCCTCGTCCCAAGGGTAGGGCAGGCTGGCGACCTCTCCGGCGGCGTGGTTGGCGCCGCGCAGCTCCTGGCTCCTGATGACGACACCGAGGCCGATGCTGACGCCTATCCGCAGGTATCCGAAGGTGTCCCGGCCGCTGGCCGCGCCCTCGTGGAGTTCGGCGAGGGCCGCGCAGTTGACGTTGTTCTCCAGGTGCACGGGCACTCCGGGCGGCAGGGCGACGGCCATGGCGTCGAAGGCGGGGCCCGCCTTGGCGGTCGCGGGGCGCTCCCCCTCCCCGGCCTGGACCGTGACGTCGCCGACCGCGACGACGACGGCGCGCAGCGGGGCGCCGTCCGGGAGCTCGGCGAGGACTTCCGAGACCACGCCGGCGGCGTCCGGCCGGGAGCCGCTGCCCTGGGCGAGCAGGGTGCCGTCCAGGGCGCAGCCGCGCACCTGGGTGCGGCTGGGGCCGAGGTCGACGGCGAGTACGGCACCGGCGGCGAGCCCGAGGCCGTAGACGGCGGCGGAGCGGCCGGTGCCGCCGGAGGCGGTGCCGGAGCAGGCGGCGAGGCCGGCGGCCTCCAGTTCGGCCACGGCGGAGGAGACCGTCGGTTTGGACAGCCCGGCTCCCGCCGCCAGCTGGGGGCGGGTGGCAGTGCCCGCCTCGGCCAGAACGGCGAACACGGCGCGGGCGCTCTCGCTCAGGTGCATGTTCTCCCCAGTCGTACCGCGGCGTGCCGGCCGCTCGGAATCGTCTCGGCTTCCGGGTCCGGACCGCTTGACGCCCTCCTATTCGTTAGTTAATTTCCTAACGAAGTCAAGCGGTACTCGCCTGCCGCACCCAGCAGAGGCCCGTCCCGGGGCTTCCCGAGATACCCCCACCAGCTTTCCTTCTGTGTGTCCAGGCACGGTTCGCCCGCCGTCAACAGCGCAACGCAACGACGAGAGGGAATCCGTGCAGGACTCCACCCCTGTCGCCGTCGGTATCGACGTGGGCGGCACCAAGACGCAGCTCCGCGCCCTCGCGGGGACGGACTCCGTCGCCGACCACGTCCGCCCGAGCCATGGCTGGCGGCCCCATGACCACCCGGCAGCCGCCGGGTGGCTGGCGTCGCTGATCGAAGAGGTGCTGCCCGCGCACCTACGCCCGTCGGCCGTGGCCGTGGGCGCGCACGCGTGCGAGACACCCCGTCAGTGCGAGGCGATACGGCTCCTTCTCGAGGAACGCCTCGATGTGCCCTGTCTGATCGTCGGGGACGCCGAACTGCTGGTCCCCGCCGCCGGTCTGGACAAGGGCGTCGGTCTGGTCGCCGGCACCGGTTCGGTGGCGGTCGGCCGGCGCGCCGACGGCACCGCGGTGCAGGTCGGCGGCTGGGGCGCGGCCCTCGGTGACGAGGGCGGCGGTGCCGGTCTGGTCCGTGAGGCGGCCCGTGCCGTCTGGGCGGCGCACGACCGCGGTGAGGCACCGGACGCGCTGGCCCGTCTGCTCGTGGCCGCCTTCGAGGTGGCCGAAGTCCCGGCCCTGGGCGCGGCGTTGGAGAGCGCCGCCGACATGTCGGCCGACTGGGGGCGGCACGCTCCCGTGGTGTTCGAGGCCGCCGAGCGCGGTTCCGTCCTCGCCCATCAGGTGATCGCCGACGGGGGCCGTGCGCTCGCCTCCCTCGTCGAGCGGCTCGCCCTGCGCGGAGTACCGGTCGACGACGTGGTGGTGGCGGGCAGTACCGTCCTGCGCCGCCCCGCCCTGTACTCGGCCTTCGCCACCGCGCTCACCGACACCGTGCCCTCCGCCCGGCCGCAGCCGCTCCAAGTGCCGCCGGTGGAAGGGGCGGTGGCACTCGCACGATCTCTCCTCCGGCCGGTCACCCGCTGATCACCGATCGGTCGCCGACCGGACATGAACCGGTCATACGTCAACTCCACGCTCAGCCCGCACGATCATCACACCGCGAAAGGAGCGGCACCTCCATGCCGTCATCTGCCGGGCACCACACGCTCAACCGGCGCGTCTTCCTCAGGAACTCCCTCGGCGTCTCGGCCGGCCTGATCGCCGCTCCGACTCTCGCGAACCTGTGGCAGGCCCCCGAAGCCAAGGCCGCCACCGCCTTCGCCGCGTTCGTGGACGACTACACCACCAACACCACGGCGAACCTCACCCCCGAGACCAACGCGGTGGTCCGCGCCCTGGGCGGCTTCGCCGAGATCTGGAAGACCGGGGCCGCCTGGAACACGGGCACCCCGCTCATGCCGGAGGTGTCGCGCGCCAACATCCGGTACAGCGAGCGTGTCACCGCCCGGCGCACCGAGGCGCAGGCACGCGAGGCGTTCATCACCGACCGGCAGCACCAGAGTTACTCGGTGATCAGCGGTCTCGGCCCACTGGCGGAGCTGTACAGGACCGGTGCCATGGCGGTCACTTCGGTCACCTCCGCCCCGGACGGCACCCCGCCGGGCAAGATCAGCGACTCCGTCCCCGCCGACGCCCCCGCCGGATCCGCGAACGGCGCCGGCTCGACACCTCCGAGCTCGGGAAGGTGGCCGAGCTCGTCAACACCGTGCGCGGCCCCTTCGCGTCGAGCAACCCCGCCAAGTTCTCCTACCAGTACCCCCGCCCCTGGCGGATGAACGAGAACAGCGAGGTCGTCGACACCGGCCGGACCGACGAGTTCGGGTTCCCGGTGTACGACTCCGACGTCGTCGTCGCCCCTCAGCTGCTGCGGCAGCGCGGCGAGGACCCGGCCACGGACGGCGGCTTCCCCAGCGGGCACACCAACGCCCTCCACCTGGCGGCTCTGGCCTACGCGTATGCCGTACCGGAGCGCTTCCAGGAGATGGTGACCCGCGCCTTCGAAGCGAGCCACGACCGGATCGTCTCGGGCATGCACTCCGCGCTCGACGTCATCGGCGGTCGCGTCATGGCCACGGCCCTGGCCGCCGCCACGCTCGCCGACCCGAAGAACGCCGCGCTCAAGGCCGCCGCGCGCAAGCAGGCCGCCGAGTACTTCCAGGCGAAGACGGGCACCACCGCCGACACACTGTTCGCGTACGCGCACTCGGCCGGCACCGACACCGACCCGTACGCCGACCGCGAGGCCAACGCGCGCCTGGTCGAGCCGAAGCTGACGTATGTACTGACCCGGCGCGGCCGTTCCACCGACCTGACCGTGCCGAAGGGCGCCGAGGTCCTGCTGGAGACGCGGCTGCCGTATCTCGACGCGGCGCAGCGGCGCGAGGTGCTGCGCACGACCGCGCTGCCGTCCGGGTATGTGCTGCTGGACGGCTGGGAGCAGTGGGGCCGGCTCAACCTGTTCGCGGCGGCGGACGCGTACGGCGCCTTCGCGGCGGACGTTGAGGTGACGATGGACGCCTCGCTCGGCGGTTTCCACACGGCCGACACCTGGCGCAACGACATCTGCGGCCCCGGCGGGCTCGTGAAGCGGGGCAGCGGCACGCTGACGCTGGCCGGCGCGAACGAGTACACCGGCGGCACGACCGTCGAGGCGGGTGTCCTCGCGGCGGGCTCGAAGGAGGCGTTCGGCCGCGGTGACGTCCGGGTGAAGGGCGGCACGCTGCGCACCGGCGACCACACCGTCCGGGTGCGCGGCGGCTACGCGCAGGCCGGTGTCCTCGACGTCACCCTGGACCGGGGTACCGACGCCGCCCTCGTGGTGGACGGGCGCGCGGTCCTGGAGCGGGGCAGCTCGCTGGTCGTCCGCTTCGACGTCGAGCAGCCGCCGCGTGACGGCAGCACGGTGGCGGTCATCGGGGCGCGGTCCCTGCAGGGCCGGTTCTCCGAGGTCACCGTGGCCGTCGAGGGCTGGACGGCCGAGCAGGTGTTCACGGCGCGGGGTGTGTCGGTG
>NZ_AEJC01000403.1 GCF_000317595.1 Streptomyces ipomoeae 91-03 | reverse complement strand
CTGGGAAGCCGTCGCGTCCGCCGGGGCCGCCCCCCGGGCCGCCAGGGCCACCCGGAGCTGGGAAGCCGTCACGTCCACTGGGGCCACCCGGGCCCGGGAAGCCGTCACGCCCGTCGCGGCCACCGGGACCGCCGGGCGCACCCGGACGGCCCGGCCCGCCGGAGCCTCCCGGTCCCGACGGTTCGCCGCCGAACGGCGGGCCCGGGGGGATCGGCTCGGCGGGGCGGTTCATCTGGGACGGGCGGGAGCTCTGGTAGTCGTACCCGTCACCGCCGCCGTAGGAGGGCGGGGGCGGCTGCTGGAAGCGGAGCGCGGGGTTCCCACCGGGACCGGCGCCGGGACCAGGGCCGCCGGGGCCGGGACCGCCGGGGCCGGGGGGAGGCGTCGACGGGCGCGGCGCGGCCGGGGTGTAGGTCGTCGGGGGGTGGGTCAGGAAGTTCCACCGGCACTCCTCGCAGAAGGGCGCGCCGCCCTCGCGGGGCGTGCGGCACTGCGGGCAGAGCTCCGGCTCGGCGGCGAGGTGCGGGCGTCCGCCGGGGCCGCCCGCGCCGGGCGGCGGGGGCGGCGAGCCGGGCGGCGGGTAGCCGTAACCGGCGCCCGGGGGCGGTGGTGGAGGCGGCGGGGGTACGGCACCGGCCATACGGTGACCGCAGACCTCGCACCAGTCGTCGGAACCCGACTGGTGTCCGTTCGGGCAGGTCGGCATGTCGGCGCTTCCCCCTCTCCTTTCCGGCCTCTCGGCCGGGTTCTGTGGCCGCGACGGCCGGTGTGGCCGGTTCTGTCCGGATCCCCTGTGGGGGAGCCGGGCTGACGTGCAGCGGTACGTTCCGGTTGATACGGGTATTACTCGTATTACTGGGTGCTACTGGTTGTTTCTCGTTACTTCTTTACACGAACAGTCTTTGTGGACCGAGTCTCGAGAGTCATCTCGTCGGCCTCCGTGACCTTCGCCTTCAGTCGCACAGTACCTGTCGCCGCGTCGACCACGTCCACCACCTTCGCAAGCAGTTTCGCAGTATCCGCGTTCCCCGACGCGCTGGCGAGCTGAACGGCCCGCCCCAGCTTGGCCGTTGCCCCGTCGATATCGCCCGCTTTTCGGGCATCCAGCCCTTGTCGGATGACTTGCGCCAGTTCGGCCTGGCCTGTGTAGTGCGCGACCTGGGGGTTGATCGAGGTCGAGGCCACCATGTCGTCGGTCCAGACGGCCTTCACGAGGCCCTGGGCGCCGAGGTTCTGGGCGGAGCCGTCGGGCTGGGGGATGACCAGGGAGACGCGGGCGGCGAGCATCTCCTGGCCGAGCGAGGCGGGCGGGACCTCTACGCACACGTGGTAGTCACGGGACTCGTCTCCCCACGAGCCGGTCGGGTAGTCACCGGCGCGCGGGCCCGCCTCGGTGCGACGGTCGGTCAGGTCCTCGACCGTGGGGGCCACTTGCTTCACGAACTTGATCTGGGTGCCGACCGGGGTCCACAGCCGCAGGGCGACGTCGGCGACCTCCTTGCCCATGGTCGCCTCCATCATCTGTGTGAAGTCGGCGGACAGGGCGGCCGGGTCGGCGACGATGTCGGCGGTGCCGAGCAGCGCGGAGGCGATCCCGGTGACCTCCTTGACCTCCCAGTCGGTGCCCACGCCACGCGCGTCACACGTGAACCGGCCGGCGCAGGCGTCCAGCGCGGCCTTCAGGTCCTCCGGCGACTCGTGTTCGTTGCGGCCGTCGGTGAGGAGGATGCCGTGGCGTATCGCGACATCGGCGGAGGCGAGCAGGCGGTCGGCGAGCTTCAGCCAGGTGCCGATCGCGGTGCCGCCGCCCGCGCTGAGCTTGCGCAGCGCCTGTTTGGCCTGGTCCCGGGTGGTGGCGTCGGCGATGGCGAGCCGGCCGCCGCCGGGGTAGACCTCCCGGGCCACATGGGTGCCGTCGATCACCGCGAAGTGAACTCCGTCACGCAAGGTGTCGATCGCGGCGGCCGTGGCGTCCCGGGCGTTGCGCATCTTGGTCGGCGGGTAGTCCATCGATCCCGAGCAGTCGACCATGATCGCCACGGCGGCGGAGGGGCCCTGGCCGGGCGAGTAGAGGTGCGGCGCGGTGACCGCGCTGCCGATGGTGCCGCCGCCGGTCGCGGAGACCGTCACGATGGCGTTGACCTCGCGGCCGCCCTCCGGCAGGTACTCGTTCTGGTACACGTCCATCGAGAACTGCGGCACGTTCGACTTCGAGAAATTGGCCATGCCTACTTTGATCCCCCTAGCGGCCCCACAGCACGTGGGGTGATGACTGTGCGTGCCCGTAACCGGACCGGTCCCCTCCGGTCCGTCGGCCGTTCCCGTCCGGCCGCCGGGGCGCCCGCGAACACACCGCCCGCGAGCACCCTCAGGCCGATCCTGCCCCCTGTGGCAGGGCCGGGAACGGCAGGACGGCCACTGTTACGTTGTCGTGGCCACCACCGTCGAGGGCCCGGCCCACCAGGACCTGGGCGCAGTGCAGTGGACGCGCGGACGCGTCGAGGGGCACGGCCTCGGCCATCTCCTCCGCCGCCTCCGCGTAGTTCCACAGCCCGTCGGTGCACACCACCACTACACCCGGCCGGTCCGGTTTGAAGGAAGCGGTGTGCGGCTCCAGTTCATACGCGTCCGCGCCGAGCCAGCCGGTGATCGCGTGGGCGCGTTCGTCGGCGTACGCCTCGGCTTCGTTCATCAGTCCCGCGGCCACCATCTGTGCCGCCCAGGAGTCGTCCTCGGTCAGCCGGGCCGCAGGGGCGCTGCGGTCGACCGGGACCCAGTAGGCGCGGCTGTCGCCGACCCAGCCGACGACGAGCAGGCTGGGGGTGATGACGGAGCCGACGATGGTGCACGCCGGCGCGTTCTGGTGCGGGGCGTGCTCCGCCGCCGTCTGCGGGTCCTCGGCGAGGGCGTTGACGGCGTTGGAGGCGGCGACGATCGCGTCGTGCATGGCCTGCTGCGGGTGGGTGCCGCGCGGCAGGGACTCGAGCAGCGTCTCGTTGGCCGCGCGGGCGGCGGCGAGGGAGGCGTCGTCGGGGCGGGTCGCGGACGACACGCCGTCGCAGACGATCGCGACGACCGCGGGCGAGCCGTCGGGCAGCGCGGTGGAGGAGATGGCGAAGGAGTCCTCGTTGCGGTGGTGGCGCAGCCCTCGGTCGCTGACCGCGGCGACGGCGCCCAACTCCTGCTCCATGTGGTCGCGCTCCCGCGGCTGGGCGTGTCCGCAGTTCTCGCAGTAGCCGTCTCGGTCGACGTATCCCGCGCGGCAGGCCACGCACAGCTTCATGCCGGGCGGCGGGGTGGCCGGCTCGGCGGTGCGCGGGTCCGGCGGCAGGGGCGCGGCGAGCGGGTAGTCGTCGGGCTCGCGGCGCCGGTCGAACCGTACGCCCCGCCCGGGGCCCGGCAGTTCGCCGCCGCCCGACTCGGTGCCCTGGATGTCGGTGGGCCGGACCACCGGCGGGGGTGTCCCCGCGCTCGGCTCGGAGGCGACGGGCCAGGACATGGGCGCGGCCTCGGGCGGGGTGTCACCCGCCGTCCCGTTCATCGTGAGGGTCGGGTGGTCCTCCGGCGGCGCGGGCACCGTGGAGAGATCGTGTCCGCACGCGCCGCAGAAGCGGTCGTCCGAAGCGAGCGGCCACTCGCAGATCGGGCACTTCGTCAGCGCGGTCGGCTGGGGCATCTGCGACATGAACTACACCCACGTCCGGGGGCGGTAACGGTTGGCACGTTCCACCAGGTCGATCCTCTCCTCGCCGCTTTGCGCGAGCCGGGCCAGCGTGCGGTACGAGCGCTCGAGGCCGAAGCGGAGGCCACGCTCGTCCAGCGCGCTGCCGAGCAGCACTCGCCCGCCGCCGGTCGGGGGCGCGGCTCCCTGGCCACCGGAGAGTACCCAGTCCAGGGCGCAGCCAAGGACCTCTGTGGACAACTGCTCACGGCGCACCGCGTCCAGACCGTACCCGCCGAGGGCCTCCACCTGGCCCGCGGCGGCGGTCAGGTCGTCGAGGAACGGCGTGTCCGGCGCGGCCCCGGACGGCCCGGCCCCGGCCCCGAGTGTCGCCTCCGTACGGTGCCGCAACCGGGCCCGTACGGCCGCGACCCGGGCCGCGGTGTAGTGGATGGACGCCTCCGGCACGGACTCCAGGGTGCGTACGGCGTTCTGCCGGTCCCCGGCGGTCAGCCGCACCCGGGCGAGCCCGAACGCGGCGCTGACGAAGCTGGGGTCGGTCGTCCACACCAGCCGGTAGTACTCGGCGGCGTTGTCCAGCTGCCCGAGCACCTCGGCGCACAGGCCGAGGGCCAGCTTGGGGGCCGGCTCGCCCGGGAAGGCGTCGTAGATCGCGTCGAAGGACAGCGCGGCGTTCTCGTGGTCGCCGGTGGCGAGCGCGGCCACGCCCCGGTACCAGACCACCCGCCAGTCGTCGGGGTGGTCCCGCTCCAGGGCGTTCAGCGTGCTGAGCGCGATGTCGAACTCGCCCATCTCCAGCCGGGCCCGCAACTCCCGCAGCCGCAGCTCCAGCGAGCCGGTGGGCGCCGCGTGCAGGGCCGCGATCAGCTCGGTCGGCGCGGAGGCGATGAGCCCCGCCAGGAACCCGGCGTTCGGGTCGCCCGGGTCCACACGCGGGATCGGCAGCGCGAGGGCCGCGGCGGCGGTGTCGAGGGGCTTGGTGAGCCGAGCGGCCGAGGACACGGCCTCGCCGCCGGTCAGCGGGGCGGGCGTACCGGCGGCCGATCCGGAAAGCGAGGCTCCGTTCCCGGCGGCCGATCCGGAAGGTGAACCTCCGCTCCCCGCAGCCGCCTTGCCCCGTCGCGGCCCCCGTCCCACCGGAACCACCCGTGTCCCCAGCCGGGACACATCCCCGTCCAGCTCGGTGAACAACTCCGTGTCCATGACCCTCAGTTCGGGCCCGAAGAGCGTCGACAGCGCGGGCCGCGCCCGGCCCGTCTGGAGTGAGACGACCTCCCGCAGGACGCCCGTCAGCTGCTCGGACATCTCCTGGGCCGAGGCGAAGCGGCGGGCCGGGTCGGGGTCCGTGGCCCTCACCAACAGCCGGTAGAAGGACTCGTACTGGCGGAAGACCTCGATGTTGTCCGGGTCGGGCAGGGAGTCCACGAAGACGTTCGTGTAGCCCTGGAAGTCGAAGGTGAGGACGGCGAGCGTACGGGCGACCGTGTAGAGGTCGGAGGCCACCGACGGTCCCACGTCGGCGACTTCGGGGGCCTGGTAGCCCACCGTGCCGTAGATGGCCGACTCCTCGTCGTCCATCCTGCGCACCGCGCCCATGTCGATCAGCTTGAGCTGGTCCTCGGTCTGGATGGCGTTGTCGACCTTGAAGTCGCAGTACAGCAGGTTGCGGCTGTGCAGATGCCCGAGCGCTTCCAGCGCCTCGATGCCGTACGCGCACGCCTGCTCGACCGGCAGCGGATCGCGGCGACCGTCCGGTGTGCGGCGGCCGTTGGCGATCTCCTTGAGGGACTTGCCTCCGACGTACTCCATGACGATGTACCCGTCCAGCGAGCCGGTGCGCTGGTCGAGGTGTTCGACGAAGTTGTAGATGCGGACGATGTTGTTGTGCTCGATCTCGGCGAGGAAGCGGCGCTCGGAGATCGCGGCGGCCATCGCGTCCTGGTCACCGGTGTCGAGAAGGCCCTTCAGCACGACCCAGCGGTCCGACACCGCCCGGTCTATGGCCAGGTAGATCCAGCCCAGACCGCCGTGCGCGAGACAGCCCACGACCTCGTACTGGCCGCGCACGATGTCGCCCGCGTGCAGCTTCGGCACGAAGGAGTACGGGTGGCCGCACTTGGTGCAGAAGCCCTCCGTGCGCCCCGGCCGGTCGCCGCGCGCCCGCCCCACCGGCGCCCCGCAGTCGGAGCGCGAGCAGAACCGCTTGCGCTCGGGCACCTCGGCGGTCTCCAGGACCATCGAACGCGGATCCGGGCGCGGTACGTCCGGCACCTGCACGAGACCGACGCCGAGCCGGGCGCGGCCCGACGTACCGGCGGTCTTGCCGGAGCTGCGGACCGACACCGAGCGGCCCGTCGACTTGCCGGACAGGGCGCGCGAGAGACGGCCGGAGACCGAGCGCCGGGACTGCGCGGAGCGCGACGACGGCCGGGAGGCGCGCGAGCTGCTGCTGGAACCGGAGCCGCGCGAGCCCCTGCCCCCGGTGATGCCGGTGGGCGGGGAGGAGACCATGCCGCTGGCCGAGACGACCGGCGCCAGACCACATGTGTCGCAGTACAGCTCACCGCCGCCCACGTCCTCGTACGACCCCGAGCAACCGGGCCGCTGACAGGACTGCTGCTGACCCTGCTCGCCCGTCTGTTCGCCTGTCTGACTCACGATTCCTCCCCCCTCCGATCCTGGGGTTCACGCCGGGCCGGCACCGACTGGCCCAGCAGTTCGGCCGCCGCCTGCTGGTAGCGCAGCACTGCCTGCTCGGCGACGCGCAGGTCGCAGGGGGCGCTCCACAGCATGCGGCGCGCCACGTCGTAGCGCTCCACCAGCAGCGAGTCCTCCGCGAAGCCGTGCCGGGCGACCTTCGCCTTGTACGCGTCCAGCCGGCCGCGCAGTTCGGCGCGGACCGCCAGCGGCGCGGTGACCGCCGTCAACGACTCCCGGGCGCGCAGCAGTTCGTCGTCCGCCTTCTGCTCCAGGGAGTCCAGGAGCGGCGACAGCCGGTGCCACTGGGCGTGTCGGCGGTACTCGGCGGCCAGCGCCAACTGCTCCTGGAGCACCGTCGGCGGACCGGAGACCACGGGCACCTCCGTCGCGGCGATCTTCGCCAGCACCTCACCGCGGGCGCTGCGCGCCTCGGCGAGCGTACGGTCCGCGCGGCTGAGCACGTCCCGCAGCTTCAGCAGCCGTGCCTCCGCGTCCTGCCGGACCGTCAGCACCGCCTCGATCTCCCGTCGTACGTCGTCCAGGGCGCGCGCCTCACGGTCGTACGCCGAGGTGTCCGGTCGGCCGCCGCCGGGCGCCGAACTGCCCTGCGCGGGGGTCCAGAAGGCCAGCGGGTCGGAGATGACCTGCTCGCGGAGCCTGGTGAGCGTGCGGGTGATCCGCTCCAGGTCGTCGCCCGCCGGGTGCTCGCCGGGCCGTACGCCCACGGAGTGCGCGAGTTGGCGGGTGCGCTGGAGCTCGGCGGCCAGTAAATCGATGCGGGCGGGCAGCGCGGACCACACCGCGTCGGCGGCCACGACCATGTCCAGCGAGGACGCGTACAGGTCGTTCATCCGGTCCACGAGCGCGGCCAGCGAGAACTGCTCGCTGAGCCGGCCGGCGCTCTGCAGCGTCGGCGCGTTCGCCATGGCCGTGGCGGAGCCGGCGACCGTGACGGCCTGGCCGCGCAGCAGTTCGGTCAGCTCCACCAGGTCCTCACGGCTGGACCAGCGGCGGCGCGAACGGATCTCCCGGGCGTTGTGCAGGGCGTCCGTGTAGGCGTCGAAGTACGCCCACAGCAGCGTGATCGACGCCTCCGTGGACTCCCAGCGCTCCTTGGTGACGCCGGTCAGCTCGGCGCCTTCGAGGAGTCTGCGGCCCGCGTGGTCCTGCAGGGCGAGCAGCGAGGTCTCGATGGCCTCGTGCTCCGCGCCGAGCCGCGCAAGCGCACGGTCCACCTCGTCCCGGTCCATCACCGGCCCGGTGGATCCCGCGACGCCCATCGATCACCTCTCGCTGCTGTCGGTGTCGGTCAGTTGAAGGTCGGTCAGTTGAAGGTCGGTCCCTGTACTTCAGTCCCGGTACTGCTGGTCGGCCGGCGGCCGGGAGCTCGCCGAATCGGTGCCGAGAGTCGCGGACAGCCACCGGGTGTACGAGTCCTGCCAGCCGTCCTTGAGGTAGTCCACCAGTACCTGGTTCACCCGGCGTACCAGATCCTCCGCCTCCAGGTTCATCGCCACGCCGTAGTACTCGGTGGTGAACGGATCGCCCTTCAGCTCGACCGTCGGGTCCTGCGCCGCCTGGCTCGCGGCCAGCGCGCCGTCGGTGACCACGGCATCGGCCTCACCGAGCTGGAGCCTCACCAGACAGTCGAGTTGATTGGGGACCTTGAGTATCTTGGCGGAGGCGACCGGCTTGTTCGCCTTCTGATCGCCCTCCAGGGTGGTCAGGGCGGTGGAACCGGAGGCCACGCAGACCTTCTTGTCCGCCAGCGTCTTGTCGTAGCCCTTGATCGTCGAGGACTTGGGGGCCAGGACCTGCTGACCGGTCTTGAAGTACGGCTGGGAGAAGGCGACTTCCTTCATGCGCTTGCAGCTGATCGTCATGGTGCGGACCACCATGTCGACCTGCCCCGATTCGATCGCGGGAATGCGCTGGTTCGTGGGGATCGCCCGGAAGCGCACCTTCGTCGGGTCGCCGAGGATCTCCTGGGCGATGCGGTGCGCCAGATCGATGTCGAAACCTTCCAGCTCGGCGCCCGCCTCGGTGTTGTTCGGATCGCGGTAGCCCCAGCGATAGCTGTTCTGGTCGACGCCGATCGTGATGTAGCCGTTCTTCTTGATCCTCGCGATCGTCGTGCCGGACTCGCTCGCGGAGGGGCGCAGGCTCTGGTTCTCCGGATCGTCCATGGTGTCGCACTCGTCCGCGCGCGCCTGTGTGCCCCGGGCGACGCCCGGGCCGCCGGTGCCCGTGATACCCCCGCCGCGTGTCCCGCTGATCGGCAGCACCAGGGCGAAGATCACGGTCAGGGCGCAGAGGACCGCCATCGCGCCCACGCCGCCCCAGCCCCTCAGGCCGGCCCTCAGGCGTCGTACCGCACTCATCGCTCCTCCTTCCACCGTGTCTCCTTCCGTGGCCCTCATCGGTACTCCGAGAGCCTGCGTCCGATGCCCAGCAGCGCGCCCGCCGCGCCGAGTACCGCGAGGACGGCGGCGCCCACCGGGAGCCCGGTCATCGCGTTCCGGCCGCGCTCGGCCGCCAGCTCGAACTCCTTCTCCTCGTGCTCGCGGGCGTTGTCCAGGTTCTCGTCGACCTTGTCGAAGCACTCGCCCGTCGGCTTGTCGCCCTGCGGGCAGTCGGACGTCGCCTCGCCACCGCCGATCACCTGGTAGAGGGCGCACTGGTAGTTGCCCTGGTTGTCGGCATCGCGGGCGCTGCCGTGGCGCTCCTGCCAGACCTTCATGTTGGCGGCGGCGGCCTTGACGGGCTGCTCGCCGCTGTCGTCGTCGGCGATCCTCTCGGCTTCGGCGAGCCGCGACTTGAGCTGTGTCATGTCGGTCGTGAAGCTGTGGTCGAACTCGTCCACGACCTTGTCCTCGCCGTCGACCTTGATCTCGACGGTCTGCGCGCCCCGGCTGATCAGCGTCAGGTTCTCGTTGCCGCGGGCCTTGAGGGAGGCGATGCGCGCGTCGTTCAGCACGGTCAGGGACTTCACGCCGTTGTCGTACGAGTCGTTCAGCCCCGCGCGCGCGACGGTGTGGCCGACGGACAGCCACAGCAGGACGACCGTGGAGGCGGCGGTCGCCGCGACCAGGCCGTGGTTCAACACCCGGTTCGTCCGCCGGTAGTTGCGGCGCTGGGCCCAGACGAGGGCGCCGATGGCGACGACGCCGAGGGCGATCGCGGCCCACGGATAGGAGGTGGCGTCGGCGTAGTCGTCGCGCAGCCGCTGGTTCTCGTTGTCGTAGAGCTCCTTCGCCTTCGGGAGCATGTCGTCCTGCATCTTGTCGTTCGCATAACGCAGGTAGGCGCCGCCGAGGGGGTAGCCCAGCCGGTTGTTGGCGCGGGCCCGCTCGATCAGGCCCTTGTACTCCGGCAGCAGTTTGTTCAGCTCGGCGACGAGCTTCTCGGAGTCGGAGCCGGGCTCCGAGGCCGCGGCGGCGGTGGCCAGCCCGTCGGCGGCGTCTCCGATCTCGCGCTCGTATCTCTCGCGGGACTCCGGTGTCTCCTGGCCGCCCGCGAGGAAGCCGCTGGAGGCCGCGGTGTTGGCGTCGGCGAGGGAGCGGTATATGTCGGCCGCGGCGGAGCTGAGGGGCTGGCTGCCGTGCAGCACGTCGTCGGCGGCGGTCGACCGGTCGTTCATCTGCCAGGCGGTGATCGAGCCGAACGCGACGACGAGGAAGGCGAGGACCGCGCCGATGATGCGCAGCCGGCCCGGCTCGGTCACCGCGGCGGCCTTCAACTGGTCGAGGCCCTCCGCGAACGCCGTCCGGCGGGGCGGCTCGCCGCTGCCGTCCGGGCCCGGGGACGGCACGGGTGGGCGGGACGCGTACGCCCCCTGCGCCGGCACGGCCGGGAGCGTGCCCGGGCCCTGGCCGGCGGGTGGGACCGGCGGTGCCGGGCTGCCCTTCGGCGTGTGTGTCACTTGACCTCCCCCATGGTCATCCCTCGGTCACCTCCGCCCGTGCCGCACCGTGGCCTCCGGGGCGCGGCGGGTGGGCAGAGGTGCACGGCCGCAAGTATCGCCGCCGGGACTGACATCCGCACAGGCCTTGACTCGATCTTGTTCCCCGATCGTGTCCGTAGGAGTCCCGCATCACTCCCTGTCCATGAATACGCGTGCTGATGTGCGGTGGTTCCCGTGGGCCGGCCGACTCCTGGGGGCTGCCGCCCCCAGACCTCCGCCGGGGGATGAGGGGGCGGCTGGGGCGAGTTCGTTTGCGCGGGTTGCGGTGGGTTGCTCGCGCCCGCGCGGCGGAGCCGCACATCCGCACAGCCCCGCGCCCCTCACGGGGCGCGAGCAACCTGGGAAATCAGCAGGGGGTTTCGTAATGCGCGCGCACGCGCGTGTGCACTGCCTCCTTCGCGCCCACATGGTCCAGCCCCAGCAGTGCCGCGCCCAGTACGGGGGCGGCGGTGACCACCTCGGGGACGGCCTTCGGGGCTGCGGCGGCCAGCAACTCGCGTACTCGGGTGTCGAGGCGGGCGTGGCGGGCCGCCAGGACGCTGCCGCCGAGGAGGACGGGGGTCTCCTCCGCCAGGAGGTCCAGGCGGGTCAGGGCCACGGTCGCCATGGTGACCACCTCCTCGGCCAGCCGGTCGACCAGACCGCGGGCCACCGGGTCGCCGGCGGCGGCCGTGGTGAAGAGCACCGGGGTGAGTTCGTGGCGGCGGGCCGGTGAGATGTGCTCCAGGTGGAGGGCTTCGATGAGGGCGTACATGGAGTCGAGGCCGAAGTGCGCGGGCAGGGCCTCGGCGAGGGCCGTCGGGCCGCCCCGGCCGTCCTCCGCGCGGGCCGCGTGCCACAACGCCTCCTCGGCGAGGCCCCAACCACCGCCCCAGTCGCCGGAGATGCGCCCGAGCGCGGGGAATCGGGCGGTGCGGCCGTCGGGGCGCATGCCGACGCAGTTGATGCCGGCGCCGCAGACCACGGCCACGCCCCGGGGCTCGGACACGCCCGCCCGCAGGATCGCGAACGTGTCGTTGCGCACCTCGACGGTCGTGCCCCACGCGCGCGTGCGCAGCGCTTCCGCCAGACGTTCCTCCTCGACGGGGAAGTCGGCGTTGGCGAGGCAGGCCGACACATGGTCGACGGACGTGACGCCCGCCGCGGCGAACGCCTCGCGTACCGTCTCCGCGAGGGCGTCCACGGCGACGGTCACACCGACCGTCGGTGGCCGGAACCCGCCCCCGCGCGCCGTGGCCAGCACCTCCCCGTCCGGCGCGATCACGGCGACATCGGTCTTGCTGTTGCCCGCGTCGACAGCGAGCACGCTCCCGCGCACGCCTCCGGCGCCGCTTTCACTTCCGCGTACGCCCTCGGCGCTGCTTTCACTTCCGCGCACGCCTCCGGTGCTGCCTTCGCTTCCGCGTACGCTCTCGGCGCCGCCTTCGCTTCCTTGCCCGCCCGCGCCGCCGCTTTCGCTTCCGCGTACGCCCCCGGTGCTGCCTTCGCTTCCTTGCCCGCCCCCGGCGCTGCTTTCGCTTCCGCGTACGCCCCCGGCGCTGCCTTCGCTTCCTTGCCCGCCCGCGCCGCCGCTCTCGCTTCCGCGCACGCTGTCCGCGCCGCTTTCGCGCCCGCGCACGCTGCAGGCAGCGCCTTTACCCCCGCTCACATCCCCACCCTCACGTTCGCTCCCGCGCACACCCCCGGCGTCACTGTCGCTCACGCCCACGTGAGGTGCTCCCGGTTGTGTGCGATCAGGCGGTCGGTGAGGGTGGCGGCGTAGTCGTACTGGCCGATCAGGGGGTGGGACAGGAGGGCGCGGAAGACGCGGTTCCGGCCGCCGTGCAGGGCCGCGTCGAGGGCCAGGTCCTCATACGCGGTCACGTCGGCCATCAGGCCCGCGTACAGCGGGTCCACGGTCGGCACCGGCAGTGGTGCCGCGCCCTCGCCGCTGATGGCCGCCGGTACCTCGATCACCGCGTCGGTGGGGAGAAAGGGCAGCGTGCCGTGGTTGAAGGTGTTCACCACCTGGTACGTGCTGCCCCCGTCGCCCAGCAGCGACGCGGCCAGGTCGACGGCGGCCTCCGAGTAGTACGCGCCCCCGCGCTTGGCGAGCAGCGCGGGCTTCTCGTCGAGCGCCGGGTCGGCGTACATCTCCAGCAACTCGCGTTCCATCCGCGCCACTTCGGCGGCCCGCGACGGCTTCGTGCGCAGCTCCCGTACGACCTCGTCGTGGGCGTAGTAGTAGCGCAGGTAGTAGGAGGGGACGACGCCCAGGAGGTCGAGGAGAGGGCGGGGCAGGCGCAGGTCGGAGGCGATGGTCTCGCCGTGCTCGGTCAGCAGCTTCGGGAGGACGTCCTCGCCGGAGGGGCCGCCGAGGCGTACCCCGGTCTCCCAGGTGAGGTGGTTGAGGCCCACATGGTCCAGGTGCACCTCGCCCGGGGTCACTCCCAGCAGGCCCGCGAACTTCCGTTGCAGTCCGATCGCCACGTTGCACAACCCGACCGCCTTGTGACCGGCCTTGAGCAGGGCGCGGGTGACGATGCCGACGGGGTTGGTGAAGTCGATGATCCAGGCGTCCGGGTTGGTACGCCGGACCCGTTCCGCGATGTCCAGGACCACCGGCACCGTGCGCAGCGCCTTGGCCAGGCCGCCCGCGCCGGTGGTCTCCTGTCCGACGCAGCCGCACTCCAGCGGCCAGGTCTCGTCCTGCTCGCGGGCGGCCTGGCCGCCGACCCGGAGTTGCAGCAGCACGGCGTCCGCACCCTCGACGCCCGCGTCCAGGTCGCCGGTGGTGACGAT
This sequence comes from Streptomyces ipomoeae 91-03, assembly GCF_000317595.1. GTDB lineage: Bacteria > Actinomycetota > Actinomycetes > Streptomycetales > Streptomycetaceae > Streptomyces > Streptomyces ipomoeae. The sequence continues at coordinate 15,941 of NZ_AEJC01000403.1, read as the reverse complement.
CCGTCCGGGGTGCCCCTGGCGGGCGAAGATCCGGCGGGCCAGACCGCCGACCAGCTCCAGCCGGTCGGCGGCCGGATCGACGAGCACCAGCTCCTCGATCGGCAGTGTGTCCCTGAGCCGGGCGAACCCGTCGACGAGTTCGGGTGTGTAGGTCGACCCTCCGCCGACCACGGTGAGTTTCACTGAGGACTCCTTGGCTTCAGGACACGGGGGGCGCAGTCGAACGGCCAGGGGTCCGGGGGTTGTCCCCCGAAAAAGCACGGCATAGCTGTATCAACCCTTTACTCCGGTCAGGGTGACGCCTTCGACGAACGCCTTCTGTGCGAAGAAGAACACGAGGATCACGGGGGCCATGACCAGGACGGTCGCGGCCATGGTCAGATTCCAGTCGGTGTGGTGGGCGCCCTTGAAGGACTCCAGGCCGTAGGACAGCGTCCACGCGCCCGGGTTCTCGGAGGCGTAGATCTGGGGGCCGAAGTAGTCGTTCCAGGCGTAGAAGAACTGGAAGAGGGCGATGGCCGCGATGCCCGGCTTGGCCATCGGCAGCACGACCCGCACCAGGGTCCGCAGTTCGCCGCAGCCGTCCACGCGGGCGGCGTCCAGGTACTCGTTCGGGATGGTCGTCAGGAACTGCCGCAGCAGGAAGATGGAGAACGCGTCGCCGAACGCCATCGGGATGATCAGCGGCCACAGCGAGCCCGACAGGTCCAGTTGCTTCGCCCAGAACAGGTACATCGGGATGACGACCACCTGTGGCGGCAGCATCATCATCGAGATGACCAGCATCAACGCCGGATTACGGCCGCGGAAGCGGAACTTGGCGAGCGCGTACGCCACGGGCACGGACGACACGACGGTGAGGACGGTGCCCAGGCCCGCGTAGACCAGCGTGTTCTTCCACCAGGTCAGGAAGCCGGGGGTGTCGAGGACCTGCCGGTAGTTGCTCCACTCCCAGGTGTCCGGGACCAGATCGCGGGTGAGGGCCTGCTGGTCGCTCATCAGCGAGGTCAGGACGACGAACACGAAGGGCAGGGTGAAGAAGAGCGCGGCGGCGACGCCGAGGGAGTGGACGGCGATCCACTCCAGGAGCACCCGGCGGCGGGCGGTCCGCTCACTCGCCGTGGCGGCGCCCAACCGCACCGGCTTGTCCAGAACTTGGGTCATGGTCAGTCACCTGCCTGGATCAGTCCGCCTCGGCGCCGCATCAGCAGCGCGGTGAAGGCCATGGAGAGGGCGAACAGCACCAGCGCGACCACACAGGCGGCGCCGTAGTCGAAGCGCTGGAAGCCGAGGTTGTAGACGAGCTGCGGGAGCGTCAGGGTCGACCTGTCGGGGTAGCCCGGTTCGAACTGCTGGCCGGAGCCGCCGATGATCCCGGAGGCGACCTTCCCGGCCACCAGCGGCTGCGTGTAGTACTGCATGCTCTGGATCACGCCCGTGACCACGGCGAACATCACGATCGGCGAGATGTTCGGCAGCGTCACGAACCGGAACCGCTGCCAGCCCGACGCCCCGTCCAGCTCGGCGGCCTCGTACTGCTCCTTCGGTACGTCGAGCAGCGCGGCCATGAAGATGACCATGAGGTCGCCCACACCCCACAGCGCGAGCGCGGTGAGCGCCGGCTTGGACCAGGCGGAGTCGGTGAACCAGCCCGGTGTCGGCAGTCCGAGGTCGCCCAGGACGGAGTTGACCGGCCCGGTACCGGGGTTGAGGAGGAAGACGAAGGCCAGCGTCGCGGCGACCGGCGGGGCCAGGTACGGCAGATAGAACAGGGTGCGGAAGACGCCCGCCCCGGTCCTGATCCCGGTGATCAGCAGACCGACGCCGAGCCCGAACACCACCCGGCAGGTCACCATCACCAGCACCAGCCACAGGGTGTTGCGCAGGGCCGGCCAGAACATCGGGTAGTCGTCGAAGACGTAGGCCCAGTTGCCCAGGCCGCGGAAGACGGGGGTCCCGAAACCGTCGTACTTCATCAGCGAGAAGTACACGGTGGAGACCAGCGGGTAGGCGAAGAAGACGCCGAACCCGATCAGCCACGGTGACAGGAAGGCCACCGTCCGAAGCGCCGACCGGCGGCGCTTCGCGCGGAGCGTGCCACTGGACACGCGCGGGGTATGCGTAGACATCGGCTGATACCGCTACTTCGCCTGCTCGATGTCGGTGTCGATCTGCTGCGCGGTCTTCTCCAACCCCTCCCGCAGGTCCTTCACCTTCCCGGACTCGTACTGGTAGCCGAAGTCCTGGAGGGTCGTCTGGTACGTCGAGCCGTTGACGGAGGCCGGCGGGGTGTTCGACTCCGGGTTCCGGGCGATGTCCAGGAACGTCCGGAAGCCGGGGTCCACCTTCAGGTCGGGCGACTTCAGGGCGGCGAACGTGGACGGCACGTTGTGGATGGCGTTGGCGAAGGACACGACGGCCTCGGTGTCGGTCGTCAGATACTTCACCAGTTCCCAGGCCGCGTTCTGCTTCTGGCTCTGCGGGGCGATGCCGATGATCGTGCCGGAGAGGAAGCCCTTGCCGTACTCGTCCACCTCGTCGTCGGCCACGGGCAGCGGAGCGGTGCCGATCTCGAAGTCGACCCCGGCGTCCTTCGCCATGCCGAGCCGCCACTCGCCGTCCAGCTGCATGGCCACCTGGCCGGTCTGGAACGGGTGCTTGGCCCCCCACTCGTCACCGAAGGTGTTCCGGTACTTCTCCAGCTTCTCGAAGCCGCCGAGCGAGTCCACCAGGCTCTTCTGGTACTTGAACATCTCCGCGAACGCCGGGTCCTTGGCGATGTTCGACTTGCCGCCCTTGTCGAAGTAGGCGTGGTCCCACTGGGACATGTAGTGGTCCACGACCGTCTCGTAACCGTGGTAGTTCGGCATGAACCCGAGCTGCGCGTAGCTGTCGCCCTTGGTGACGGTCAGCTTCTCGGCGACCTTCGCGAACTCCGACCAGGTCTTCGGCGGCGACGTGATGCCCGCCTTCTCGAACGCGTCCTTGTTGTAGTACAGGCCGTACGCGTCGCCCAGCAGCGGCAGAGCACAGCGCGTGCCCTCGAACTGGGTGTAGTCCAGCATCGGCTTCGGGATGATCTTGTCGAGGTCGAGCTTCGACTTCTCGATGAACGGCTTCAGATCGAGGAACGCGCCCGACGAACAGAACTTGCCGATGTTCGACGTCGTGAACGACGACACCACGTCCGGCCCGCTCGAACCACCGGCCCGCAGCGCCTGGTTGAGCTTGTCGTCGTTGATGTTCCCGACGATTTTGACGGTGATGTTCGGGTGCGCCTTCTCGAACCGGTCGACGTTCTCCTGAATCGCCTTCACCTCGGCGGGCGCACTCCACCCGTGCCAGAAGGTGATCGTCGTCTTGGCGTCGGGGTCGTCGGTGGCCCCGGACGAGGACTGTCCGGTACAGGCGGTGGCGAGGAGGGAGAGGGAGGCGGTGGCGGCGAGCGCGATTGCCGCGTTCTTGGATACTCCGGGCATGGCAGGGTCTCCTGAGGGAAGGGAGGGGTGACTTTGAGCGAGCGGTGAGGGAGCGCCCCTCAGGGGCGCGGGGCTGTTTCGATGTGCGGCTTCGCCGCGTGGGCGCGACCGGTCACGGCCGGCCCACAGTTGACGAACGACCTGCGGTTTCCGAACGGTCGATCAGTGCGACGTGAACGGTTGATCAGTGCGACGTATCGAAGACTTCGTCACGCGTCGCGGTGAGCGCACTCTCCAACGCCCCCCGCAACACAGGACGTTCGAGCACGTCACCGAGAACCAGTCGGGGCTGAGCGGCAGCCAACTCACCCAACTCGGCCTGGACCATCCTCCGAAGCGGCTCCCCGCCGGAGGCGAGCGCCGAGCCGCACAGAACGATCAGCTCGGGGTCGAGTACGGACACCAGCGAGGCCAGACCGGTCGCCAGCCCGGTCGCGTATGTGGCCAGAAGTCGTCGGTACGGACCGGAGTCGATGTCGGCGGCCCGCGCGACCAGCGCGGTGGCGACCTCGGCGTACGGCCCGTCGGGGATGTCGGTGATGCCCAGCTCACGGGCGAGCCGGGGGATGACCTGGGCGCCGGCGAGCTCCTGGAAGCCGCCGCTGTTGGCCTTGGTCACCTGCCGGACCAGCGGAGCGCCCGGCACCGGCAGGAAGCCGACCTCCCCGGCGCCCCCGGTGAACCCCCGGTGCAGTCGTCCGCCGAGGACGACCGCCGCGCCGAGTCCGCCCTCGTTCCACAGCAGGACGAAGTCGTCGTGGCCCTTGGCCGCGCCCAGCCGTTGTTCGGCGAGGGCGACGAGGTTGACGTCGTTCTCGTACTCCACCGGCATCGGCAGCGCGGCGGCGAGTTCGTCGAGGAGGGTGGGGGAGTGCCAGCCCGGGAGGTGGGAGGCGTAGCGCAGTCGCCCGGTGCCCGGATCGAAGGCGCCGGGGGTGCCGATGACGAGTCGGCGCACGTCGGACCGTACGAGTCCGGCGGCCTTGACCACCCCGTCGAGGGCGGTGGTGACCTGCCGTACGACGGGTTCGGCGGGGCGGCGTCCGGGGGTGGGGATGGCGTACTCGCCCACCGTGCGGCCGGTGATGTCGGCGACGGCGGCGAGGACGCGTTCGGGGGTGACGTCCAGACCGGCGGCGTACGCGGCGGTCGGGTCGACCGCGTACAGCTGGGCGTTGGGGCCCGGCCGGCCCTCGCCTTCGCCGGTCGCGCCGGTGCCCGTGGCGATCACGAGCCCGGCGGCCTCCAGTCGGGCCAGGAGCTGCGAGGCGGTCGGCTTCGACAGCCCCGTGAGCTTGCCGAGCCGCGTCCGGGAGAGCGGCCCGTGCTCCAGCAGCAGATCCAGCGCGGCACGGTCGTTCATGGCGCGCAGCACGCGGGGGGTTCCAGCCATCTGTACGCCACCTGCCCAACTGTTAGGAAAGTTTCCTATCCGATGTCAGGAAGATAGGACTAGACCAGAGGGGCGTCAATATCCGGCCAACGAAAAAGCCCCCGGGAAACGGAGTCGTTACCCGGGGGCCGCGCCCGCCTGTGTGGGAGGCGGCGCTGATTCACATCGGCGGGGCCGGTGTCACTTGACGTCGACGTAGTCCGCGGCCGACGTCTTCGCCGCGGTGGTGGACGTACCGGCGAACTTGTAGCGGTACGAGCCGTCCTTCGTCGCCTTCACGGTGGTGGACAGGGCTCCGCCCGTGCCGGAGATGACCGTCTTGACGTCGGTGTAGGCGGTGGCGCCCTTGGCCTTGAACTGGAGGGTGACCTTCTGGCCCGTGTAGCCGGTGAAGGTGTGCTTGGCCCAGTCGGCGCGGGTGAGCTTGCCCTTGACGGTCAGCGTCCTGCCCTTGGTGACCGGCTCCGGCGTGGCGTTGGTGCCGAGCCCGGCCTTGCGCTGCAGCTTGGCCGTGCCGAGCTTGCCCCACGCGTCGACGCCGGTCTCGAAGCTGATGTGGTCGTCGGAGTCGTCCGCGTCGACGAAGGCGCGGGCGTAGACGGCGGCAGCCCTCCACGTGGTGGCGTCCGCGGCGCCGACGAGCTGCTCGCGCGGGTCGATGGTGAGCGTCGTGCCGCACGACTCGGTGACCGTGGTCTCCGTCGTCGCGGTGGTGGTGCAGGTCGGCGCCTTCGCGGAGCTCTCCAGACCGTTCTCGATGTCGGCGAGCGAGCCGCGGTACAGGATGACGCCCAGGAAGTTGTTCTTGTAGTCGATGACGAGGTCCGACGGGCGGGTGAAGCTGTAGGTGACCGGCACGGTCACCTTCGCGTCGGTGCCGACCACGATCGACTTGCCGTTGTTCACCGTGACGGCACCGAAGGTCAGATCCGGCGAGTCGGCCAGCGCGGTGGGCGCGGCCAGGCCGGTGAGAGCCAGGGCGCCGGACACGGCGGCGCCAATGGCGAGCTTTCGCATGAGTCCCCACATTCGAAGCGGGCCCCTGGGCGTTGCGCTCCAGAACAAGGGCCCGCTGTCTCAGGGCGACCCTAGGTGATCACGAAAGTGTGGGGAACGCGGGGTACCTGTGAAGACGGTAATGAAATGGCAGGTCAAACGGACGCAGGGCTTCCGGACGCCCCTCGGCGGGGCGTCCGGCCACGCGTCCGAGGCCATCGGGCCACGGAGGCCGTCCAGCCACGGAGGCTGTCCGGCCATGGAGGCCCTACGGCCACGCAAAAGCCCGGATCGATCAGGCGGAGATGCCGTCGATCCGGGCCAAGGCGTCGTCCGCGCCGTACGGCTGCAGGTAGGGCAGCCAGCGCGGGTCCCTATGCCCGGTGCCGATGATGCGCCAGGCCAGGCCGGTGGGAGGTGCGGGTTTGTGGCGGAGCCGCCAGCCGATCTCGAAGAGATGGCGGTCGGCCTTGACGTGGTTGCAGCGGCGGCAGGACGCCACCACGTTGTCCCAGACGTGCTTGCCTCCGCGGCTGCGTGGGATGACGTGGTCGACGCTGGTTGCGACGCCACCGCAGTACATGCACCGGCCCCCGTCGCGGGCGAACAGCGCCCGACGGGTCAGAGGAACGGGCCCCCGATAGGGAACCCGGACGAATCGCTTGAGCCGGACCACGCTGGGTGCGGGGACTGTGACGGTCGCGCTGTGCATGAAGGCGCCGGATTCCTCCAGGGAGACAGCCTTGTTCTCCAGGACGAGGACGAGCGCGCGGCGGAGCGGTACGACGCCGAGCGGCTCGTACGACGCGTTGAGGACCAGGACGTGCGGCACGGATGCCCTCCTTGTACGTCGGCGGCGCGTGGCTCGCGCCGTGGACGATCCGTAGTCAGTCTCCCCTCATGCCTGGTGGAAGCGCCACCATGTCCCGGTAACGGGCTGGGAGTGTTTTCGACCACACCCTGATTCATCCCCCGCCTTGTGCGCCCTTCACTCCCTGGTGAGCGCCCTGTCTCCTCGAACATGGCGACGACCTCCACACAATGCCCCGTTAGTGTGGTGGGTCTGCCCGTCCGGTGACCTTTCCGTGACCTGACTGATCTTGACCGCCGTACCGGAGGGTGGATAACGCACCTGGAGGTACCCGCCGTGTCGTCCGTTTCTTCCCTGCCCCTCCTCCTGGCCGCCGCGTCGCCGTCGCCGTCTCCCTCCGAGACGCCGACGACCCCCGCCGTGCCCACGCTGGAGGACGCTCAGGAGAGCGCGACCAACGCCGCCAGCTGGGTCGAGCAGAACTGGTCCACCTGGCTCGCCATCGGTCTCCGCGTCCTGCTGATCCTGGTGATCGCGGCGGTGCTGAGAGTGGTGGTGCGGCGGGCGATCACCAAGCTGATAGACCGGATGAACCGCTCCGTCCCGGGCGTCGAGGGCTCCACCCTCGGCGGCCTGCTGGTCAACGTCGAGCGCCGCCGGCAGCGCTCCCAGGCCATCGGTTCGGTGCTGCGTTCGGTGGCGTCCTTCCTCATCATGGGCACCGCCGCCCTGATGGTCCTCGCCACCTTCGAGATCAACCTCGCCCCGCTGCTGGCCTCCGCCGGTGTCGCGGGCGTCGCGATCGGTTTCGGCGCGCGGAACCTGGTCACCGACTTCCTCTCCGGTGTCTTCATGATCCTGGAGGACCAGTACGGCGTCGGTGACACCATCGACGCGGGTGTGGCCTCCGGCGAGGTCATCGAGGTCGGTCTGCGCGTCACCAAGCTGCGCGGCGACAACGGCGAGATCTGGTACGTCCGCAACGGCGAGGTCAAGCGCATCGGCAACCTCTCCCAGGGCTGGGCCACGGCCGGCGTCAACGTCACGGTCCGCCACGACGAGGACCTCGACAGGGTCCGCCGCACCCTCGTGGCGGTCGGCGAGGAGATGAGCAAGGAGGAGCCCTGGAACGAACTCCTCTGGGGCCCCATCGAGGTTCTCGGCCTCGACGACGTGCTGCTCGACTCCATGGTCGTCCGCGTCTCCGCCAAGACCATGCCCGGCAAGGCCCTCACCGTGGAACGCGAACTGCGCTGGCGCATCAAGAAGGCCTTCGACGCCGCCGACATCCGCATCGTCGGCCAACTCCCGCCCGACCTCACCGACGACCCGAACGCCGACCTCGCGGCCTCCGTCGCACCCCCGTCCGTCTACGCCAACACGACCTCTCCGCAGTCGGAACGGGCCACCCCGATCACCCCGACGACGAAGTAGGCCGCACAAGGACAGGGCGGCGCCCCGGGAGGCCCCCGTACCCCCCGGGACGCCGTGCTCACGGAGCCGTCACGTGTAGCGCAGCTCGCCCGGCCGCACCGAGCGGCGCAGCAGCGGCAGGGACGTGGCCGCCGCCAGCAGGCAGGCGCCGTACACCGCGAGGGGAACCAGCAGCGCCCCGATCGGCACCACCAGGGCGCCGCCCATGGCCGTGGCGTACCAGACGGCGATCACCGTGCCCCCGGTCCCGGCGAGCAGCATCGAGGGCGCGAGCGGCAGCGCGGTCTCCAGGAGCAGCGCGCGGCCCAGCACCTCGTACGGCACCCCGGCGGCGACCTGCGCGGCGAGGCCCCGGCGGCGCGTGGCGAGCGACTCGGCGGTGCCGACGGCCAGGCCGAAGAGGGTGATGGCGAAGCCGACCAGGATCGCGGCCGCGACCAGATTGATGCCGGTGATGTAGAAGGACGCGTCCTCGGCCAGGTACTTGGTGCTGTTCACCTCCGCGAGCAGCGCCTGCCGTACACCGATGAAGCCGGAGCCGACGACGGTCCCCATGAGGACGGCCCCATGCGTGCGGGCCGCCGCCCATGGGTCGGAACGCAGTCGTTCGGCGGCGATCAGCGTCGCCGGGTTCCCCGCGCGCCCGGCGAGCACCCGACCGGTGAGCTTCGAGACCGTGCCCGAGAGCCACACCGCCGCCGCGCCCACCGCGAGCAGTGCGCCGCAGAGGGTCAGCGGGGCCTGACCGGTGGACTGGTCGGGCATGTCCCTGCTGGTGCCGGCGACGGCGAGCAGCCCGGCGATCACCAGCAGTGCCACCGCTCCCAGGAACACCCACCCCGGGCCCCGGCCCGTGGTCGGCCCCACACGCCGCACCCAGCCCAGCGGAGAGGCCACCACCCGGCGCAGCGCCAGCACGCCCGCCACCGCGCCCAGCACCGGCACCCCCAGTGCCACCAGGGCCAGCATCAGCCAGGCCAGGACGGTGGGGCTCTCCCACGCGCTCAGCATGAACGGCGCGAAGAAGACCGTGGCGACCGCCGAGCCGGCCAGACAGGCCACCGCCGTCTCCAGCGCCGCGATCCGCCGCACCTGTCCCGCCGACGCCCCGGCCAGTCGCAGCCCGGCCAGCCGCCGGTCCCGGTGGACGGCGCCCACGCGGGTGCACTGGCCGAGGAACCCGAGCACCGGGATCAGCAGGAGCAGCAGAGTGAGGATGACCCCGGAGCGTTCACCGGGGTTGTCCAGCAGACCGTTGGCCATGTCCACCCGGTAGTGGCCGTTCAATGAGGAGAGCACGGCCGCCGCCATGCCGAACCCCGTCGCCAGCGCCGCCCCCAGCCCCGTCAGCGTCACCCGCCACCACTCCCGGCGGTCCGAGCCCCGGGTCAGCAGCAGGGCGAGGCGGAGGTCGTTCGCCAGCTCGCTCACCGGGACACCCCCAGCGACTCCACGGCCGCGCCGGCCTCGGACACGACGACGCCGTCCTTCAGCGTGACCTCGCGGTCCGCGTACGCCGCCACCTGCGCGTCATGCGTGATCAGCAGCACCGACGTACCGGCCTCCCGGGCCGTGTGCACCAGCGCCGTCATCACCTGCTCGCTCGCCAGCGAGTCCAGCGCGCCGGTCGGCTCGTCCGCGAACACCACCTTCGGCCCCGTCACCAGCGCCCGCGCCAGCGACACCCGCTGCGCCTGGCCGCCGCTCATCTCGCCGGGCCGCTGCTCCTCCTGCCCGCGCACCCCGAACCGCTCCAGCCACTCACCGGCCCGCGCCCGCGCCTCCCCCCGGGAGGTGCCCGCCAGCAGCAGCGGCAGCGCGACATTGTCGACGGCCGTCAGCTCCGGGATCAGCTGCCCGAACTGGAAGACGATCCCGAACTCCGTCCGCCGCAGCTCGCTGAGCTGCTTCTCCGGGAGCTGGTCCAGCCGGTTCCCGGCGTACGTCACCGAGCCCTCGTCCGGCCGTACGATCCCCGCCAGACAGTGCAGCAACGTGGACTTGCCACTGCCGCTGGCACCGGTCACGGCCAGGATCTCGCCCTCGCGCAGCTCCACCGAGGCGCCGCGCAGCGCCCGCGTCCTGCCGTGCTCCTTGACGAGACCACGGGCCGCGAGCAGCGGCACCGGGGTCTCCTTGTAGCTGTTGTCGCTCATGCTGCGTCGACCTCCGCGGTCAGGGTGGTCAGCCGGGCCGCGGTGGTGTTCATCCAGCGGAGATCGGCGTCGAGATGGTTGAGGGCGTAGTCCGCCGAGAGCACGGTCGCGAGATCGGCGCCCGGCGCGGTCTTCACGGCCGTCAGCTCCCGCATCCGCGTCATGTGCGCGGTGCGCTGAGCCTGCAGATAGGCGGCCGGGTCGCCGTCGGCGAGGATCGAGACGACGAGCTTGGCGAAGATCTCGTTCGTCACGAACGGCGCGGGCGGCGCGATCTCCCCGGCCCACTTGGCCAGCTCGCGCGCCCCCTCGTCCGTCGAGCGGTACAGCGTCCGTTCCGGACCACTGTCCGCCTCGGTGCCGTCGATCTCGGCGAGGCCGTCGCGGACCAGCCGTTGCAGGGTCGTGTAGACCTGCCCGTACGCCAGCGGGCGGGCCTGCGGAAAGCGTTCGTCGTGCCGCCGCTTGAGGTCGTAGCCATGGCTCGGCCCACCGGCGAGCAGCCCCAACAGGATGTGACGGGTGCTCATGGCTCCAGTATGCACTGAGTATATGTACTGAGTGAATAGCTCGCCGAAAGGTGCTCGCCGGAGGCTGCTCGCCGGACCTGTCGGCCGCGGAGACGGAGAGACGGAGAAGTGACCGGCGTCATGATGTTCGGCGGGTCGCGTCTGCCGTGGCGTCGACTGGGTAGGGCTGGAGTACCGCGAACCCGCACGCCATGGCCGTACGACGAACAAGGAGACCCCTCATGGCCGTATCGGCACACCTCACGCCCCAGGCCGGTTCCCTGCGCGAGGCGAAACCCTACGTTCCGGAAGCCCGCGACCCGGAGCCCCACTTCTGCGTGTTCAGTGCGGAGGGCGCCTGTGTCGAGGCGCCGCTCACCAGCGAGCCCCCGCTCCCGGACGCCGAGCCCCTCACCAGCGAGCCGCCCCTCACCGACGCGGCCCACCTCACCAGCGAACCGACGTCCAACGGCGCCGCATCGGGGGTCTAGATGCCACCACGCCCGGCCGACTCCGGGGAACCGCCACCACGACCGGCCGACTCCGGCGAGCCGCTGCGAAGCCCGGCCGATCCCGGAGGGGTAGCGCCGGAGTCGTCGCTCGCCCGGCTCGCCGCGCTGTACGGCGTCGCCACCTCCTACAGTCCCTCCCCGGACCGTACGGTCGCGGCCTCGGACGGGGCGGTCGTCGCCGCGCTGGCCGCGCTGGACGTCGACGCGAGGACGCCCGAGGCGGTGGCCGCCGCCCTCGCGGCGCGGGAACGGGAGCTGAGCGAGCGGCTGTTGCCGCCGACGGTGGTGTGCTGGGTCGACGGCCCGACCCCCGCCGCACTGACCGCCCTCCCGGACGGCACCCGGCTGCGTATCGAGACCGAGCAGGGCGAACTCCGTTCCACCATCGAGAAGCTGCCCCCGGGCGTCCACGCCCTGCGCGCCACCGCCCCCGACGGCCGTACCGCCGAGACCCACCTCGTCGTGGCCCCGCCCCGGCTCCCCGCCCCGCCCGGCCGCACATACGGACTCCTCGTCCAGCTCTACTCCCTGCTCTCGCGGCGCAGTTGGGGCATGGGCGACCTCGGCGACCTGGCCGAGCTCACCGCCTGGGCCGGCCGCGCCCTCGGCGCCGGCTTCGTCCAGGTCAACCCCCTCCACGCCGCCGTCCCCGGCGCCCCCACCGACCCCTCCCCGTACCGGCCCTCCTCCCGCCGCTACCCCGACCCGATCCATCTGCGCATCGAGGACATCCCCGAGTACCCGTACGTGTTCGCGGGTGCCGACGACGGCGACCGCGCCGAGGGCCGTGACCGCCTCCGTACGCTGCTGGAGCGGGCCGCCCGACTGCGTGAAACCGTGCTCTCCAAGGGGGAGTTGATCGACCGGGACGCGGTGTGGGAGCTGAAACGGGAGGCGTTGGAGGTCGTACGGGGGGTGCCGCTCGGGCCCGGGCGGCGGGCCGCGTACTGCGACTTCCTCGCCGAGGAGGGCGAGGCGCTGGAGGACCACGCCACCTGGTGCGCGCTGGCCGAGGTGCACGGCTCCGAGTGGCAGCGGTGGCCGAAGGACCTGCGTGACCCACGCTCGGCGGCGACCGCCCGCGCCCGCGCGGAGCTGATGGACCGCGTCGACTTCCACACCCGCCTCGCCTGGCTGACCGACGCCCAGCTCGGCACCGCGCAACGCTCCGCCCGCGACGCCGGCATGCCGATCGGCCTCGTCCACGACTTGGCCGTCGGCGCCCATCCGGGCGGCGCCGACGCCTGGGCCCAGCAGGAGTACTTCGCGGTCGGCATGTCGGTCGGCGCGCCCCCGGACGCCTTCAACTCCCGAGGCCAGGACTGGGGCCTGCCCCCCTGGCGCCCCGACCGGCTCGCCGAGTCCGGCTACGCCCCGTACCGCCGTCTGCTCCGCGCCCTGCTCCGCCACGCGGGCGCCCTGCGCATCGACCATGTCATGGGCCTCTTCCGCCTCTGGTGGGTCCCGCGGGGCCGGCCCCCGACGGAGGGCACCTACGTCCGCTACGACGCCGACGCCATGCTCGCGATCCTGGTGCTGGAGGCCTCGCGGGCCGGGGCCCTGGTGATCGGCGAGGACCTGGGGACGGTCGAGCCGGGGGTGCGCGAGGCGCTGGACGAGCGGGGGGTGCTGGGTACGTCGGTGTTGTGGTTCGAGCGGGACTGGGAGGGCACGGGGCGCCCTCTGCCGCCCGAGCGGTGGCGTGCGAACTGCCTCGCCACGGCCACCACGCACGACCTCCCGTCGACCGCGTCCCGTCTGACCGGCGACCACGTCGAACTCCGCCACGGGCTGGGGCTGCTCGCCCGCCCACTGGAGGAGGAGCGCGCCGAGGCCGCCGCCGACGTGGGGGAGTGGCTGGCCCTGCTGGCCCGCCTGGGCCTGTTGAACGGCACCCGCGGAAGCCGCTCCTCCGTCTGCGAGGAGGCCCAGATCCAGGCCCTCCACCGCTTTCTGCTCCGCACCCCCGCCCGCATGGTCGGCCTCTGGCTCCCCGACACGGTGGGGGACCGCCGCCCGCAGAACCTGCCCGGCACCTGGGACCAGTACCCGAACTGGCGCCTCCCGATCGCCGACGCGACGGGCCGCCCGATGACATTGGAGGACTTGGCGGCTTCACCCCGGCTGCATGCGTTGGTGGATGTGCTGCGGGGGCGGGACGAGGGGACGGCGACCAGGGCTGCGGGGCTGTGACATATGCGGCTCCGCCGCGCGGGCGCGACCGGCCGTCCACCGCCCGCAGTCACCCTGGAACGGTCACCCCCGAGCCATTAGGCGCCCCCCCCGGCCGAGCACCCCCCGTCGGCGTTCGTTACCTTTGGTCCGTGGACAAGAAGAACGCCCTGCGCGCCGGCGCCCTGGCCGCCGGTACGACGCTGATGATGCTGCTCATGTCGTCCCCCGCCCTCGCGCTGACCCCCGACGACGGCGACGACCCGGGCCCGGGTCTCAGCGTGATCGAGACGCTGGGCCTCTTCGTCGCGGCGCCGATCGCGATCTTCGCGGTCATCGCCGGCCTCGTGATGGTCCTGGACAGGTCCACGGACCGTCAGCCGAAGGCCAAGGCGAAGGCCTGACCTCGCCGGCTTCACCTTCTCGACGCTTTCCATCGAGGGCACCCTCCGCGCGTACGCGTGCCGGGGGTGCCCTCGACGTCGTTTCCTTCAGGGACGCGGCTCAGGGACGCGGCGCCGTGAGATACCGCTGCACCGTCGGCCCCAGCCACTCGACGATCTCCTCGCGGCTCAGCGCGACGGCGGGCGGGAACCGCGTCCCCGACGTCACCCTCACCGCCGGCCGCCTGTACGAGTGCCTGCGCGGCGGCCGTTTCGTCCTGATCACCCCACGGAACGGCCCCCCGCATCCGTACGACCACGACGCCGGGGCCCGCAAGGACCGGCTCGCCGTGGGGAGTTGGGTGAGCAACCGTCGTACGACCGTCCTCGTGCGGCCCGACGGCCACGTGGCCTGGGCGGCGGAGGACGCGGACGACGCGGCCGTCGAGGCGGCGCTCGCCACGGCGCTGGGAAGGGCCGACACGGTCCTTCGGCGCCGGAAGATCATGCCCCCGTCCCCACCACCAACCTCCGCAGCAGGTCGGCCAACTGGCCGGCCTGTTCCTCGTTGAGGTGGGAGAGCGCCTCCGTCTGCACGGCCAGCCCCGCCACGACCGCCTCGTCGACCACGCGCAGGCCCTCATCCGTGAGGGTGACCTGAAGCGCCCGGCGGTCGTACGGATCGGGGGAGCGGCGGAGGAGCCCGGCGCGTTCGAGTTTGTCGAGGCGGCCGGTCATGCCACCGGTGGTGAGTATGAGCGTCGAGGAGAGCTGACGCGGCGAGAGGGTGTACGGCTCGCCGGAGCGCCGCAGGGTCGCCAGCACGTCGAACTCCCCGCGCGCGATCCCGAACCGGGCGTACGCCTGTTCCATCCGGTCGCCGAGCGCACGGGCGAGCCGTCCGACGCGACCGAACACCTCCATCGCGGTGGTGTCGAGCTCGGGGCGTACGGCCGCCCACTGGTCGATGATCGCGTCGACGGGATCGCGGAGCGGCTGACCCGACTGTTCGGGCGTGGGGTCCGTGGTGGGCTGAGGGCTCGCGTTCATGAAGTGAGTATCGGCCGCCGGTCGATCGGCCGCAAGAAAGCGGCTTGACGGAAAGTTGCTTAGCGCTAAGCTAATTACGAGCGAGGCAGTAGCTCGACAGTTCGTCCGTCCTCCCCGCCATCGCGAAGGGTCCGCCCCCATGTCCGCGAACCGCCCCACCCTCATCGCCCTCACCGCACTCGCCCCCATCTCCTGGGGCACCACCTACGCCGTCACGACCGAGTTCCTGCCGGCCGACCGCCCCTTGTTCACGGGGCTGGTGCGGGCGCTCCCCGCCGGGCTGCTGCTGATGGCGATCTCGCGCAGGCTGCCGCGCGGCGTCTGGTGGGGGAAGGCGGCGGTGCTGGGCGCGCTGAACATCGGCGCCTTCTTCCCGCTTCTCTTCCTCTCCGCGTACCGCCTGCCGGGCGGTATGGCGGCGGTGGTCGGCTCGGTCGGCCCGCTGTTCGTGGCGGGCCTGGCGGCCGTCCTGCTGGGCGAGCGGCCGACTCCCCGCACCCTGCTCACCGGCATCGCGGCGGCCCTCGGCGTCAGCCTGGTCGTGCTCAGGGCGGCGGGCGCCCTCGACCTCGTAGGACTGCTCGCGGCGCTCGCTTCCACGGCGTCGATGTCCACCGGCGTGGTCCTCACCAAGCGGTGGGGCCGCCCGGAGGGAGTGGGCCCCCTGGCCCTCACCGGCTGGCAGCTGACCTTCGGCGGCCTGCTGATCGCCCCCCTCGCCCTCCTCGTCGAGGGCGCGCCCCCGGCCCTGGACGGCCGGGCCGTCGCCGGCTACCTCTATCTGATGCTGGGCAACACCGCCGTCTCGTACTGGCTCTGGTTCCGCGGCATCGGCCGCCTCTCGGCGACCCAGGTCACCCTTCTCGGCCCGCTGTCCCCGCTGACCGCGGCCGTGGTGGGCTGGGCGGCCCTCGACCAGGCCCTCACCCCGCTCCAACTCCTCGGCATGGCCATCGCCTTCGCCGCCACGGTCCTCGGCCAACTCCCACCACGCCGCCCCGCCCAACTGCCGCCGGCGGCGCTCTCCCCGTCGCCGGGAACGCGCG
>NZ_AEJC01000402.1 GCF_000317595.1 Streptomyces ipomoeae 91-03 | reverse complement strand
AGGCGGTGCAGGTAGCTGACGGAGATGTGGTGGGCGGCGGCGATGGCCGGCGGGGTCAGTTGGGGATCTTGGAGGTGCCGGCGGATGAATGCCTGGATCCGCAGGACCAGGGCTCGCCGGGCGCTGTCGTGCGCGCTGCTGTCGTCCGCGTCGAGGTGATGGGCGAACAGCGCGGTCAGCAGTTCGAGGAGTGCCGCCTCCAGCCGTGGACCGTCGGACGAGCGGTAGGAGTGGGTGTCGTGGGTCAGTTGCAGGAGGAATCCCGACAGCAGCGCCCCGACTCCCTTCCGGCCTGGTAATCGTCGGGTGAGGATCCGGTCCATCCAGGGAGCGGGCAGCGGAAACCCGGCCTTGGGCACGTCGGCCCCGATCAGGCACACCGATGGGCTGCCGAGGAGACGAAGGTGAAAGGGTCGGGAGGAGTCCAGGACGTGCATGTCGAAGGGGCCGTGGACGGCTTCCCGGCCGGCCTGGGCCACTTCGTTTCCGCCGCTGACCGGCAGAATCAGTGTGTAGACCCCAGGATCGGACCGCCGCACCGCTCTCTTGGGGCCGGCGCGCCCCTCAGTCCGCCCGGAAGAGGTTCAGCGGGATCACGTACCAACTCCCGCCCAGGGCATCCTGATGGTCACTCTCGTGCCCCTTGCCCAGCACGCACGAGGATGTCTCGCTGAAGACGGGCGCCCGGTAGAACAGCGAGGCCCGAACGGCACCGCATCTGTCAGTGGCCCCGCTGGTGACCGCAGTTGTCATAGGCCCCCACCCCCAGCCGCTACGGCGTGAATGTCACGGGTGTCGAGATCGACACCGAAATCCGCGGCCATCACCAGAGCAGTACGCCGCCACTGCTGTTTCGCGCACTCCCTCTCTGCCTCCGTCTCCATCCGGTACGGCCGGACACGAACCGCCGTCGGTGCTTCCACCAACCAGAGGTCGAGGCCGGACAGATACGGACGGGTCAAGGCGCACGCGTTGCCGTCGAGGGGCGCGCGATCGATGCTGTACGGGGAGCGGAGGGTGACAGCTCGCGCACCCAAGTCCACGTGATCGGAACAAACGCCGGACACAGCGTCCGGACTCTTCTCCCGGGCCCTCCGAGGCGGCTTTCGCCGCCGACCTTCGGCGGGCATGAGCAGACAGAGAACCAGCAGCGCCACGGAGCGCACGACCCACTTCAGTGCGGCAGCGATACGCCAGGGCAGTGCCCGTTGCACGTCAACCGTCATGACACAGGCCCTTCTGGCAGAGGCAGCGCCAGCAGAACCCATACAACCTTGCCCACACCGACGCGCGGCGCAACACCCCAATCATCAGCCAACGCATCGACCAGGACGAGCCCCCGACCGGACACGTCCTCGTCCCCGGCGCGCCTCAACTCCGGCTTCCCGTCACCCGAGTCGGACACCTCAAGCCGCAGCCCGGTCCCAGTCAGCTCGAACCGCACACCGATGTTCCTGCCGTGCGTCGACTTCGCTCTTACCGCGTTGGTCGTCAGCTCGGAGGGCAACAGGGCTGCGGTGTCGGCGACTTCACCGGCGATCTGCCATATGCCGAGCTGACACCGCAGGGCCGCACGGGCGCGGCCGACACTACGGCGGTGTCTGGGGAACTGGTGCGCTGCGGCCCTCACAGGAGCGGGCGGAGCTGCTGCTGGCGGTACGGCTCTTGTGGGCATGGGGCATCCCCTTGGGAGCGGGTGATGGTACGTCACGATCCCTGCTACATCACGGGGTTGTGATGTTCTGCAAACATAGACAGGACTCACTTAAGTCAGCAACTCGAATGCAGAAGCTGCATAATAGTGTCGTACGTTCGAGGCTATGCTGGGCTGCGACGCAGCGGCC
Organism: Streptomyces ipomoeae 91-03; assembly: GCF_000317595.1. GTDB lineage: Bacteria > Actinomycetota > Actinomycetes > Streptomycetales > Streptomycetaceae > Streptomyces > Streptomyces ipomoeae. Next base: position 28,110 of record NZ_AEJC01000402.1, on the reverse strand, counting down.
CACCCGCGCTTGCGGGTGCCACTGAGAACAGCGAAAGGGCAGCACCGTGCCGGACAAGCGCCAACCTCCCCCCACCGTCAGACTCCGCAGGCTGGCCGTCGAACTGCGCAGACTCCGTGAGGGTGTGGGCCTTACCCACAAGGACGTGGCCGAGAAGACGGCGATCAACGAGGTGACGCTCTACCGGATCGAGAAGGCCCGCACCAAGCCACAGAAGCGCACGCTGATGACGCTGCTGGATCTGTACGAGGCGACGGAGGAGCAGCGCAGCGCCCTCCTGGACATCCAGCGCGGCCCCCACGACCGAGCTTGGTTGCAGCCCTACCACACAGACCTGGGCCCGGAGTACGCCACATACATCGCGTTCGAGGCCGAGGCCCGAACCGTACGCAACTACGAGACACTGTTCATCCCCGGTCTCGCCCAGACCGAGTCGTACACTCGCGCGATGATCAAGGGCGTGGTCCCCACGGCGAACCCAAAATGGCTGGAGCAGCGCGTCCAAGTCCGCCTGGAACGGCAGATGTTGCTCGCCAAGGAAGATCCGCTGCGCTTCTGGGGAATCATCGATGAGGCAGTCGTCAGGCGAACGGTGGGAAGCCGCAAGGTGATGCAGGAGCAGATTCGGCATCTGCTCCGACTCATGGACGAACCGCACATCACCTTCCAAGTGATCCCGTTCGACAAGGGAGCACATCCGGGGATGGATGGCGGCTTCGCCCACATGGACTTCCCCGATCCCGACGACCCGGAACTGGTCTACCTGAGCAACGCGACCGGCGAGATCTTCCTGGAGTCCGAGGACGAGCTCCGCCGCTACAAGTCCAAGTTCGAGTACCTACAGGCCGTGGCCCTGGGGCCGAACGACACCGCCGACCTTCTCTCTAAACTTGCGGAAGGAAGAGACTGAGGGAAGAAGGTGGGCGCAGTGGAGTTCGATGCCTCCAAGGCCACGTGGAGGAAGAGCAGTTACAGCGACGCGACCGGTCAGTGCGTCGAAGTCGCCGATGACCTCCCTGGCGCCCTGCCCATACGCGACAGCAAACACCCTGACGGCCCTCACCTCGTCTTTGCCGGCGCCGCATGGACCGCCTTCGTGGCAGCACTCCACGCCGGTGGGTTCAGCGCTTCGGCGTAGCCGGAACGGCGTGCCCACCACACTCACCTGTCCCGGCCCTCCCCGCATTCTCCTGCGGGCCGTGGCCGCTTCGCCCAGCGCTCAAGGGTTCCTCATCGCCCACCGTGCTACTCCGGGCCATCAAGGACGCGTGGCGCGGACGAGGAGGGTTCCGATGTGGCCGGGAACAGGAGGGGCGATCTCCTCGACCTGCGCAATGGCGAACCCTGCGTCCTGGAGCATGTCGGCCCAGGTCTCGGGGGTGTAGTCGTAGCGGCGCAGGAACATCGGCTCCCCGGCGAATCCGCCCTTGAACATGCCCTGTGCGCCGTAGCAACCGGGGATGGCCGGCGGCTGGGAGAAGACGAAGATCCCGCCGGGCTCCAGCCGATCACGCACCAGCGGCAACAGCTCATGGGGGTCGGTGAACCAGACGGAGCCGAAGACGGAGTACAGGGCCTCGAACGTCTCCTGTGTCTCGCGGAGGAAAGCCCGTACGTCCGCGCAGGTGAACCGCCCGCGCGCCTGCGGGTATCGGTCGTGTACCAGCTTCACCCCGGCGGGAGACAGGTCGACGCCATATGCGTCGAATCCTTCGCCCAGGAGGTAGGACAGGTGACGGCCGGTCCCGAATCCCAGTTCCAGCACCCGGCGCGCGGCAGCGAAGAGTTCATGGCCGGGGCCATGATCGCCGTACTGCGTCCACCGGAACTTCCCCAGTTCCTCGGGCCGCTTGTCCAGAGCGGCTTCGACCCAGGTGTCCCACAACCGCTCTTCCACCGTCGGCATGCTTCTCCTTCGTCAGAGAGGACCGGGCCCCAGCCGGAGCGGGAGCCCGGCCCACTGCGTGTTCCCGGTCCCTCAGTGACTGTCGGGGACCTTGTCGTTGCACGGCGAGCAGTCCGAGGCGTCGACCGCCCACAGCTCGTCATCGACCGCGAATCCGACCTCGCGGATGACGCCGGCCGTCCGCAGAACGGTGCCATCGCGACGGCGACGGATCAGTGGCGCGTGGTGCTTGTAGACGCCGCCGTTGTAGACGTCGCAGAACGCCGAGTACACGGGCGTGTCGAGGATGATCTGATGGACGCCGATGTCCACGGTCTTGCCCACGCCGAGGTCAGCGGTGGGGTTCTCCATGGCGGTGATGAGGTAGGCCACGGCCTGGTCCAGGATGCGCTCCGCCAGGCTGCGGACCTCGACCGCGTCCCGTAGGAGCAGCGCGATTTCCCGCTCCCACAGGTTGCCGCCGTCGGCCACGTTGTCCATCAGATACGTGACTTTCGGCTGTACCGCGTTGAGTAGCGCGCGGGTATCCCGCGTCTGCACGGCGGGCTCGATGGTGATGGTCACGGTGGTGCTCCTCTCGATCCGTTCGAGTGGTGCGGGAGTGGCGCCGGGAACTCGTAGCGGACGCGGTTCTCGGCGCTGTGCCACCACCGTCGCGCTCGATGGGCAAGCGGCTCAACGAAGTTGCGACTAATTGCGGAAATTCACCCGAGGCAGTCGATCGCAGTGGTGATGAGGCGACGGGCGCGGTCTCCGTAGACGGCCATCTTCGACAGTTCGGCGAACGCCTTGCCATAGTCGGTCACTTCGCGGGGTTGCACTACGTTGATCTCGGCTGTCAACGTCTCCACGACGTTGTGTTTGTCGTCGTAGAGGTAGAACGCCTCCAAGGGCCACATACCGCGTTGGGCGGTGAAGGGGATGATCCCGAGCGAGATGGACGGCAGTGGCATGACGGTGAGCAGGTGCCGTAGTTGCTCGGTCATCGTTTCGTTATCGCCTATTCGATAGCGCAGCACGCACTCTTCCATGAGAACGACGAAGCGGTGGCCGCCCTCGTACAGGAATCGGGAGCGGGCGACACGGGCGGCGACAGCTTCGGGGACGTCGTTGGGAGTCCCCTGGAAGTCCGTGATCGTCTCCATCAGCGCCGTGGCGTACGCGGGCGTCTGGAAGAAGCCGGGTACGACGTTGGAGACATAGACGCGGCAGACCTGAGCCTGCTCGTGGAGCGTGTAGAAGTCCTCTTGGACCTTGCGCATGCCGTTCCGCTGGAGCCGTCGCCATTCCTGATATATCGAGTCGACAGCGCGGGCGGTGGCGATCAGGTCGGCCGCCTGGTCCTCGGCGCCGCAGGCTGCACACCATGCGCGGATATCGGCATCCGAGGGTGCGGCTTCGGCCTTCTGGAGACGGGTGGTCTTCGCGGGATGCCAGCCGCAGCGGGCGGAGAGTTCTTTCCCACTGAGGCCGGCATCCTTGCGCAGATGCGTCAGACGTACCGCGAGCGCTTCACGGGCCGCCTGCGCGCTGGAAGAGGGGGAGACGGTCATGGATGTGTGCGGGAATCAGGCGGGGTACTTCTCGTGCGGGATGGCGCGCTCCCACACGGCCTCGAAGGCGTCGCTGACCATCTTCACGACAGCGGGGTCCTCATTGAACTCGTGTCCGGCCCAGTCACCATCACCGGTGAACCAGTGGAACAGGACGCGTCGGTTGTCGATCAGCCACAGATCGTTGCCCGGCAGCGCGAGGTCAGAGGCCAGGCGACGCGGTAGCCAGCGCACCTCTTCGCCGACCGCGATATTGACCGGTGTCAGCGCGATCTCCCACCGGATGTAGTCGGTCACCGGCTCTGAGACGATCCGGGCCCGGCGCATCTTCACACCACGGCCGACGGCCTCTCGCACCAGAGGCGTCCAGCCCATCCAGAACGGAGAGTCCGGGTCGAGGTCGCTCTCACCCGTACGCTTGAAATACTCGAACGCGTCCACCTCGTTCCCGACGGCGTAGACGTCTCGCATCTCCAGATGCACGGCCGAGTGTTCAGCGCTCTGCAGCAGCGCGGCGAAGTCCGGCACGTTCTGCGACATCGCAAGCCTCCCTCAAGACCGGCACCATGCGGGCCGGAATGCGGATGACCGTCTCGTGCGCGGGGATCCCCGTGTCGTGACCGGCAACCCACTCCGTACCGCTGATCAGTGCCTCCAACGCTTCCTCGGCCTTGATGCCCTGAAGCACCAGGTCCGCCGTCTCCTCCTCGACCCACACCGTGGGCGAGCCGCCGCCTTGTGTCTCCGGGTCGATCCCGATGAACTCTAGGTCCACTGTCCCCTCCGTGACCAAGTTGCTTGCGGGTTCTTGCGGATGACGCTCCCGGAGGAGTGGGAAAGCGTCAAGGGTGCCGGACCGAGGGCGAGCCAGGTTTGCCGGATTCAAATGAGCGGCCTGGGTGGGGGCCGATGCGGCCGCGCCGCGGGTGAGCGAGCGGTCGGTGGAGCGGTGGCGGCGAGCCTGGCGCAACGTGCGCCTGCACCTGACCGCCGGGATGCGGGAGTTCACCGCCGAAAACGCACGCAGGCTCACCGACTTCCAGTTGCCCTCTTACGCTCCGGACCTGAACCCGCAGGCAGGCATCTGGTCCCGGGTCAAGCGCGACATTGGGAGCCTTGCCGCCGCCGACCTTGGGCAGATCACCCGGGCCGTGAAGCGCAGGCTCAAACAGACCCCACCGCCCCGACCTGGTCGACGGCTGCCTGGCAGGCACCGGTCTGATCTCGGACAGGTGACTGGCACAAGCCCTCCTTCCGACGTCCGGGGTATTCGATGGCAGACCGGGGCTCCCGGCTGACAGGCTTCGGCCATGAGTCCCGAGCCCCACGGCGTGTCCGGCACTTCCTGGCTGGGCGACCCGGTCGACGCTCGCCCGTTGTTCGGTTCAGAGCTGGAAGCACTCCTCGACACCTTGCGTGGCCTGCGGCCAGCTGACTGGAGCAAGACGGCGGTCCCGCACTGGACCGTGCATGACCTTGCCGCCCATATCCTCGGCGACTACTACGGACGCCTCGGTCGCACCCCAGGCGGATGCCGGGGTGCCTTCGCGCCTGGAGAGACACTGGAGGTGTTCATCCACCGCACCAATCAGGAATGGGTCGACCTCCACGCCGATGACAGCCCCGCCTCACTCGTCGATGCCCTGGAGGTGGCCGGGACCCAGCTCGCCGATCGATACGCCACCGCTGACCTCGAAGCGCCCGCCCTGGGTGTGTCATGGGCAGGAGTCGACCCGGCGCCAGGATGGTTGGACATCGCCCGGGAGTTCACCGAGTACTGGACACACCGGCAGCAGATCCGCCATGCCATCGGCAGCGACACCGACCCGGAACCGCACCCCTTGTCCACGGTCCTGGACACCTTCATGCGGGCCCTGCCCCACACCCTGCGGCATACGACAGCACCTGCCGGGGCCCAAGTCGAAGTGATCGTCGAGGGGCCGGCCGGCGGCAGGTGGATCGCCACCGCCACTGCGGACCGCTGGTCACTGGCCGAACCGCCCAGCGGCAGGCCGACCGCATCGGTGCTCCTGGATACGGAAACCGCCTGGCGCCTGTGCACACGTGGCATCGATCCCGCCACGGCCCTTGGCCGAGCCCGCGTCCGGGGAGAGCGCCGACTTGCCGAAGCTGCGTGCAAGGTCGTGTCCATCGTCTACTGATGACGCCTGGCTCGTCAGTGATCAGAGAGACAACGACGACCGTCCAAAGGTGTGCAGCCGCAGGTTGTGCCCCTTCCTGCCGACAGACAAGGAACGGGCACGACCGCCGGGGAGCGGCCGGAGGCGTCAATCCGCGGGTTTCGTAGCGTTGGTCGTGCGGCCCGGCTGGGGCCCTTCGTTCCCGTCCTCCGCCCTGTTGATCTCCCAGGGCGTCGACGGAGACCCGCCCCGTCCCGCCCTCGCGGAACCCCGGCCAACTACCGTGCCGTCTATCGGTGACGAGAAGATCGAGGAAACCGAGAAGGGAACTCATCTCATGCTCTGGCCCGCGCTCCGGGTGCTCTCTCAGGGAGAGCTGACATCCGACCAGCTTCAGCGGCTGCTCGACACGCTCCGGCTCGCGCGGGTTCCCCGCAGTGAGGGGCCCGGGGCCGCGAAGAGTGTCGCGCACCGCTCCTTCATCGACAGCACGGGCACCCGTCTCGTCCTGGACCTCGCGACCGCCGGCGAGTCCGGTTGGGTGCTGGCCCTGTTCTTCGAGGGAGAACCTCCCGCCACCGAGACCGTCGAGGGTCACCGGGTGCTGCTCCGCGAAGCCGTCGAACGGTTCGGGCTGACGCTCATCGAGATCACCCCGGCCGCCACCGCCGACGAGGTCCACGTCGTGCCCCCGGCGCCCGGCGTCCCGGAATCCGGCATCGGCGCCGCGTGGGACCTCCCGTACGACAACCTGGACGACATGTGGCCCCACCTCGGCCTGCGCAAGGACGCCCCCCGCGAGGTGAAGAAGGTCAAGCTGCGCGAGGTGATGAGAACCCCGGCCTGGTCCGCCGCCCCCGCGGCACTGCGCCGCGAGGCCGAGGATTTCCTCGCCGACGGGTGACCTCCGGCGGCCGAGGGGGCCGCCCCCGCCCGGTGACAACAGGCCGAGTGCGATCGCGATACCGGGCCGGGGACGACCGCGACACCCGGGCCCGGCCCCGGGACGACCGCGACGCCCGGGCCTGGGACGACCGCGCCAGCCAGCCGGAGCTGCCGCGACACCAGGCCGGAGACGACCACGACAGTCGGCCGGAGCTGCCGCCGCCGGCGACTGCACCCAGGAACCGGCCCGGCCGCCCGCCCTGGAACCACCCACGGCTGCCCCCTCATGAACCGTCCACGGTTACTCGCCCAGGAACCGTCCACGGCTACTCGCCAGGATCCACCCCCGGCTACTCCCCAGGAGCCGCCCGCAGCTGCTCCCCAGGAGCCACCCCCGGCTGCTCCCAGGCACCGCCCGCGGCTACTCGCCCAGGAACGTCTGCGCCAGCAGTTCCTTCGCCAGCTCCGTCGCGAGGCCGGCCAGTTCCTCGCCGCTTCGGCCGGGGCCGAACGCCGCGCCCGGGGAGAGCCGGGCCGCCAGCTCCTCCAGCAGGCCGGCGACGATCATCGCCCGCAGTTCCGTGACGACCACGTTGCGTTCGGGCTCGCCGAGCGGTCGCTCGTCCAGGCCCCGGTCCTCGTCGAGCCGCCGCCGCAGCTCGGCCGCCCGCTGCGGAAGGGAGATGGGCTCCGCCCGCCGGCCCACGTAGCGCCTCGCCGCCAGCGCGTGCTCGAACGGGTCGGGAACCGCGGGTTCCGGGGCGGACTCCGGCGGCGCACCCCCGCTCAGCGCAGCCCGCAGGTCACGGAACGCGGCGTCGAGTCGGGGCGAGGGGGTCTCCAGTTCGGACACCGCGTCGAGCACCCCGATCGCGGCGTCCCGCAGTTGACCGTACGAGGCCCCGACCATGTCGTCCTGCGCCATCGCTCCCCACTCTCCCCCGGCCGACGTTCGTCCTTCGACGTTCCGCGGTGTTCCGTGTTCCGCGGTGTCCCGTGATGTTCCGTGATGTTCCGTGGGTGTCACAGAACATCTACAGGGAAACAGCAGGCACTTGGCCGCTGCCTTCCCTGAACTAACTTTCTACGAAAGATCTTTCTGCAGACCGTTCCGCAGACCTTTCCGCAGATCTTTCTACGCATGACACCGTAACGGCCAGATCCTTGGGGGAGGACACTTGACCACGGACGGCGCGCTGCTCGACCACCACGCCCGGCCCGGAGGCCGGCGCCGGACGACCGTCACCTCTCCCGAGACCCCGGGCACCGCCTACGTCGTCACCGACCCCCGGCCGGTGACCTCGGAGGCCGCCCGCGCCGGCACCGACGACATGCGTCCGTCGGACCTCGGCCCGGACGTGACCGACTTCGCGTGGAGTGCGGACGGCACGGCGCTGCGGGTGGAGACGCGGACCCTCGGGCCGCTGCACTTCCGTCCCGTCGAGGAGTCGCCCGCGTCCGGTCTCATGGGGGAGACGGACCTGCGCTCCGGCAGCGCCGAGGCCCCGCACCTCGTACGGCTGGCCCGCACCGACATGCTCGCGCGCACCTGGATCCATGAGATCACGGACACGATGCGGGAGCTGACCGAGGCCCGGGAGGCCGGCCGGCAGGGCGTCGCGCGCGGGCCGCTGGCTCCGGAGCACGTCCCGGCCGGCGAGAGCTGCGTGCCCGCCCGGACGCGCGAGTACGCGTGGCTGTCGCGCAAGTGGCAGGAGGCCGCCACCCCGGAGGAGCAGTCCCGCTGGGAAGTGGAACTGATGGGCACGGCACGGGACATCGTGGTCCGGGGGCACACTCCTGAGCTGCCGCCGTGGGCGAACGACCCGGCGGACAGCGCCGCGTGGCGCAGCCGATGGACCTTCCAGTACGCCGAGAGCGGCCCCGACCGGTGGAAGCTGTCCGACGTCGACAACGAGCTCGCCTTCCGGTGGGAGATCCTCCCGCAGGCGATGGCGGGGGTCGGCAGGCCGGAGCGACCCGAGGTCACGTTCATCGGAGGGCAGGCGGCCTCCGGCAAGACCACGGCCCAGCAGTCGGCCATGGAGGGCATGGGGCCCGCGCGCGCCCTCGTCGCCGACTTCGACGCCCTGCTCTCGTACGCCCCGATGTACCGGTCGCTGATGGCGGCGAACGACCGTACCGCCGCCGGGCAGGTGGGCGGGGACGCCTGGGTCTGGATGAACAAGATCATCGAGGTGGCCCGGCAGGAGCGGCTGAACCTCATCCGCGAGGGCGCGATGGGCGGCTGGGAGGGCGCCGCCCAGGACGCGGCCCGCTTCCGCGCCCTCGACTACAAGGTGAACGCCCATGTGATGGCGGTCCCCGAGGCGATCAGCAGGCTGTCGATCCTCAACCGCTACCAGCAGATGCGGGAGGAGCACGGGTACGGCCGACTGGTCGTCCAGTCCATCCACGACGAGGCGTACACCGGCATCCCGCAGACCATGCGGGCCGTCGACGAGCTGAAGTTCCTGGACACCGTCACGCTGCACCGCTGGGGCGGCGAGATCGTCTACACCAACTCCCTGGACGCCGAGGGGAACTGGCGGGCGCCTGCGGAGGCCCAGCGGACGCTGGAGGCGGTGCGCGCGGCGCCGTTCACCGACGAGCAGGCCCGCTGGTACCGGGAGACGTACGCCCACCTCGACGCCTCCCTGCCGGCGGAACTGCGGCCCCAGCTGGGGGAGATCGCCGAACTCGCCGCCCGCCACGGCGTCGACGTCGCCCCCGCCGGGCCGGCCGAACGCGCCGGAGAGGACGTGCGCAGGCAGTACGCCGACGCCGCCGACGAGGTGCTGCGCGCCGCCTACGCGCAGGAACGCGAGCGGCTGCTCCAGGACCACCAGCAGCGGCTGGCCGTGACACCGCCGGCCGAACGGGAGGCGGCCCGCCAGGAGTTCGCCGCGCGGTGGGCGGAGCTGGCCCAGCAGCACGACGCCGGCCGGTTCGGCATGCGCATCCTGGCCTACTGCACCGAGTGGGACCCCCACAAGGGCGGCATCGTGGCCGTCAACCGCAACCTCGTCGAAGGGCTCGCGGCCGCCGGCCACGAGGTCTACGTCCGCGTCGGACACGAGGTGCCGCCGGAGCCCCCCGGCGAGCGCATCCACCTCATCGGGCCCCGCGAGTACGATCCCGCGCGCGGCGAGCAGGAACAGCTGGTGTACGGCGGGGAGGACCTGCCGCAGGGCGTGGACGCCGTCATCGGGCACAGCCGCTACTCCGGCCCCGAGGCGCTGCAGGTCCGCGACCAGCTGTACCCGGACACCCCGTACGTCCAGGTGGTCCACATGGTGACCGGGGCGCTGGCCCGGGTCGCCGAACGGCCTGACCTGGAGGTGGAGTTCGAGGGCATCGAGCGCCGTATGGTCGCCGCCGCCGACATGGTCGCGGGGGTGGGCCCGGTGCTCGCGGACGAGGCCCGGCGGCTCGCCGCCACCAACCCGGGCGACCACAGCCCCGCCATCCACCAGATCGTTCCCGGAGTGCCCTTCGAGGAGCAGCGGCTGCCGGCCTGGGACGGGGAGCGGACCCGCAATGTGCTGCTGGTCGGCCGCGCCGACGCCCCGCAGAAGGGCGCCCACCACGCCGCCCTCATGATCCGCCGGCTGAACGAGGAGGGCATCGACGTCAAGCTCACCGTGCGCGGCGCCGCCCCCGAGACCGTGGAGCAGGTCAAGGAGCGGCTGTCGAACATCGCCGGCCGGGAGGTTGAGGTCAAGCCGTTCTCGATCGACCGCGCCGAGATCCTCGCCGACATGCGGCAGGCCGACGTCCTGGTGATGCCGTCGCAGGCGGAGGGCTTCGGGCTGGTCGGGTTCGAGGCCGCGGGCTCGGGTCTGCCCGTGCTGCTGCCCCGCACCAGCGGGGTCGGGGCCTTCTTCGCCGACCCGAACCGTTTCTCGCCCGAGCTCACCCGGAACAGCCTGGTCGAGCAGGACTTCGAGGGCCAGGTGGACGTCGGGCTCTGGACGGACAAGCTGCGGGAGATCCTGCGCGACATCCCCGCCGCCCGGGAGAACGCGCTCGCCCTGCAGCGGCAGCTGCGTGAGGCCAACACGACCTGGGTGGGCGCGGCCGACTCCCTGGCCGCGGCGATCCAGGCCATGCCGGACCGCCGCGCGCCGGGCCCCGAGGCGCCCGGGCTGCCCGCGATGAGCGGGGACGGCTGGGTGAACTGCGCCCAGGGCCACCCGCACTGGGGCCGGTTCGGCGGGGCCGGGCTGCTGCCGTTCCACCGCGCCGAGGACGGCCAGGTGTACGTGCTCATGCACCACCGGGGAGCGGACACCGACCAGGGCGGAACCTGGGCGCTGCTCGGCGGCGCGCGCGACAGCCACGAGTCCGCGGCCAGGGCCGCCGTCCGCGAGGCCACCGAGGAGAGCACCCTCGACCCCGCCCACCTCCGTGTCGAGCGGGTCGTCCGCGACGACCACGGCGGCTGGTCGTACGACACCGTGCTCGCCTCGGTCGACCGGCCGGTGGAGGTCCGGCCCGTCGAGGGCGAGTCCGTGGCGCTGGCCTGGGTCCCGCTGGCCGAGGTGGAGAACCTGAACCTGCACCCCGGCTTCGCCGCGAGCTGGCCGGGCGTACGGGCCGAACTCGGCGCCGTGCTGAACGGCGAGCCGTCCCCCGTCCGCGTCACCCCCACGCCCCCCACCAGCGCGCTCCCGCTGCCCCCGCACCCGGTGACCGGCGCCCGCGTGGTCGCCCGGATCCCGCTTCAGCACGGCGCGGAGATCACGAACCGGGAGCTGGCCACGTTCACCGACGGCACCCGGGCCGTGTACGAGAAGTACGCGCGGCCCGAGGACGCCATCACCAAGGTGCTCGACGGTTACGTGGGCCGGGCGGTCGGTGCCCGTGTCCCGCTGTCCCACCCCGTGGGCCTGCACGAGGTCTACACCGACCACATGCCCGGCGAACCGGCCTCCGCGCGCCACCGCGACCTGGCCGCGCTGGCGGAGCAGGGGCTGCCCGCGACCCGCGACGGCGTCTTCCTCGGACTGCACCACACGCTGACCGCCACCCAGGGCGTCACCACCGGCCACCTCGTCCTCGGGGAACGGCAGGGCCTCATCGCGGTCGGCGACGGCGCCCCGACGCACGGTCCGCTCCCGGACGCCGCGAACCCGTTCGTGCGCACCTTCTACCGGGAGACCGAGGCACACGTGTTCTCCTGGGTGGACAACCCCGTCCCCCCGGCGGACATCGGGATCATGCGGCGGCAACTCGACGGTCTGCGGCCCCTGTTCGAGCAGCTCGGCCGGTCCGACCTGCACCATGTGGTGCTGGAGCGGTTCGACCAGGTGGCGGAGCACGCGCGCGGCACCGCGGCGCTGCTGCCCAGGGAGCCCGGCTTCCAGGTCGCGCTGCCCGCCCCGGCGCCCGAGCGGCACTACCCGCTGCCCCCGCCGCCGGGCTCCCAGGAGCGGATCGACCAGCAGCGCATCGGCGAGGCGCTGCTGACCGACGGCGGCCGGATCACCAGCACCAGCCAGGCCAAGACCATCGCCATCCAGGCCCTCGCCGAGCGGATGCGGTCCTCCACGCCCGAACTCACCCTCGCGGCGTTCGGCCTGGTCGTCGGCACGGACATGGCGCACCGGCTGGGCGACGGCCGCTACGCCCTCGTACCGCACAACGCGAAGTACCCCTCCATGGGGGCCGACGTCCTCCGTATCGACGAACTCGACCCGGCCAACCCACGGCACGCACCGGACCGGACGCTGCGCATGGACGACCCGCGCGCCGACGCCCTGGTCCGTCAGATCGCGGTCAGCGAGGTGATGGGGGCCTGGGCGTACGGCTCCAACAACAACGTGCGCGTGCTGGCGCTCCAGGAGGCCGCGAAGGAGGAGTTCGGCCTCACCGGGGTGCTGGAGTGGCGGATGGACACGCGGACGCGCGACGCCGTGAACATGGAACTCGACTACAACCGGGACGCGTTGCGGGACTTCCTGCGCACCCAGTACGACCTCACCCAGGAGTCCCTGTCCGCCCGGAACGTCACCGAGGTCATCGCCTACCGGGCGCTGACCTGGCACGAGAGGGCGGCGCAGCCGGACTGGGCCGGACTGGAAGTGGGCGACGCCTTCGAGGCGCGCCACCGGCCGCTGTCGAGCTGGGCGGCGGACCGTCAGATCGTCGCCGACTGGCTGGAGCAGCGCGGCGGCCACGCCGTGATCCTGGTCGACCGCAAGCCCGCGCAGGACATCCTGTCCATGCCCACCACCGGCATGGGTTTCCTCGGCCAGAAGGAGTGGGTGACCCTGCCGGGCGACCGGCTGGTGACGCTCGACGGCGTCTACACGGGCAGGGCCCCCGCGTCCGAACTGGAGCAGACCGCGGCGAGCAGCGTGACCATCGGCGCCCCCGACCTGGGCCCGACCGCGCAGCCGGAGAACAACCCCAACGCCACGGCTCCGGACGCGCAGACGCCGGCTCCGGACGCGCAGACGCCAGTTCCAGACACCCAGACGCCGGTTCCGGATACCCAGACGCCGGTTCCGGACGCCCAGACGCCGGTTCCGGACGCGCAGGCGCCGGGTTCGCAGGAGCCGGTGCCGGTGCCGGCTCCGGATGGGCCGGTGCCGGTCGCGCAGGAGGCCGGTGACCGGTGGTTGCCCCTCGCGGTCACGGCCTCGCTCGACCCCGCCGACCCGCTCGACAACCGGATCAGCCGCATCCTCGCCGGCCAGGAGGAGTTCCCGAACTGGTGGCCGCGCGACGACAGCGGCTACGCCATCACCAAGCGCGACCTCGACTTCCTCGGCATCGAGCCGGTCCAGATCAAGTGGATGCTCACCGGTGAGGCGCCCATGGGCATGACCCCCGAGGTCTACCAGCGGTTCGGCACGGAGATGCTCCAGGCCCTGCGGCAGGACGGCATCGAGCCGTCCGAGGTCGACGTACGTCTGAAGGGAACCGGTTCCGAGTTCTTCGCCGGCATCCACAAGACGATGCCGCACGAGGACGACCTGGCCGCCCGCCCGGAGGCGGCACGGCGCCTGCGGGAATGGTTCGGCGACAGCCAGGAACGCCCCACGCGCCGCCCGTACGACTCCATGTGGCGCCTCGGTCTCGAGTCCGTACCCAGCGACGTCGACCTCGACTTCAACAGCACCGCCATGATCCGGACCGCCCGCGCGCACTGGAGCGCCCACCACTCCGACCGGTACCCGGGCGACTTCATGGGCGGCCACGGCTACCTCGACAAGGAGGCGGTGAAGGGCGCCTTCCCCGCGCTGGCCGACTGGGCGCGCCGATGGGAACGGGAGCTGGGCAGACCGCTGTCGCTGGGCGTCTTCGAGTCCAGCGGCCCGTTCGACGCCACCCGACTCGGCCGCACCCTGTCCTCCCACTTCCGCGACACCGACTGGGTCATCCACAGCCCCGACAAGCCCATGGCGTGGCGCACTCCCGTCTCACGGATCATCGAACTCGTCGACCAACAAGGCCAGACGTCACGGGTGTCGGCGGCGGCGGCCCGAAGCCGCCCGACCACGACCAGGACGACACCGGGGGTTCCGAACCCGTCACCGGGGACTGCGAACCCGGGTAACCCGGGCCTGGGGCAACAGGCCGGGCACATACGGCGTCCGGGGAACGAGCAGCAAGGGGGCAACAAGCCGAACCAGCGGTAAGGAGCGACTCATTCCGGATGATTTCGAAAGCGCTCTCCCTTACCTGCGGGTACATGTGACGATACGAGCCTGCCGGAACTTGAGATCTCAATTGAGGTCACGGTCGCAAAGGAACAGGACATGACCGCCCCTGTACCCTCGGTCCACTCAGCAGCGCTCCCCGTCCCACCAGCAATATCGGCGTCACCGGCCGCGTCGGCCGCCCCGAACCCGTCGGCCGCCCCGGGCCCCTCGGGCGCCCCGGCCTCGGCGGGCGCGTCCGCCGGCCGGCTGCTCGTCGTGGACGACGAGGAGGGCATCCGCTCCATGCTCACCATGGCCCTCGAGTTCCTCGGCTACCAGGTCACCGCCGCGGCCACCGGCCGTCAGGCCCTGCAGGCCGTCACCCGGCACGACCCCGATCTGATCCTCCTCGACGTCAACCTCCCCGACCTCAGCGGATTCGAGGTCTGCCGGACGCTGCGGGACCGGGGCAACGCCGTACCGGTGCTGTTCCTCACCGGGCTCGGCGGCGTCGACGACCGGGTGCGGGGGCTGGACATGGGCGGCGACGACTTCGTCACCAAGCCGTTCGAGTTGAAGGAGGTCGCCGCGCGGGTCCGTGCCCTGCTGCGGCGGGCCGGCGGCAACAACCCCACCCCCGACCGCAACCGGCTGCGCGCCGGCGCGGTCCAACTCGACGCCGACGCCCACCAGGTCTGGGCCGCCGGGCGCCCCGTGGACCTCACCACCACCGAGTTCGCCCTGCTCCGCTACCTCATGGAGAACCCCGGGCGCGTGCTGTCCCGTGGGCAGATCCAGGAACGGGTGTGGAACCACCGGGACGAGGGCTCCGGGGTCGTCGACACGTACATCTACTATTTGCGGCGGAAACTGGGTGAACCCGGGCAGTCCCTCATACGGACCGTGAGGGGCGTGGGTTACCAGCTGTGCACGAACTGATCGACGGTGCGGAGCCGCGAGACGGTACGGCCCCGCACCTCTTAAGGGCCTTCGGCCCTCACATGGCACGGGGGCCGGAAACGAACGGGCTGAGCGGATGAGCGGGTTCAGTGGGCTGACCAACGGCGGACTCGGGGGAACCATCAGAGCTGCCGGGCTGCTGGCGACCACCACGCCGTACGAGCAGCCGCGGCCCCGGCTCCCGGCGCCCCCCTTCGAGCGGCCGATCCGCCCCGACCGGGCGGGGCAACGTACCGTCGGCTTCTGGCTGATCGCCACGCTCGCCACCCTCGGCGCGGTGGCCGCGCTCTCCGCATACCTCCTGGCCCACCAGCTCGCCACCCGCGCCGACCAGCAGATCGCGGGGTTCATCCGGCTCGCGCGCAGCCCCGCCACCCCGCGCTCCACCGCCGCGAACCTGGACGAGAACTGCCTGGTGCTGGCCCTCGACGCCGACGGCCGGGTCGTCGAGCGCCACCGGGGCTCCACCGGCCTCCCCGCCTTCCCGACCATCGACCCCGCCCGGCTGAAGACGTACGCCACCCGTACGCACCCCTCCGCGTTCGGCGACGACTACCGCGCCCAGGTGGTGCCCGCCCACCGGAACGCCCCCGACGACCCGGCCCGTTACCTCCTCATCGCCCGGTCCACGGTCGACGACCGGCTCGCCGTCGAACGCCTCCTCCAGGTCGAGAGCGTCGCGGCGCTGCCCCTGCTGGCCGGCGTGCTGTTCGGCGCCCGGCGCCTCGGGCGGCGGGAGGTCAGGGCGCGCGAGGAGTCCGAGCGGCGGCTGCGGGAGTTCATGGCCTCCGCCGGGCACGAGTTGCGCAACCCGCTGACGACGATCTCCGGGTACGCCGAACTCGCCCGCGTCGGTGACGGGGACCCCGCGTACGAGCCCATGCGGCAGGAGGCCCTGGGCCGGATCTCCACCGAGGTCGGCCGGATGAGCACCCTCATCGACGAGCTCGTCCTGCTGACCCGCCTCGACCTCGGCCAGCCCCTGCAACTGACCACCGTGGACCTGGCCCGGCTCTGCCGTGACGCGGCCACCGCCGCCCGCGACTGCAACCCCGACCACCCCGTACGGGTGCTCATCGCCCCCGGCGACCACACCGTCATCGGCGACCCGCTGCGGCTCCACCAGCTCGTCGCCAACCTGCTGACCAACGCCCGCGTCCACACCCCCGCCGGCACCACGACCACGCTGGGGCTCGGCACGGAGGACGGCCACCGCGTCATCGAGGTCATGGACGACGGCCCCGGCATCCCCCGCGAACTCCACGCCCGCCTCTTCGACCCCTTCGTCCGCGGCGAGGAGACGAGGGCCGCCGGCAGCGGGCTCGGCCTCAGCATCGTCACCGCCATCGCCACGGCCCACGGCGGCCGGGTCACCCTCGAACCGTCGCACCGGGGCGCCTGGTTCAGGGTGCGGCTGCCGGCGCCGGCGTGAGAGCTCGCCGGGGTCGGGAAGCCCATGAGGGCCATGAGGGCCATGAGGGCCATGAGGGTTGTGAACGGTTCCTGACTCCGGCGTAACTTACGTATGGCTGTGAGGTGCGGTTTTTACTTTTACTTGGTGGATTTCTGATCGTTCTCTGATCAGCATCCGATCAGTTCCGGAGCCGCGCCCGATTAAGTGGACGACGTATGAAGCGCACCAACGGTGTGACCTCGTACAACTCCCCCTCCGAGGTCGGCCCGGCGTGCGCCCTGATCGACGGCTCATCGATCTACGACGAACGGAACGACGGCTCATCGACCCGGCTCGGCCAACCGGGCACACGCCGGACCGACCTCAACTCCCCGAGCACCCGCTGACTCCGTCAGGCGCCGCTCAGCTCCCCGAGACGCTGCTGACCTCCGTGAGGCGTTGCCGCAGCTCCGCCAGGCGCTGCCGCACATGCCGCAGCGCGCCGGCCCGCCGCCCCGGCACCCTCGCCCTCAACTCCGCCAGCCCCAGCCCCAGTTCATGGGCCCGCCCGGCGTCCGTGACCTGCCCCCACTGATGGTGCGCCCGGTCCGCCGCGGCCTCGACCGCCGGATCCTGAGCCTCCTGCCCCGCCGCGAGCCGTGCCTCGGCCACCCCCAGCCACCGCTCACAACTGAGCGCCGCGTCCCCCGCGAACATCGCCAGATCGGCCCGCACCTCCCGCCAGTGCAACACCTCTTCGGCCCCGTCCCCGAACTCCGCCCGAGCCTCCCGCTCCCGCTCGGCGGCCAGGAGGTCGGCGTCCGAGTGCCGTCCGGCTTCGACGGCGGCGGTGATGGCGGCGTGGGGGTCGACCTGCTCAGGCGGATGGGGCGGCACCGCCGGATTGTTCAGCCCGTCCGGCGTTCCGAAGGTGCCCCCGCCCCCGCCGCCACCCCCGGGCGCCGTCGCGTCCCAGGCCAGCACCACATCGCCGTACCCGCCCACCCGCGCCAGCACCTGCTCGTGCAACACCGACGGCACCGGCCGCTGCCCGCTCCGCAGTATCGTCGCCAGCGTCTTCATGTACGCCGGCACGGCCACCCCCCGCCGCACGCCCCCCGTCGGGGGCGGCGCGATCCGCCCGTACACGCTCACCCCGGGCCCCGACGTGAGGGGCCGTCCCGCCAACTGCCGCCACACCTCGGCGTCGGCGTGCAGATCGACGAACAGCGTCGTGGACCCGGGCGCGCGCAGCCGCAGCTCCTCCACGATCCAGTGCCAGGGGAACGCGGTGTAGCGCACGGTCGCCGGCGTCGTACGCGCCAGCGCCAGATGGACCAGCCGCTGCTTGCGGTCGAGCTGGAGCTGCCCGGTGAGGTAGACGGTGAGCGGCCCGGGTGCGGTGGCCGCGGCGCGCAGCCGGGTCAGGACGGCCTGCGGTTCCAGCGGATCGGCCAGTTCGACGACGTTCGCCGTACCCGTGCCGGACAGCACCTCGGGCGCGACGGCCGCGAGTACGGGAAGCACGGACGCCGCGTCGACCAGACACCCCTTGCCCATGGGCGAGGCCGCGAGCAGCAGCACGGTTCCGGGCATCGGTTCCCTCCCCATCGATCACGTACGCCATCCAGCACCGTAACCGCTGCGCGTGCGAACGGGGGAAAGCAGCCGGTGGAAGGCCCCGTTCAGGGAGTTTCCGGTCGTCCCGGGAGCTTCGGGGCGCCTCCCCCGTCCGTACCGTCGGCCCGCCGTACCGCGAAGATCGTCGTGTCGTCGCCGAGGTGCCCGCCGGTGTGGGGGAGGACGCCGTCGCGGACGAGGCGGACGAGGGCGGCGGGGTCGGCGGCGACGCGGGGGTCGGCGGCGAGCGCCCCGGTGAGGTACGCGAGGAGCGGGAAGAACGCGCCGCTGCCGTCGCGGGCCTCGGTGACCCCGTCGGTGACGAGCAGCAGACTCTCGTCGGGAGCGAGCCGTACGGTGCACGTCCCGCGCGTCCGCGGCGCCAGATCACCCAGCCCCAGCGGAAGTCCCTCCCGCAGCGGCAGGGGTCGTACGGAGTCGGCGGAGACCAGGAGCGGGGGCTCGTGGCCGAAGTTGATGACGTCGACGGTGACGTCGCCGAGCCCGGTGAGATCCGGCCCCCAGTCGGTGCGCTCGCTGCGCAGCTGGGGGAAGTCGAGCAGGACGGCGGTCGCGAAGCGCTCGTCGTCGCGGCCGACGTGGGCGCAGTAGCGGACGTGCCGCACCATTCGCGTCTCCAGCCGTTCAGCGACGGTGGTGGCCTCGGGCTCGTAGTAGGCCGCCTCCCGGAACGTGCCCAGCAGCACGGACGCCGCCTCCACCGCCGGGAGCCCCTTGCCCTGGACGTCGCCGATGAGGACGCGGGTGCCGTGGGGGCTCGGCTGGATGTCGTAGAAGTCGCCGCCGACCCGGGCCTGGCTGTCGGCGGCGAGGTACTCCTCGGCGTGATCGAGGCCGCCGACGTCCGGCGGCAGCCGGCGCAGCAGGATACGGCGGGTGGTGTCGACGACGGCCCGCATGTGCAGCATCCGCTCCTGCGCGCGCAGCCGCACCGCGCAGGCCGGCACGGACAGCGCGCCGCCCAGGGCGACGAGGATGAAGTCGGGCAGCCCGGTGCGGTACTGGTGCGGCCAGGAGTTGTCGCCGACGACGTACACGAGCATGGCGAGCACCGCGAACAGCGTGGTCGTCCACACCCCGCAGACCGCGGCGGCGACACCCGGCACGAGCACCAGCCACGAGAGGACCCGGAAGTCACCGCCGGTGCTCCAGTCGATCACCGGCACGGTGAGCAGCACGACGAGCGGCGGAAGCCAGGCGACGCCGCGCCCACGGACCCGCAGCAGCTGGTGCCGCTCGACGGGGTCCGGCTCCCGGCGCACACGCGGCATCGGCATCCGCATGAGCCACAGCGAAACACGCCGCCACGGCCCCCGCATCCCGACTTGCCGGCGGCCCGGCCCAGGTGTGCCCTGGAATCGGGGACCCCCGGGGGGAGAGAGGAGCGCTCCCATGGCTCAAGCGGCACCCACGCCGGGAACTCCGGCCAGACGCGACACCCTCACGACCGGACCCACCGGACGCGCCACATCCACCGCCGAACGCGCCACACCCGACATCTTCGGCGAGCGCACCCACGCCGTCGCCCACTGGGCCCTGCCCGCGGTCCTCGGCCTCGTCTACGGCTACTGGGCCGCGGCCATGAACCGCGACGCCGGCCCCATCACCGGCTGGAACATCCTCTTCGGCTTCGCGACCGCGTTCGTCTTCACGGTGTTCTACCTGGCCGTACGGGCCGTCGCGCCCCGGCTGCGCCGCGAACTCCACGCCCTCCTGTGGGCCGCCTTCGCGGGCTGCGCCTTCGGCTTCCTCTACAGCCAGGCGTCACAGCACACCGTGCTCCGCTCGGCGGCCATGTCCCTCGGCGTCGCGGCGGGGCTGTTCGCGGTGCTGTTCTACCGCTACTACACGCACGAGGACGCGGAGGGGCATCGGACGAGATGACGGCCACGACGGCTGAGGTGACGGCCACGACAACGGCCGGACCGATCAGGAACTCCAACTGAATTCGAACTCGAAGTCGAACGACATGGACCCGTTCCCGTGCTGGTGGTCGTCCTTCCAGTGCGGGCACGGGTCCGCGCACTTCGGTACGGACGCCGCCGTGCCGGCGGGGCGGAGGCCCGGGCGCGGGCAACGGACACCTGGGGGCGTTTTCCCCGTACGGCTTGTCTCGTACGACCATTCGCAGTCAACGGCGGCACGAGCGCTCGCGCGGGGGCGGCGGCGGGATTTGCCTGAAGGAGTGCCCCAACGTGTTCGCCGCATCCTGTCGGCCGTACTGACCGTGCTCGCCTGCCTGTTGTTGCCGGCGGGCGCGTTGGCGGCGTGGGCGACGTACGAGCTCGGGGACCCGGGCCGGTACGAGGCGGTGACGGCACCGTTGGCGGCCGACCCGGACGTACAGGATGCGCTCGCGGCGGCGATGGCCGACGGAATCCTGCGGGAGGTCCGGGTGGGGTCGCCGTTGCGGGAGCCGGTACGGGAGTTCACGCATGACGCGGCGCGGTCCTTCATGCAGACGGAGGCGTTCCGCGCGGCGTGGCACGCGGCGAACCGGGCGGCGCACGACGCGGTGCTGCGGGCGGTGCGAGCCGAGGACACGGGCGCGGCCGGCAGCGAGGCGCAGCCGGTGACGCTCGACCTCGCGCCGGTCGGTGAACGCGTCAAGCGGCAACTGGTCCGCGACCACGTACCGTTCGCGCACCGCATCCCGGTCGCGCACATCGAGTTCACAGTGCTGTCGGCCGATGAACTGGCCCGGCTGCGGAAGGGGTACCGCATGCTCGAAGTCGCCGCGTTCTGGCTCCCGGTGGGCGCGCTCGCGCTGGCCGCCGGGGGCATCCTCATCGCCACCCACCGCCGCCGAGCCATCTGCGCCACCGGCCTCGGCACGGCCCTGGGCGGCGCGTTCCTGGGCGCCGCCGTGGCCCTGGGCCGCCACCTGACCGTCACCGACCTGCCTCCCGACGTCTCCCCCGCAGCCGCCGTCGCCATCTACGACACCCTGACGGCGACGCTCCGCAAGGTGACGTGGGGTCTGCTGAGCCTGGGCCTGACGGTGGCGGCGGTGGCATGGCTGACGACCCGTCTCACCCAGCACCGCCGCCGGGCCCCCGCAGACCCGCAGCCGACACCGACACCGACATCTGAGCCGCCGCCGACGGAGACATCGGCACAAGTACAGGCCGGACGACTACGGGCCTGAGGACTACAGGCCTCTCCCCAGGCGGCTCAGCGCCTGCATGGCCTCGCGCTCCACGCGTGAAAGATCGGACAGGACGGTGCCTGCCTGTACGAGGCACTGCGCATCACCTGATTCACCGGCCTTGGTGATCAGTGCCGCGACTTCCGTCCACAGGGTGGCCGCCTCGCTGTACAGCCCGTGGCCGGTGCGCAGGTGACCGCTGTCGAGCAGTTGGGTGCATTCGGCGAGGAAGTCGCGGTAGAGATTACGGAACAGGGCCCCGCCGGTGCCGGCCTTCTCCATCAGAACGGCGGCCTGGGGCAGGTCCCGTCGCGGGTCGTCGGTGCGCTGGAGCCATGTGCGCACCAGCTTGCCGGCCTTCGCGATTCCACGGTGGCCCAGGTTGGCGATGGGCGGGTCGAGGAAGGCGTCGGCGCAGGCGGTGACGGCGGGAATGATCCGGGCTCGCGGGGAGGGCGGGTTCCTAGGAACGGTGAGGGTGAAGGACCGGTGCTTGGCGGTCATCGGCCCGCGCGCGGCCCTGGCCCGGGCGAGACCGGTCAGGCTGGTGGACACCGCTCCGCCTTGCTGCTCGGTGTCCACCAGGTAGGCGTCGCGGTCGTCGTAGCCGTACATGGCGACGACATGACCGCCGAAGTGCGCCTTCGACCCGAAGTAGTCCAGGTGGTGGCTGTCGAGTTGCAGTCCGACGGGGTGGCCGGCGTCGATGGGGGCGACCACGTTCTCCCATGCCCTGCGAGGGGAGGTGGTCTCCTGGACCAGGAGCTCCAGGCCGAGTGTCGCGGCCAGGTTCCTGGTGAGTTCGAACGGCTTGACCCGTCCCCCGAGGAAGGGGAAGCCCATGTTCTTGCTGTCCCAGTAGACGAAGGACAGACCGGAGCCGAGGCCGAAGAGCATGGGCTCGGACAGATCGAGCCCTTGGTGCCGCAGCAGCACCCCCAGAGCCGTCGTCTCGCAGTGCTGCGTTCCGCGCGCGTCGACGTCTTTCACCGTTGGCATAGCGGCAAAGATTCCAGTGGACCGGGGAGTTGGCGAACCCTAGGGTCGGCCCCATGGCACCCTTCTTGGCGTACGAGGACAAAGGAAACGCGAACCCGAGCCCGGAAGCGGCGCTCCCCGACCCCCCGTCCCTCCCCCTCGTCCTCATCCACGGCCACCCCTTCGACCGCACGATGTGGCACCCCCAGATCACCGAGTTCGCCCCCACCCGCCGGGTGATCGCACCGGACCTCCGCGGCTACGGCGAGTCCCCGGTGGTCCCGGGCATCACGCCCCTCTCCACGTTCGCGGAGGACATCGCGACGCTCCTGGACGACCTGGGCGTCCCGGAGTTCGTGCTGGCCGGCCTGTCGATGGGCGGCCAGATCGCGATGGAGTGCTACCGGCTCTTCCCGGAGCGCGTCCGTGGTCTCATCCTGGCTGACACGTTCCCGGCGGCGGAGACGGAGGACGGCAAACGCACCCGGAACGCGATGGCGGACCGGCTGCTGCGGGAGGGGATGACCGGGTACGCCGACGAGGTGCTGTACAAGATGGTCGCGCCGTACGCGGACGCCGAGGTGGCGGCGCACGTACACCGCATGATGACCGCCACGGACCCCCAGGGCGCGGCGGCGGCGCTACGCGGTCGCGCGGAGCGCCCCGACTACCGCGAGCTGCTGACCCGGGTCACCGTCCCGGCCCTGGTCGTGGTGGGCGCCGACGACGAGTACACCCCGGTCGCGGACGCGGAAGCCATGCACGCGGCGCTCCCCGACTCCACGCTCCAAGTGATCCCCGACGCCGCCCACCTCCCGAACCTGGAACGCCCGGCCGAGTTCAACAAGACCGTGACCGCCTTCCTGACCCGGCTGGACGAAACCGCCGCCGGATAGGGACCGTGCCGGGCAGCCGCGGACGACGAGCGGCAACCATGCCGAGCAGCCGTCGCGATGAGAGGCAATCGTGCCGGGGCCGAGACCCCGCTGGACCGGGGCTCGGCCCGTTCGCGACCTCGGCTGAAACCTCGCCGGACGCGATTCACCCGTTCGCCCCAGCCCTGATGCGGCCCTCCCCCCACCGCGTGACCCTACGGATGAGCTGTCATTCCATCCGAGGATCCGCTGAGGATCCGTCCGAGGAGGCCTTCATGGCACAGCACGGCACCGCCCCGCGCGAGAACTCCCCGACCGGCCAGACCATCTCGACGCCGACGCCCTCCTACGCGAGGCACTCCGGCACGGCCTGGGCCCTCGGCGGCACGATCTTCGCCGGCGTCCTCATGACGGTCAGCGGCATCATGGGCATCCTCAACGGCATCGCGGGGATCGCCGGGGACGACGTCTACACGAACATCGGCGACTACGTCTTCGAGTTCAGCCTCTACACCTGGGGCTGGATCCACCTGGCGATCGGCGTAGTCGTCGCCTTCACGGGCTGGAGCATCCTCCAGGGCAAGGACTGGGCCCGCGGCATGGGCATAGCCCTGGCCTCCCTCTTCGCCATCGAGTACTTCATGTTCCTCCCGTACGCCCCCGTCTGGTCCATCATCGCCATCGCCATCGCGGTCTTCGTGATGTGGTCCCTGGCCACATCCCACGACCATCCCGCGACGACGTAACCGGCCACCTGGGCACCGCCACGCTGTTGCCACCACCTGATGCGCGCCGTGGTGGCAGCAGCAGGCCCGACCGCGGGGCACCGCGCTCGCCCGGCTGAACGCGGCCCGCGCAGAAGCCCGGGCGGCCCTCGCTCGGCACCGATGCCGGGAGCCGTTGTCCGCCTGAGGCACAGAGAAGCTGATCGACCTCGCCGAACTCGCCGTGCAGCGGGCCTACCACTGCACGCCGCGAGTACGTACGGGTGGCCCGAGCCGTCAACGGAGACGAGCTGCGCACCAGGCAAGCACACCGCTCGGACACTCCTCGGGCCCAACTCCACGCAGGCTACGTACTCGGCAAGGGCGCCGGGTACTCGGATCTGGAGTTCGCCTTCCTCATGGAGGTCATCTCCTGCCCGTCACCGAGCCGCCCGGCCGGGCTCGTCCGGGAGCATCTGGACGCGGAGAAGATCGCGTCCATTCCCGTACTTGCCGCCCGAGCGGCGAGAAACGACGGCTGAAGCCCGGTCGGCCATGCCCCTCCCGGTCGGCCATGCCCCTCCCGGTCGCCCCTGGCACCACCGCACGATCCGCCGCGCCCCCGACACCAAGTCGTGACCCCACCCCCGCGCAACCTTCACGCCACCGACCTCGTCCTTGAGAAGGAGCACCCCCTGAGGCGAACGGAAGGCCGGCCCGTGGAGAGTACGACCGTCGAGCGGCCGGAGGCGCCGGCGCGGCGGAAGACGCACGGCGGCAAGAAGGTGTTCGCCGCGCTGTTCCTGCTCGGCGTGAGTGTGGTCGTCGGCTGCCGGGCCGTCGACAGTGACGGGTTCACCCCGGTCACCCAGCTCCTCGCGTTCCTGCCCTGGCTGCTCGTCCCCACCGGTCTCGCCCTTCTCCTCTCCGCCTGGGCCCGCTTCTGGATCGGGCTGGGTTGGGGAATGGTGCTGCTCGGCGCCCTCGCCTGGTTCATCGAGCCGTACGGGGAGACGACCGAGCCGACCGGTGCGCGGCTCGCCGAGCTCCGCGTGATGGCGTCCAACGTGCAGTTCGGCCGGGGAACGGACGCCCTGATCCGCGCCGTGCACCGCGACGACCCCGACATCGTGTTCGTCGAGGAGTGCCAGGCCACCTGCCTGGCCTCCCTCCGGGACACGTTCGGTGACCTCAGCGGCAAGAACCCGGCCTACCCCTACCGCCAAGTGGTCGAGGGTTACGGGTCCGACGGGTCCGTCATCCTCAGTCGCTTCCCGCTCAAGGCCGCCGATCCGATCCCGGCCACCATGGGCATGCCCGGCGCCGTCGCCGACATCGACGGCCACCCCGTACGGCTGCGGCTGGCGCACCCCATGCCGCCGTTGCCGGGACAGCTCGACACCTGGCGGCGTGAGCTCGGCGCGCTGCGCGCGTACGCGGCGGCGGACAGCCGGACCCCGACGATCGTCGCCGGGGATTTCAACGCCTCCCAGGACCACGCCGCCTTCCGCCGCATCCTCGACACCGGTCTCAGCGACGCCGCCCGCCTCACCGGCGCCGACCGCACCCCGTCCTGGCCCGCCCGCACCACCCCGGCCCTGGGCGCCCAGATCGACCACGTACTCGTATCGGCGAAGGACTTCTCCGCACGCGGCACCCGCTTCCAGGAGCTGTCCGGCACCGACCACAACGCCGTCATCGTCGACCTCACCCTCCACCGACGGAAGTAAGCAATACGGAAGTAAGCGACAACAGCGAGAACAGCGATAACGAAGTAAGCGACAACTTCGGAAAACAGGCCGAAGGGCCACGGAAACCCCCCGCGCCATAATGGCCCCATGCCCCGCCCGTTCCGCATCGGCCTCACCCCGCCCGACTGGCTGGTCCGGAACCTCCAGCCGCAGCAGGCGCCACCCGTCAACCGGCCGGCGGTCGTCCGCGCCGCCGTCGCCCTGACGCTTCCGCTCGTGATCGGCCTCGCCGTCGGCCGGCCCGCGTACGGTGCCCTCGCCTCCATGGGCGCCCTCTCCGGAGTCATCAGCGACACGGCGGACGCGTACCGCATGCGGCTGCTCAACATCGCGGTCCCGCAGATGTTCGCCGCCGTCGGCATCACCCTCGGCTCGCTGGTGTACGGACATGGGTGGGTCACCGTCGGCGCGCTCACGGGGATCGCGCTGGTCTCCGGGATGATTTCGACGATCGGCGCCGTGGCCTCCGTGTCCGGGCTGCTTCTGCTGCTCAACTCCGTGGTCGGCGCGGGTCTGCCGATGCCGGGCGAGTGGTGGCTCGCCCCGCTGCTGATGAGCGGCGGGGGTCTCCTCGTGCTCCTCCAGGCCCTGCTCGGCTGGCCGCTGAGGGCCGGCGTACCGGAACGGGCCGCCGTCGCCGAGACCTACCGCCGGGCCGCCGACCAGCTCGCGGCCACGGCCGACAGCGCGGAGGCGTACGACGAGGCCCGTCGCGCCGTCACCCAGTCCCTCAACCAGTCGTACGACCTCGTCCTCGGCCGCCGCACCCGCCACCACGGCCGCAGCCCCGAACTGGTCCGCCTGCTCGCCCAGTTGAACGCCCTCACCCCACTCGTGGAGGCCGCCCCGGCCGTACGTCTCTCCGGGCGTCCCCTGCCCGAGGAGGTCCCCACCGCCGTACGGCATCTCGCCGAGGCCGTCGAGACGGGGTACTCGGGGCCGCTGGGACTCCGGCTCCCCGAGCCCGGCGGCGGGATCGGGCGGGCCGTCGACCAGGCGCTGCGGCACGCCGCCGACGTCGTCACCGAGAAGTCCCCGGACGCCCTCGCCGGCACGGCGAACACCGTCGACCGCCGGGGTCGCTACGCCCCGCTCCGCGTACGCGCCGCCCGTGCCGCACGCGATGTGGCGCTGTCCGCCGGCTCCTGGCGCTACGGTCTGCGCCTCGCGCTCTGCATCGGCCTCGCCCAGGCCCTGGTGTCGCTGATACCCGTGCCGCGCTCGTACTGGATCGCGCTGACCATCACCTTCGTACTGAAGCCGGACTTCGGTTCCGTCTTCTCGCGGGCGCTGCTGCGGGCGCTCGGCACGGTCGTGGGGCTGGTGGTGGCCGCCGGGGTGCTGGCGGAGGTGCCGCGCGGGTGGTGGGACGTATCCGTGATGCTGCTGCTCGCGCCCCTCATCCCGGTCTTCACGCCCCGCGGCTACGGCTACCAGACGGCCGCCATCACCCCGGTGATCCTCCTTCTCTCCGACATCCTCAACCACCAGGGCACCGGCCTGCTGCTGCCCCGCCTCGTCGACTCCCTCATGGGCTGCGCCATCGCCCTCGTCGCCGGCTACCTCCTCTGGCCGGAGAGCTGGCACGCCCGCGTCGGCGACCGCCTCGCCGACGCCGTCGCCGACACGGCCGCGTACGTGGAACGCGCCTTCGGGGCCGTGGGGGAGGGGGCGCACGACCACGCCGGACGCGCCCGGATGCGGCGCCGTCTCTACCGGGACCTCTCCGCCATCCGTACGGAGTTCCAGCGGGCCCTGACCGAGCCGCCGCCCACCGGGCGCAGGGCCGCCGCGTGGTGGCCGCTGGTCGTGGCGGTCGAGCGGATCGTCGACGCGACGACGGCCGCGCGGGTACGGGTCAAGCAGGGGGCCGAGTCGCCGTCGTCCGCCGAGGTCGACCACGTGGTGCTTCAGCTGCGGGAGTTGGCGGAGGGACTGCGGGAGACGGACGTCCTCTACGCGGTCCGGTCCGACCTCAGCGGGCCGCCGGGGAGCGTACTGGAGCCGCTGCGCCAGGAGGTGGCGGCGGCCCGGGCGATCACGTCACCGCACTGAACGTCCCACTGAACGTCCCGCTGGTCGTCGCCGGCAATCGCGTCACCGCGCCGCCCCGCACTCGCCCCATGGGGGCAGACCAGTCAACTCACCACAGGGCGCCGAATCGTTACGTCATCCACGCGGGAGTGACGGAGCGCGCGTTCGCAGGAGGGAAGAGGCAATGATCGAACTCGTCCGACCACCCTCTCCACTTCCTTTCTGACAAGGGGATGCTCTCCATGCGCCGTACCGCCACCGTCCTGCTCGGAACCCTCGCCCTCGCCGGCGCCATGGCCCCGGCCGCCACCGCGGCGCCGGACCCCGTGGGCACGGTCACCTGCCTCACCGAGACGCCGACCGCCGTGACGGACCTCGCGGCCGACCCCACCGCGCTCGTCGACCCGGCCGCGCTGCTGGACCCGGCCGGCGCCCCGGCCGTGAGCTGCCTGGCTCCCTGAGCTTCCGCAGCTTCGCGGAAGTGAGTGC